>JAYVFP010000250.1:0-81202 GCA_043773025.1 Archangium sp.
TCCCGCCTTGCCGGCCGTGGGCTTGACGCGCGTCAGCACGAGCCCGCGCGCGACGTTCAACATCACGCCCGAGCCGTCGAGCCCCAGCTCGTACCGGCCTTCAGCGCCCAACTCGACCACCCGGTCGCCAGAGAAGCGCAGCTGCGCCGAGCTGTCTTCACCCGTCTCGAGGACGTCGCCGGGGAAGAGGGCTTCTGCCGTCGCAGGCCGGGTCTTGCCCTCACGCTCGAGGGTGACCGCGCCTTGGGGTGCTTCGAGCTGACCCAGGCTCTTCTTCTGGGGAGCGGCAGGAGGGCCCGAATCGACCACGGCCGGTTTGGCGGGCGGATCGCCCCCGCACGCCGCAAAGGCCCCGAGGGCACACACCAGCAGAGCGCGACGGGCGTTCACTTCGGAGCGAGATCCACGTTGAGAATAGCCTGATCCCCATCCCGCACGGAGACTGTCTTCGTCTGGGTGACGAAACGGGCCGCCGTGATGCGCACCGTGTACTTCCCACCGGGGATTTGCAGCGAGAACGAACCGTCCTCATCCGCTGCGATGGTCTGCTTGAGCTCCCTGATTTCCAGCTGCGCGACGACGGGCTTGCCCCCCCGCGCGCTGCGCACCTGCCCACGCAAGGTCGCCGGAACCCGCTTCTTCTCGGGCACCAGCGTCACCGTCAGCTCGCTCACCGTACCCGCCACCACGGAGGCGGCCTCTTCACCGGGCGTGAAGCCGGGCGCGGTGACCTTGACCGAGAGCGGCCCGGGCGGGAGGCCTTCGAGCATCAGCGCACCCGCGGCGCTCGTCGAGGTGGTCTTGCCGTTCAGCTCGACACGGGCGGCCACCGGTGCTGCGGCCTCGAACGACACCACCTTGATGGAGAGACCGCCGAGCTTCGGCTTTTCCTGGTCCAGCACCAGCTCGACCGCGCGATCTTCACCCGCGCCGAGGCTGACCTTCGATTCGCTCGAGACGTAGCCGGGCAAGGAAGCCGAGGCGACCAGTTCTCCGGGTTCGACCTCTGCCAGCATCACTGAACCATCGGCGCCCGTGACCCCGTCGCGCCGGCTGGGACCTCCGGTGATGGAGACCTTCACGCCCGCGAGCGGACCTTGTTCGCCGCGCACCAAAATCTTCAGGCCGCCCGTGCGGGCCAACGTTTCAGTCTCGAGCTTCGGATCCTTCCACTGGAGGTCGAGCGCCAGGCCCGCCCGCACCACGCTCTGCGCCGCGCTCAAAGGCGTGGCCGGCTCGGTGGTGGTCAGCGCGTCGCTGTGCCACTGCGCTTCGGCCAGCAGCCCCCATTTCAGGAAACCGGTGCGAAAGAGCTGCACCCGAACGCCGCCACCGGCCCCCAGACCTTGCGAGTTCACCGCGCGGCCCACGTTCGCGATGGCCAGGGGATATTCGAAGCGGCCTTCGAGGGTGACGGGCCCCAGATCCACCAGGCCGCGCGCTGCCAACAAGACGCCGTGACGTTGCACCGTGGAAAAAGCAGGCACGGCCACCGTGCCGAACACCGGCAGTTGCTGAAAGCTGTACGAGGCCGCGGCCTCCAGGCGCACGGGCCCCAGCCGCACCCGCCCCGTGGGGCCCACGTGGGCGCGCATCAAGGCGCCCGAGGTCACCGTGGCGCCGTTGTCGAGCAGGCTGAAGGCTTCCCGCTGCAGACCCGCGGTCAAGCCGAGGTGGTCGCTCAGCAGAAACCAGAGCCAACCGGTCAAGGCGAGATCGTTGGGGCTGACCCCGGAGTAGCTCAGGCCGGGGCCCGAATCGTTCTCGGTGCCGTTTCGCACCGCCACCCCGTACCGCAGCCGCACCTGGGCCTGGTCGTCAGTCCATTGTGGACGCAGGGCCGACCCCGTGACTGAGTTCTGGGCCAGAGCGCTGATGGGGAGCAGCCAGATCACCGCGCAGGCGACGACGTTCCGATGCACGGCAGGGAGACTAACCCTTCCGCCGAGGTGCAACGAGAAAATGACCGCTGTCCCCCCAGTCACCGACACCAGCGCCCTGGCCCACAGAAGACCAGCCCCCTGACACCACGGTGGTTTCTGGATTCGAAAGAGTGCACAACCGTGTACCCTCTGATAGGAACTCGCAACCGTTTGACAGGAGCACCTCCACCTCATGGCCACGCCGCTGGTGATGTACGAAGAGGAGTTCCACCGGATTAACGCGGTGTGCGACCGACTCACGAAGGACGCAAACGCGAAGGTGGTCTTTCTCGTCGATAAGAACGGTCAGCTGATCTCTGCGGCTGGCCAGACGCACAACATCGACACGACGTCGTTGGCCTCCCTTACTGCCGGCAACGTGGCGGCGATGGGCGGTCTGGCGAAGCTCATCGGAGAGAACGAGTTTCCCAACCAGTTCCATGAGGGCGCCAGAGACTCGCTCTACATGACGTTGGTGGGAGGCCGGGTGGTGCTGGTGGTCATCTTCGACAACCGCACCTCGCTGGGTCTCGTACGCCTCCGCATCAAGAAGGCCTCCGACGAGCTCGAGAAGGTCTTCGCGGCGCTGGCGGCACGTGCCGCGGTCCCCGGAGCCGGCTCGCCGTTCGCCGAGATCTCCGACGCCGACATCGACAACCTCTTTAGCGAGTAAGGCAGCCCCGCGACCATGTCCTTCATCAACTACTCAAGCCGCGAGATCAACTGCAAGATCGTCTACTACGGCCCCGGCTTGTGCGGGAAGACGACGAATCTTCAGTACATCTACAACAAGACCAATCCCGAGACGAAGGGCAAGCTCATCTCCCTTTCGACCGAGACTGATCGCACCCTCTTCTTCGACTTCCTGCCGCTCTCGTTGGGTGAAATTCGCGGCTTCAAGACGCGCTTCCACCTCTACACGGTGCCGGGCCAGGTCTTCTACGACGCGAGCCGCAAGCTGATCCTCAAGGGGGTCGACGGGGTCGTGTTCGTGGCCGACTCCCAGGTCGAGCGCATGGAGGCGAACATCGAGTCGCTCGACAACCTGCGCATCAACTTGAAGGAACAGGGTTACGACCTCGATAAGGTCCCCTTCGTGATGCAGTACAACAAGCGCGACCTCCCCAACGCGGTTCCGGTGGAAGAGCTGCGCAAGGTGCTCAACCCCCGAAACGTCACCGAGCGCCAGGCGGTCGCGCCGACCGGCGTGGGCGTGTTCGACACGCTCAAAGACGTCGCGAAGCTCGTGCTCACCGAGCTCAAGAAGGGCGGACAGTAAGATGAAGCGGTGGGGGATCCGCTCGGCTGTCGTGCTGTTCATCATTGCGGGCGCGGCCTGGGCTCAGGATGGCGGTACGGCCACTGCGGCAGCGCCGACTGCTGAATCAGCGCAGACCGCTGACGAAGCGTTCACCACCCGGGTCAAGACGCTCGAAGAGCAGGTGGTCGACCTGAAAGAGAAGATCTTCCGCACCAAGGCCCGCCTGCTGCTGCTGCAGGAAACGGTGCTCGGTGGCGATCTTTCCAGCGGCGCACGCGCCGTCATCTTTCACCGCAACGAGATGGGCGCTCAGTTCATCCTCGAGTCGGTCGCCTACGCGCTCGATGGCGCCCCCATCTTCACCAAGGTCGACGCGGCGGGCGACCTCGACAAGCGCGAAGAGTTCGAGATCTTCAACGGCCGCATCGTGCCGGGCAACCATCAGATCGCCGTGCGCATGGTCTACCGCGGTCATGGCTACGGCATCTTCAGCTACCTCGAGGGCTACAAGTTCAAGTTGCAGTCGAACCAGACGTTCAATGCAGAGGCAGGCAAGGCGACGACGGTGAAGGTGGTGGGCTTCGAGAAGGGCGGCATCACCTCTGACATCAAGGACAAGCCCGCGATCCGCTACGACATCTCGTCGACCAAAGATCAGGCCACCAAACAGAGTGGAGACCAGGCCGGTTCTCCCCCCTCGACCGAGACGAAGTGACGCTGTCGTCACCGATGCCATGACCCGCTGGATCATCTTCATCGTGCTGTGTGCTGGGGGGCCAGCGCAGGCCCAACGTGGCAAGCCGTCTGCAGCGGAGCTTCAGGCTCAGGTCGAAGAAGTCGCTCGCACGGTCGAGGTCGCCCGCAACAACATCGAGCTGGTCGAAAAGCAGTACACCCTGCGCGAAGAGACCTCTGACGAGGCCGCTCGCCTGCAGCGTTTTTCCGACGGCGAAATTCAGTACCTGCTCAACGACTACGCGACGGCCGCGGTCCTCTTTTACGACCTGGTGGCCAACAAAGACTTCCAGAAGGGCCCGCGCTTCGCCGACGCCCTCTTCTACCTGGCCGACTCGCTGTACATGCAGAAGAACTACCTGGGTTCGCGCCTCTATCTGCGCCAGCTGCTGGCGCTGCGTGCGGGGCACTACAAAGAAGCGCTCGCGCGCTACCTCGAGATCGCCGGCCGCCTCAACGAGTTCACGGGCATCGACGAGTACATCAACCAGGCGCGGGGCCTGTCGGGTGGCGCGCTGCCGCCCGAGCTGACCTACGTCTACGCGAAGTGGATGTTCCGCCGCCAGGATCTCCCCATCGAGGAGCGCGTCGAGCGCAGCCGCGCGATCTTTCAAACGCTCGCCTTCGATCAGAGCGGCCCCTTCCACGTGCAGTCGGCCTACTTCATCGGCGTCGGCTACGTGCGGCTCAAGCAGTGGGATCAGGCGCTCGCCCAGTTTCTCGCCGTGACCCAGGGCCAGGCCCGCGACGACAAAGAACGCGCCGTGAAGGAGCTCGCCGAGCTCTCCATGGGCCGGGTCTACTTCGAGGTCGGCAAGTACGACGACGCGATCGATCGCTACGCGCGCATCGGCCAGGCTTCCGACAGCTTCCCCGACTCGTTGTACGAGATCGCCTGGTGCTACGTGCGCAAGGGCGAACTCGAGCGCGCCAAGAACGCGACCGAAGTGTTGCTGTTGGTGGCTGAAGATTCCGTGCTCGCCCCCGAAGCGAAGATTCTGCAGGGCACCCTGCTCCAGAAGCTGCAGAAGTACGACGAGGCCATCGACACCTACACCCAGGTCATCAACACGTACTCTCCGGTGCGCGATGAGATCGATGCGCTGCTGACCGTCAACAAAGACCCCGTGCAGTATTTCGACGAGCTGCTGGCGCGCAACGAGAAGACCCTCGACGTCACCCGTCTGCTTCCTCCGGTGGCGCTCAAGTGGGCGAGCACCCGGCAAGAAGTCGCCGAAGCAGTCGAGATCACCTCGGCCCTCGACGCGTCTCGCAAGGGCATCGAAGAGTCGGGCGCCATCGCCGATCGCATCTTGCGCTCCCTCGACGAACGCGGCGTGGAGAGCTTCCCCGTGCTGCAAGAGGGCTACACGCGCGCCGACGCCGTCGACACCTCGCTGACCCGCGCCGAGGGGGCGCTCACCGGCATCGAAGAGGTCGTGGTCGATGCGCAGATGACCGGAGAGCAGAAGCGCCAACTGGGTGAGCTCAAGCAAAAGCAGCTCGAGCTGCGAAAGCGCATCGAGACCCTGCCCACCACCAGCGAGCAGGTCAAGGCGCGCAAGGAGCGCATTCAGGCGGCCATCGACGCCCTCGACAAGACGGCCTTCCAGTTGGGCATCGACATCCAGGCGCAGCAGGCGCAGTTGACCGCCATTCGCAAGTTCGTCGACGACACCAGGGCGCAGCGCAAGGAAAAGCCTCAAGACGAGAAGGCGTTCCTCGAGAAGGTGACCCTGGAGCAGCGCGCCCTCGACGGCATGCAGGCGCAGCTCGATGAGCTCCGCTCGCAGATGCTCTCGGAGCGCAACAACGCAGACAAGGCGGTCGGCGGCGAAGGGCTGCTCAAGCAGGAGTACGCCCAGCTGCTCGAGCAGGAGCGCCAGTTGCTCGGCCAGTCGCGCCAGCTGCTCCCAGGCGACGCCCAGAAAGTGCTGCTGCGCGCCGACGTGATTCGCGCCGACTGCAACGCGGTGCGAGAGCGCGTGGTGCGCAGCAAGGGCATCGTGCGCGAGCGCGTGGCCCAGAAGGCTCAAAAGTTGCGGGAACAGGTGCTCCTCGAGCAGCGCCTCATCGAGGGTTACCGCACCGAGACCGCGGCGGTGACGGGTGAGACCCGAAACCTGGTGGGCCGCATCGCCTTCGACAGCTTCAAGCGCGTGCGCCAGAGCTTCTACGAACTGGTGCTCAAGGCCGACGTCGGCGTGGTCGACGTCTCCTTCCAGCGCAAGCAGGACAAGACCAGCTCCATTCAGAAGCTCGCTTCCCAGAAAGACAGGGAACTCAAGCAGCTGGATGATGAGTTCAAAGAAGTGCTCAAGGACGTCGACTGATGCGCTTCGGAATTCTGCTCAGCGTGCTGTGTGTCGCGGCCGCGCCGGCGTTTGCCCAGGCGCCTCCTTCCCCGAAGGCCCCCAAAGGGAAAGCCGCGGCCGATGCAGGCGTGGCCCCGCCTGATGCCGGCTTCACGGGGCCCCAGATGCGCACGCCGTCTGCGGGTGGAGAGGCCAGCAAGACCGACGTCGCGCCCGCCCCCAAGCCCAGGTCACGCTTCTTCGAAGGCATGGGCACCACGCCCGAGCAGAAGGCCCAGCTCGACGAGCTCACCTTGGCCCTCGAGCTGTACGACGCTGAATCGCGCGAGTTCAAGCGCGAGGTGCAGCTGCTGGTCGAGAAGAAGTACGAGGAGAAGCGGAACACGCTGGCCAACAGCTACGAGAAGGCCATTCGCGATCTCGAAGTGCTGGAGCGCCGCGAGCGCCTCGACGCCATCGCCGCCTTCGAAGAGTTCCTCACCCGCTACCCGAACGACCCCCGCTACACGCCCGACGTGATGTTCCGGCTGGCCGAGCTCTATTACGAGCGCAGCTCGGACGATCAGGCGATCGCGATGCGCGACTACGAAGAGGCGCTCAAGAAGCTCGACCCGGAAAAGAACATCGCGCCGCCGCCCGAGCCCCGCATCGACTTCAGCAAGTCGATCGCGCTCTACACGCGCCTGCTCACCGACTTCCCCACCTACAAGCTCAACGACGCCAGCTGGTACCTGCTGGGCTACTGCCAGGAGAAGCAGGAAGACTTCGAGAAGGCGCGCGGCTCGTACGAGCAGCTGATCGCCCGGTACCCGAAGTCGCGCTTCACCACCGAAGCCTGGGTGCGCATCGGCGAGTACTACTTCGATGCCTACGACGTGTCTGACGCGCTGGCGCGGGCGGCCGAGGCCTACGAGCACGCGGTCGAAGACACCAAACACCCGCTCTACGACAAGGCCGTCTACAAACTCGGCTGGGTCTATTACCGCATGGATCGTTTCGACGACGCCGTCGCGCGGTTCTTGAACCTGGTCGACTTCTACGAGGCCGACGCCAGGAAGAAGGGCGAAGAAGAGGTCGGCGGCGATCTGCGCAACGAGGCGCTGCAGTACACCGCCATCAGCTTCGTCGACGAGAAGTGGGGCTCACTGGCCAAGGCGCAGGAGACGTTCGCGCGCCTGGGTGGCCGCCGCTACGAGGGCGAAGTCTACCGGCGCATGGCCGACGTCTACTTCGATCAGACCAAACACCCCGAGGCCATCGAGGCGTACCGGCTGGTGCTGCAGAAGGATCCGCTCAACAAGGACGCGCCCAAAATTCAGCAGCGCATCGTGCAGGCGTACGAGCGTGATCGCCGCCTCGACGAGGCCTTCGCCGAGAGCTCGAAGCTCGCCAACATGTTCGTGGCCGGCACGCCGTGGCACGAGAGGTGGAAACGGGATCCCGAGGTGGTGCAGGCCGCCGGCGAGCTCGCCGAGAAGAGCCTGTACTCGACCGCGATTTATCACCACCAGCAGGCCCTCGTTTACAAGCAAGAGGGCAAGTTCGATCTCGCCAAGGGTGCCTTCGAGACCGCGGCCAAGGCGTACGACGGCTACCTGCAGCGCTTCCCCCGGTCGAAGAACGCCTACGAGATGGAGTTCTACCTGGCCGACTGTCTGTACAACTCGTTCCAGTTCGGGCTCGCCGCCAAGCGCTACGCCAACGTGCGCGACTCGAGCCAGGACGTGAAGTACCAGCTCGACTCGGCGTACTCGGCGGTGCTCAGCAACCAGAAGCAACTCGATCTCGAAGTGAAGAGCGGCAATGCCAGGCAGTACCCGGTGCTCAAGTCGACCGACCGCCCCGAAGGCGAGAAGGTGGTGGCCATCGAACTGACCGCGCTCGAGAAGACGCTGGTCGATGCCTCTGACAAGTATCTGCTGCGCGCCAAGGCCGGTGACGACAAGTCACCCGCGATTGCCTACCGCGCAGCCGAGCTCTTCTACACGCACAACCAATTCGACGAAGCCCGCAAGCGCTTCAAGTCGATCATCACCACCTACCCCAAGGCCGAGGTCGCGAAGTACGCGGTCAACCTCATCGTCGAGTCGCGACTGACCGACAAGAACTGGGCTGCCGTGGAACAAGAGGCCGCGGAGCTCGCGGCGAACAAGGACGTCATCGACCCGAAGTCCGAGCTGTACAGCCAACTCAAGAAGTTCGAGCTGGGCGGCAAGTTCAAGCTCGCCGAAGAGCTGATGGCCAAGGGCTCGTTCGACGACGCGGCCAAGAAGTACATCGAGCTCGTCGCCGCCGAGCCCAGGCATGAGTTCGCCGACAAGGCCCTCAACAACGCGGCCGTTTGTTACGAGAACGTGCAGCGCTTCGACTCTGCGCAGAAGTTGTACGAGCGAGTCTTCAGCGAGTACCCGAACTCTAAGCTCGCGGACGCCGCTCTCTTCCGCGTCGGCCGGAACGCCGAAATGTCGTACGACTTCGACAAGGCGATCGAGAAGTACCAGAAGCTGGTGAAAGACTACCCGGCCGCGAAGGATCGCGAAAACGCCCTGTCGAACACCGCCCGCGTGCTCGAGGCGCTTCAGCGTTACCCCGAAGCGGCCTCCGCCAACCTCCGCTACGCCGACCTTTATCCGAACAGCGAGGATGCCCCGAAAGCGCAGTTCCGCGCGGCGCTCATCTACGCAAAGCAGGGCGACAGCGCGAAGGAGATCTCGGCGCTCAGTGAGTTCGTGCAGAAGTTCTCGAGCAAGCCCGCGCAGGTGGAGTTGGTGGTCGACGCAAAGAAGCGTATCGGCGACGCATTCAAGAAGCAGAAGAACGAGACCGCCGCGAAGAACGCCTACGAGGCCGCGGCCGACGAGTTCGACAGGCGCAACCTGAAGACCGAGACCTCGCCCATCGCCGCGGAAGCCGCCGCCTACTCGCGCTTCGAGCTGGCCGAGTACATCTTCGCCGACTTCGACAAGATCAAGATTGGCGGCACCGGTAAGTCGCTCACCAACAGCTTCACGGCCAAGAAGGCCAGCGTGAAGAAGGTCAATGACGCCTACGACCAGGTCATGAAGTACAAACGCGTCGAATGGACCCTCGCCGCCTTTTACCGCAAGGGTCACACGCTCGAGCGTTTCGCCCAGACCATCCTCGAGACGCCGGTGCCCCCCGAGATCAAGCGCCTGGGTGAAGAAGCGGTGGTCACCTACCAGGACACCCTGTCCGGTCAGACGGTGGCGCTCGAAGACAAGGCCGTCGAGGTGTATTCGGCTGCGTGGGCCGAGGCGAAGAAGTACCGCGTGAGCAACGAGTGGACGAAGAAGACCCTCGAGTCCCTCAACCGTTTCCGCCCGAAGGAATACCCCATGCTCAAGGAGCCCAAGTCGCTGGTCTCACAAGAGCTGGTCTTCCCCGATGGTGCGGTCGGCTCGGTCACGGGCAACGAGCGGGCGGTCGCGGCGCCGCAGAAGCTCGGCGAGGGTGACAAGTGAAGCGCCTGCTGCTGATTGGTTTTGCGCTCGTCTCGGCCTGCGCCACCACGCCCGAGGGTGCCCCGAAGGACGACGGCAAGCCCGTGGCTGAGACGCCCGAGGTTCCCTACACGCCGAAGACCGAGACCGCCCCCGCGACCACCGCCGAGGTGATCAACCCTGCGGCCGGTGGGCAGGTGCCGGGTGCCCAGGCCGCTCCCTCTCCGGCTGCTGAGCCCACCTTCGATGCTTCGACGCAGGCTCGTTTCAAAGAAGGCGTGAGCGCGCTGGCCAGCGGCAACACGGCCCAGGCCGAAGCGGCGTTCAGAGACGTGCTCAGCCGCAACGACAGAGCCGCCTACGCGTGGACCAACCTCGGCGTGGTGGAAGAGCGCAAGGGCGACCTCGGTGCAGCCGAACGCAACTACCGCAGGGCCATCGAGATCGACCCCGCGCAGGAGACCGCGTGGGACTACCTCGCGCGGCTCCAGTGCCGTCAGCGCAAGTTCAGCCAGCTCGACTCCGAGCTGCGCGCGGCCATCGCGAAGAACCCCGGCGCCATCGCCCCCCGCAACGCGCTCGTCTACACCCTGCTCGCCCAGAACAAGCTCGAGCCCGCGGCCTCTGAAGCCAAGAAGGTGCTCAAGGCCGACGAGCGCAACGTGCGCGCCATGCAACTGCTCGCGCAGGTCTACTTCAAAGAATCGAAGACCGAACTCGCCCGCCTGGTGCTCGAGAACGCCCGCACCATCGACGCCAACGACGCGGCGACGCACAACGCGCTGGGCCTCGTATTGCTCCAGCTCAAGCAGCGCCCCCAGGCGCTCGAGTCGTTCCGCCAGGCCACCCTGCTCAAGCCCGACTTCGCCGAAGCACGCAACAACTTCGGCGCCATGCTCAACGACGCCAGCGACTATGAGTCGGCGGTCAAGGAACTGGAGGCCGCCGTCGCCGCTGCTCCCGAGTTCGCCGTCGCGCACCTGAACCTGGGCAACGCGTACCGCGGCCTGCAGCAGGCGCCCAAGGCGATCGCCGAGTACCAGTTGGTGCAGAAGAGCCGCCCCGACCTGTCTGACGTCGCCTTCAACCTCGGCGTCACCTACCTCGACATGGAGATCGCCGGCATCGACACCGTCGAGCGCTACAAGACCGCCATCACCTACTTCACCCAGTACAAGGAAAAGGGCGGCAAGGACGAGCGCGTCGAGCAGTACGTGAAGGACGCCAACAAGGGCATCGAGAAGGAAGATCGGCGCAAGGAGCGCGAGAAGAAGGATCAGCTCAAGAAGGTCGAGAACGCGAAGAAGGCGGAAGAAGACGTCAGGAAGAAGGCCGCCGAAGAAGCGCAGGCGAAGATCGACGCTGACAAACAAGCGAGGGCCGACGCTCAGGCCAAGGCGCAGGCTGACGCCGAGGCCGCCACGAAGAAGGCGAAGGAAGGCCAGCTCGCCGCCGAGAAGCAGGCCCAACTCGACGCCGCCGCGAAGTCGAAGGCCGACGCTGAGGCCGCCCGCCTCGCCAAGCTGGGTGATGCGGCCCGGAAAAAAGAGGTGGCCGCCGCCGCAAAGAAGGCTGCCGCCGAGGCCGCGAGGCAGAAGAAGCTCGATGACGCCGCCGCCGCCAAACAAAAGAAGCTCGACGACGCAGCGGCGAAGAAGGCAGCGGCCGAGGCCGCGAAGAAGCCGGCCTCGAAGCTGGGTGAGGACGACCCGGCGCCTGCCCCTGCCCCTGCCCCAAAAGCCCCGCCGGCCGCTAAGCTGGGAGAGGACGACAAATGACGCGACTCATCTTTTCCATCGCCCTGTTCTCTGCTCTCGCGCTCGCCCAGGATCCCGGGGCCGCCAGGAAGAAGAAGGTCATCCGCCTCGACGCCATCACCGTCGAGGGCCGAATTCAGAAGCCGCAGGCGTTCTACATTCTGCAGCGCTCCACCCTGAACTTCGATGAGCTGAACCGCGCAGAAACCTTCGTGCCCAAGGTCGAGAAGAGCGTCGAAAAGGATGCTTTTTAGGACTCTTGAGTACCGCTCACCTGAGAGCTAAGTCTTGAGAGTCCCTCCGATTCATGGAGGCGGCAGCGGTTTTCAGGAACCCAGTCCGCCCGTCGCTGTCTAAGGAAAGTCATGGCTCAACCGCAGGCTGGCCTGAAGCTTCTTCGTGTCGCGCTGATTCAGGGTAGCAAGATCACCGAAGACCGAACGCTGAAGCGTCGAGGGCCGGTGTCTGTCGGCCAGAACGCGACCAATACGATCGTCGTTCCGGTCTCGAATCTTCCGCCCTCGTTCACGCTCTTCGAAGCCGTCAACGATCAGTACTCGCTGGTCTTCACCACCGCGATGGAGGGGAAGATCTCGGTCAACGGCCAAGAACTTTCGCTTCAGGACGCGATCGCCAGGGGCCTGGCCAAGCAGCGCCGCGACGCCTACGTGATCCCGCTGACCGACGCCTCCAAGGGCCGGGTCGCGCTGGGTGAAGTCTCGTTGCTCTTCCAGTTCGTGGCGCCCCCCCCCGAGCCGCCCAGGATCGAGCTGCCCGCCGAAGTGCGCGGCGGCATCCTCAAGCAGATCGACCAGTTCTTCTTCATGGTGCTGGCCGCCTCGCTGGTGGTGCACTTCTCGGGTGCCACCTTCATCGCCTGCCAGCCGGTGGTCGAAGAGCGTGAGCTGAGCCTCGACGAGCTGCCCGACCGCTTCGTGAAGGCGATGATGCCCGTCGAGATCAAGCCGCCGCCTCCGGTCGAAGTGGCCGACAACGGCAAAAAAGACGACGTCAAAGAAGACAAGAAGCCCGAGAAGGTCGCTGAGAAGGCCCCCACCAACGCGGCCGAAAAGAAGGCCCAAATGCAGGCGAAGGTCTCCCGGTCGGGTCTGCTCAAGGTGATCGGCTCGTCGGGTGCCGGCGGCGCCTTCGAAGACGTGCTCGGCAGCTCGAGCGGTGTCGGCGACGTGGCCAGCGCGCTGTCGGGCGCCAGCGGCGTCGGCGTGGCGACGGCTGATTCTCTGGCAGCAGGCGGCCCCAAGGGCGGCACCGCCGGTTCAGCGGCAGGCATCGGCGATCTCGGCACCTCAGGCGGCGGCAACGTCGGCCTGGGCGAGAAGAAAGAAGCCACCGTGCGCGGCGGCGTCTCGATGCAGGCCCCTGAGGTCGACTCGGTCGACGTCGATCGCGAGAAGCTCGCAGCCTACGTGCGCAGCCGCAAGGGCGCCATCCAGCAGTGCTACGAGAAGGAGCTCAAACGAAACCCCAGCCTCAAGGGGAAGGTCGTCGTGCGCTTCAGCATCACGCCCGCGGGCCGCACGAGCGACATCGACATCGAAGAGAACACCCTGGGCAACGAGGCCGTCGCCAGCTGCATCAAGACGACCATTCGTGGCTGGGTCTTCCCCTTCAAGCCGCCTTCCGATGTGCCGGTCGCGTACCCGTTCGTCTTCGCGCCCGCCTCGTAACTCGCGCTGGCATCAGCGCGTGGCACAATGAGTTCCGTGGATCGCGTCGCTCTGCTCTCAGGCTCCCCCCTCTTCGAGATGCTCTCAAACCAGGAGCTGGACGCGGTCTGCGCGCTCCTGCTCCCGAGGGACATCGCCGCCGGCCGGGTGATCTTCGCGGAGGGTGCGCTCGGTGACGGGCTCTATTTGATCGCTTCGGGTGAGGTGGAGGTCTTCCAGGCCGCCCACACCCACCCCATCGCCACCCTCACCACCAGTGAGTGTTTCGGAGAGATGGCCCTGGTCGATAAAGAATACCGATCGGCCACGGTGCGCGCCCGCACAGACGTTCAGTTGCTGCACCTCTCGCCCGAGGGGCTGGCCGAGTTCCGCAAGGTGCAGAAAGACGGCTTTGCCTTCCTGGTGATGAACATCGCGCGAATGCTTTCGGTGCGTCTGCGCGAGGCGAACCTCAGGTCGTCGCAGGCGTGAATCGGGGCTGGGGCAGCGGGCACCCAACGACGCGGCATTTGCATCAGTACTCTCATTGACTTACATGCTTCTCGACCGTACCTTTCAACGTCGTCTTGCGCGGTTGGGGGTCTCTTCTTGATTCGTCGAGCCATCATCGTTCTCCTGGTTTCAGCCGCGACGTTCTCGCTGGCCCAGGCCCCGACCGCTGAAGGCACGGATGCCTCCAAGGTCCCTGATCCTGAAAAGGTGAAGACGAGCGCCGATTCGGTGGGCCGCATGCGCGGTGCGCTGAAAGACGTGCTGCAGAAGCTCGAAGAAGCGCGCAACACGAAAGACGTCGTGAAGTTGAACTGCGTGAACGAGAAGCTCACCCAGATCAAAGGCCTGCTCCGCATCTCAGAACAATCCGACGTGCAGTTGCAGGAAGCCGTGGCCCGCAAGGAAACCGCGACCGCTGAACACGAATTCACGAAGGTGACGATCGCACGCTCGAAGGTCGAGCAGCTCCGGGCCGAAGCGGAGCAGTGCATCGGGCAGCTGGCGTTCCGGACCGACGAAAACCTCTCAGTCGAGGTCGAAGTTCCGGACTACCTGCCGCCCGGAGATCCGACCCAGATGCCTCCGCCCATTTCCATCGACTCACGGCCGCCTCCGGCCAGTCCGACGATGTGAATGTGACGTCTTTCGCTTAAGGGATTGGCCTGCACACACCGTGTGCTAAGGCCAAAAGACCACTGATGAATTGGTTGAGGGGAACAGGTTTTCGCGCGCTCATCGCGCTGACGGTCGCGCTGCTCGGCGCGCCGTCCTTCGGCCAGGTCGCCAAGGCGCCCGGGTTCAAGATCGGCGAAGGCCGATTGCATCCGTTCTTCGAGCTCGACAGCCGCTTCGACTCGCTGGTCGGCCGCTTCACGCCGGGCATCGACTCTCCGGAAATCGTCTTCCACTTCCGAGGTGGGGCGAAGTTCGATCTCGATACACCTTCGACGCTGGTCAACTTCAACGGGGCCGCCGAGTACCTCTGGTACACGGGGCTGCTCTCGCCCGGCTCCATCGCGCTCTCGGAAGATGGCCGCGGCTTCCGCTCGAACGTCGGGCTCGACACCAAGTTCAACCGCGACGGCGCGGTCGAGTTTCAGGTCGGTGACAACCTCGTTCGCAGCGATCGCACGCAGAACCCCGCGCTCGCGGTGGGCGCCCTTTCGCTGTTCAACAACCTCTACATCGCCGTGCCGATTCACCCCGGTGGCCGCGCGTTGGAGATCACCCCCAAGGCTGCGTGGTCGATCGAGCTCTTCGAGCCCCTGCTGCTCGGGCTGGTGGCGGGTTGCACCGCGGGTTCACCCTGCGACCCCGCGCAGGTGTCTGCGTCGAACTACAACAACCTCAACTTCGGCCTCAATGGGCGCTGGAAGTTCCTGCCCAAGACGGCGCTGATCGTCGACGTCAACCTCGACTGGCGCACGTACCTCGTGGCGGCCTCAGGCAACGAGCCCAAGGTGCTGCTGCGCGCTCAGGCGGGTCTTGCGGGTCTCATCTCTCCGCGCATCGCGGTCACCTTGCTGGCCGGCTACGGCGGCGACCTGAGCAACAGCTCGATTCACACCGTCATCGGCACGGCTGAGTTCTCGTACACCGTCACCGAGCAGTCGCGCATCGCGGTGGGGTACGCACGAAACAACATCGCGGTGCCTCGCATCGGTACGGCCATCGACGATCGAGGCTACCTGCGCGGCAGCCTCGGGCTGATGGGCGGGCGGCTGCTGCTCAATGCGCAGGT
This sequence comes from Archangium sp., assembly GCA_043773025.1. Lineage (GTDB taxonomy): Bacteria > Myxococcota > Myxococcia > Myxococcales > Myxococcaceae > Archangium_A. The sequence continues at coordinate 15,373 of JAYVFP010000250.1, forward strand.
GGCAGCCGACTACTTCACCTTCCTCTCGCCGCCGGTCAACCCCATGGCCCCGGTGCCCAACCCGACCCGCAACGACTTCCTGCTGAGCCTGTCGGCGGGGCCGACCTTCACGGTGACCTCGTGGTTCGACCTCGGCGCGAGCTACACGTTCTCGCTGCGGACCTCGACCATTCCGCTGAACAACTTCCCCCGGCATGAAGCGATGCTGCGCCTGGCCTTCCACTACTGATTCCGATGCGGCCGCTGATGGTGCTGATGATCGCAGGCGGGCTCGCGACGGGCTTTGCCGCGTGCCGGTACCCGTCGACCCTGGGCGATCTGAAGCCGAACCTGCTGCTGACCGATGCGGGCGTCAGCAACACGCTGGCCGCCAACGATCTGCTCGAGGTGCGCGTCTACCAGGAGCCGGATCTGAGCGGCGTCTACCGTGTCGACGGGGCAGGTCACATCGACTTCCCCCTCTGCGGCAAGGTGCAGGTCGGCGGCGTGACGGCCAGCGGAGCCGCAGAGGCGATCACCCACTGCCTCAAGAACGGCTTCGTGCGGCGGCCGCAGGTCTCGGCGCTGGTCAAGGAGTTCAACTCGAAGAAGGTGTTCGTCTTCGGTGAGGTCAGCAAGCCTGGCTCGTTCGCCTACGAAGACGGCATGACCATCATCCACGCCATCAGCCAGGCCGGTGGGCTGACCCGGTCGGCCGCCAAGAACAGCGTCAACGTGACGCGCGTGGTGGAAGGCAGAGAGGTGAAGCTGCCGGTGAAGGTCGAAGACATCGTCATCGGCCGCGAGAAGAACTTTCAGCTGGTGCCGGGCGACATCATCTTCGTGCCCGAGAGCTTCATCTGAACGCGGTGGGTTGCCAGCCGATGCTGGTGACGAACTTAAGAGCAGACCGAGCTGAGCTCGACGCAGTGCCCGGGCGCCGCATGCCCTGGGTCTTTCGCACCAGGCGGAGCTCGGCGAGGGTTCGAACTTCGCTCACGGCGCGGGCTCGGCGAGCAGGCCCTCTATCTCCGACAGCCAGGTGGCGAGCTGCCCCTCGTCGAAGCCCTCGTGCACGAAGCGCACGGTGCCCTTCTTGTCGACGAGGAACGCGGTGGGCATCAGCTTGACCTTCAGCACCGACTCGGCAAAACGCGCTTCGGGGTCGAGCAACACCGGCAGCGACACCTTCGCCTCGGCGAGGAACGGCGCGATGGGCCGGGGATCGGCGTCGACGTTGATGGTGAACACCTCGAGGCCGCGCGCAGCGAACTCGGTGGCGAGGTCCTGGTAGAGCGGCAGCGCGTCACCACACGGCTCACACCAGGTGGCCCACACGTCGATGAGCACCACCTTGCCGCGATGGGCTGAGAGGGTGAACGCCTCACCGCCGGGATACTTCGGCAACACGATTTCCAGCGGCTTGCCCGACTGGGTCAGCGGGGGCGTGTTCTCGAGCAGCTCAGGCCCTGCGGGCTTGAAGGTGCAGCCGCAGACGACGACGGCCACCAACGCTGCGAGCCGCCTCACTTCGCCCCCAGGCGGGTGAGCAACGAGTCGATGAAGCCGCCGAAGCTTCCGTTCGACATCACCAGCAGCACGTCACCGGGTTTCGCGTCGCCGGCCACTTCGTCGAGCAAGGCGGCCACCGTGGTCTGGGCGCTGGCGGGAATGCCCTGCGCGGTCAGCTCGCGCGCGAGGCGGGGCACGTCGAGCTCTTCACCTGCGGGAATCTTGTCGTGCCGCTCGGCTATCTTGATCGACGCGCGGGCAGCGAAGGTGAACGAGCGGGCATAGTCGTCTTGATGAATGTTGCGGCGCGAGGTGTTGGAGCGCGGCTCGAAGATCGCCCACAGCCGGCGGCCCGGGTAGCGGCTGGCGACGGCGGCGATGGTCTCCTTCACCGCGGTGGGGTGGTGCGCGAAGTCGTCGATGACCAGCACCCCGCCCGGCTCGCCCCGTTCTTCCTGGCGACGCTTGATGCCGGTGAACGAGGCGAAGCCCTGCGCGATCTCCGCGAAGGTCAGGCCCAGAGACACGGCCGCCGCGAAGACACCCAGCGCGTTCTCGACGTTGTGGGCACCCGCCATGGGGAGCAAGAACTCGCAGCCCGCCACCCCGAAACGAGCCCCTTCAGGCCCGAGCCGGAGCTGCGCAGGCACGACGTCAGCGCCCGAGCCGGCCTTCGAAGAGTAGGTGATCACCTTCGCCTTCGAGCTGCGCGCGAGGCGCACCGCGTTGGGAAAGCCCGCGCTGACCACGATGGTGCCGTCAGCGGGCATCTGCGCGACCAGCTTCTCGAACGACGACTCGTAGTGCGCGAGGTCGCGGTAGATGTCGGCGTGATCGAACTCCACGCTGGTGAGGATGAGGGTCTTGGCCTGGTAGTGGAGAAACTTGGGGCCCTTGTCGAAATAGGCGGTGTCGTACTCATCGCCTTCGACGACGAAGTGCGGCCCTTTTCCGAGGCGGTAGTTACCCGCGTAGTTCTTGGTCACGCCGCCGACGAGGAAGGTCGGGTCTTTGCCTGCTGAAGCGAGCACGTGCCCCATCAGCGAAGAGGTCGTGGTCTTACCGTGGGTGCCTGCGACGACCACCGAGTGGCGGTGTTTGAGGAACAACGAACCCAGCGCCGCGGGGAAGCTCATCTGCGGAAGCTTGCGCTCGCGCACCGCGGTCGCCTCGAGGTTCACCTTGCGGATGACGTTGCCGATGATCACGAGGTCGGGCTTGGCGACGTCGAGGTTCTGCGGTGAATACGGAGTGAGCGCCTTGATGCCCCAGGCCTCGAGCATGTGGCTCATGGGCGGGTAGACGTTCTCGTCGCTCCCGGTGACTTCGTAGCCAGCGGCCTTCAGCATGCCGGCGAAGCTGCCCATGCCGGTGCCGGCCACGCCCACCAGGTGGATGCGTTTGGGGAACGAGGGATCGACGGTATCGAGCGTCAGGCCGTTGTCATCGGGTGCAGCGGACATGAAGCGAACCTCTCACTCCAGTTTCAGCGCGTCGAGCACGGCGTCATGCACCTGGGGCCGGAAAGCACGAATGCGGATGTTGGCCCGGCCCAGGGCCACCCGGTTGGTGAGGAAGGCGACGACGAGGTGGCGCTCGAGATCGATCCACAGGCTGGTGCCGGTGAAGCCGAGGTGGCCGATCGCCCCGCCCTTGCCGAAGCGTTGACCGCACGAGGCGCCCTCGGCCGACGGGGTATCGAACCCCAGCGCGCGGGTGCTGCCGGGCGTGCCGTCACGACCCCAGGGAAACGGAGGCGCCCACCGCCGCTCGAGCATGGCCTGGCCGAAGGTCGCGACGTCGAGCGCGGTGCCGAAGAGACCGGCGTGACCGGAGACCCCGTCGAGACACCAGGCGTTGTCGTCGTCGACCTCACAGAGCCGGGTGGGTCGCTCGGAGACCTTCCACAAACCCTCCTGGCCGGGCGCAGGTTCTCGTGGGCGGGTCTGACCGGTGGGCGCGAAGCTGGTTGGGAGAGAAGGCCAGGTGGAGATGCGCCGGTACCCGGCTTCGAGCTCGAGCGGTTTTGCGATTCGATCCGAGAAGAGGCGATCGAGCGGCGTCTTCGTGGCGGCTTCCAGCGCGGCCCCGAGCAGGATGAAGCCGAGGTCGCTGTAGACCGATTGAGCGCCGAGCGGGTTTTCCTGCGGGGTGGCAGCGACACGCTCGAGCACCGAGCGGCGCACCTCGGCTCTCAGCTCTGGCTGGGCGCCGTCGAACAACGCCGGGTGCGCGAGCAGCTCGCGCTCGAAGTACGGCTGGAAGGCGGGCAGCCCGCTGCGGTGAAAGAGCAGATCGCCCAGGGTCGCTTTCGCGGCCGCATTCGGTAGAAACTGCGTGAGCGGCGCGTCGAAGGGCAGACCCGCATCGAGCACGAGCGCGGTGGTGCTCATCACCTTGGTGACGGAGGCGAGATCGAAGACGCAGTGCGGGTCGGCGTTGCCCAGCGACAGCACGTGGTTGCCCCGGTGAAACACCTCGAGCCGGCCGAGCGGATAGACCTGTTCGTCGACGCCACGCACAAGGAGCGCTTCGAGGCTCATGAGAACCAGAGTGTCTTCGCGTCAGCGTCGAGGCGCACGGGAGCGCCCAGCATCACGGGCTGGTTCACCTCGCCGTGCCCGATGCGAAAGCCGGCGGCGCAGGGAATGCCGAGCGTGAGGGCGAGCTCGTCGAGCACCTCGGCGGCGGAGTAGTCCTTCTCGTCGCAGCCGGTGAACTCGCCGAAGACGATGCCTTTGACGCCTTCGAAGAGCCCGGCCAGTTGGAGGTGCATCCACATGCGATCGAGGCGGTAGGGCTTCTCTCCCACGTCTTCGATGAGGAGCACCGAGCCGCGCAGGTCGGGTAACCAGCGCGTTCCAATCAGCCTCGTGAAGACCGAGAGATTTCCACCGAGCAGGGGGCCCTCAGCGATTCCCGCCCTGACCGTGCGGCCCCCGATGAGCGGCGCGACGGGCAGGCCTTCCAGCAACGCGAAGAGACGCTCGATGACCTCGGGTGGCTGCTTGCCCAACTGGGTGAGCACGGGCGCGTGCAGCGAACGCCAGCCCTGCTGCTGCGCCGCGCAATGGAGCGAGGTGAAGTCGGAAAAGCCCACGAGGTGTTTGGGCGACGAGAGCCGCAGCGAAGGGAGCAGCTTCATCGAGCCGTACCCACCCCGCGCTGCGAAGACCGCCTTCACCAACTCGTCGTCGAGGGCGGCCTGCAGCTCGACCTGGCGGGAGGCGTCGGTGCCGGCGAGGTAGTGGTGGGTCTCGAACACGCGCTCGGTGAAGACGGGCTGATAGCGGCGGCCGATGACCTCGAGCCCCTTGTCGAAGGTGGGTCGATCGAAGGGGCCAGAAGGGGCGACGACGGCGACGCGGTCACCCTGGCGCAGCGGCGGAGGCGTGAGGAAGCTCACCTGCGGTGTTGTACTGCAGGCCGCGCTAGAGTGGGCCCGTGCAGTTGCCTCCAGCGAAGAAGCCTCACAAGTTCCCCGTGCCGTACGGGCTGTTCATCGTGCTCGCGGTCTATGGCCTCTGCGTCGTCGGCTACATCTGGACCAACTACTGGGACAGCCCCGAATACAAAGCGGCGCTCGGCTACGCGCGGGCGTTGAGCATTCTGGGCGTCGACGACGGACGGAAGTGCACCGAAGCGCAGCTCGTCAAGGCGTTCGAGGCGACGCTCGAGGCAGCGCGGTTGATGCCCGATGAGCGGCAGTTGGTGGATCACCTCGAGAGCCTGCGGCACCGCTTCGAGGAGCGGAAGTTCAAGCTGAATTCCGACCTGGTGAAGAAGGCCGAGATGATGTCGGCGAACACCATGCGCATCGAGAAGGAGCGCAAGGCGTGGCTGGTGGTGGGCTCGCGCGATCGCGGCTGGGCGCCGGATCAGCTGCTGGCGGGCCCAGAGCGGGTGGCGCTGTGGAGCATTCCGGGTGGCGTGTTGATCATCGCGTTCTGGGCGTACACGCGCTTCAGCGGAAAGGCGGCGCGCGACAAGGACCACGAGGAGGACTTGAAGAAGGCGGAAGCCGAGGTGGAGCAGCTCGGCGATTTCCGGCGAGGGCTGGGCTCTCGCCCCGCGCCGAAGGTTCAGGATGATGCAGATACGTTGGCGCAGTCGCCGCCGGTCAGAGCGAGGCCGAAGACCGGCTCTGGCATCAAAGCAGTCACGAGGCCGCCGTCACTGACGTCGCGTCCGGCCGTGAAAAAGCGCCCACCGGAAGAATGAAAGTGTCGGGCTCAATTCCTTTCCAACACCGCCCCAAAGAACGCATCAGTTCCGTGCCGATGAGGAGCCACGTTCAGAAATCCACGCGAGTCGATCAACTCGTGGCTCATCGCCGGGCGCACCACCCGCAACTCAGGATGGTCTTCGAGCACGCCATCGATGACGCCCTCGTTCTCAGAGCGAGTGAACGTGCAGGTCGCATAGACAAGCCGGCCACCCGGAGCGAGCTGCCTGAGCCCCGCCTCGATCAACCCGCGTTGAATCGAAGGCATCGACGCCACCAGCCGCGCCTCGAGACGCCATCGCAAGTCGGGGCCGCGCCGAAGCGCACCCAACTCCGAACAAGGCGCATCGATCAACACGCGTGAAACCAGCAACGAAGCCGGAGCTTCCTTCCCATGAATGAGCACCCGCGCATTCGCCTTCGCCGCCCGGGTCCGAAGCCGCTCGAGCCTTGGCAAATCGACATCCGTCGCGTGCACCTTGCCCTGCGGCCCGACGATCGCCGCGAGCTGGAGCGACTTTCCGCCGGCCCCCGCACACAAGTCGAGCACCTCGTCCCCCGGGCGCGCGGCGACGAGCTCACCCAGGAGCTGACTGCCCTCGTCTTGCACCTCGAAGCGCCCGAGAAACTCAGGCCCGAGGCCAAACAAATTGGGGCGACGCGTGGTGACCACGAGCGCCTGAGGAGCCCACCGGCCGAGCGTGGTCTGGATGCCAGCCGCGGCGAGGTGCTGCTGCAGCTCGTCACGTGAACCCTTCGCGCGAAGGCACACGGGCCCGGGCCGATTGAGCGCTTCCGCCATCGCGGCGGCGTCGTCACCGAAGCGGGCGTCGATCTGATCGGCGATCCAATCGGGGAAGGAGAACCGAGCCCGCCAGTGTGTCGGAGCCGGTCGCAGGGCAGGCAATTCGACACCGAGCACTTCCGCCGCCTGAGCAAAACCACCCAGCTCGCGGGCGAGCACCGCCAGCAACTGCAGCCCATCGCCCTCTCCTTGAGCACGCAGCCGACGCCGCCACAGGCCTACGCCGAAGAGTGACTCCGCACAGACCGCGCGCTGTTCGGCGGTGAAGTCCCGATGCGCGCGGAGCAACTTGTCGAGCGCGCGTTCTGCTGGAGTGCCCGAAAGAATCTCGTTGAGCGCCGGAGCGAGGGTCGGCCCCAGCCCTTCCAGCGCGTGCCAGGGAACGGTGGTGAGCCGGAGCTCGGCTTCAGTCAGCACGGCCCAGAGTCCGGCGAAGGTTGGCGCGTGCCGCAGCGTCGAAGCGCTGGTGGAAGAGGTCGGACAAGAAGATGCGATCGACCTCGAGCAGGTGCTTCAGGAACCGGTTTCGATTGAACCGGTAGATGAGCTTCGGGACGTCTCGGTATTCCAAGGCGATGGCCGCGTCGTAGGCATCGAACCGGTCTGCGGGCGCGCCCAGAATGGCCATGTCGCAGTCGAGAAAGTGGCGGGTGTCGTCGTCGAGTTCGTCGCGATTCAACTTGCCGTGCTTCGCGGTGAGCTCGATCAGCTTTCGAACGAGGCCGCAATCCAGCGACTCGCGGGGGAGGAAGGTCTTGATGGCCTCCACGGCCAGGTCAGCACTGCGTGCCTCGTTGTCGCCCTTGCCCGCGAGGTAGACCGCGTCGTGGAAGAGCGCGGCCAGGTACACCTCGCGGGGGTGCTGCCAGGAAGGGACCGTCTGGAAGTGCTCGAGGACCTCCTGCACGTGGGAGAACGAATGGTACGCCCGGGGCGGGACGGCGTAGGCGGCGGTGACCGCCCTCATCAGACCTTCCGGAATTGCGAGCGGAAGACTGTTCGTCAGTGTTGACATGAAGGGGTCGTCCACTTTAGAAGCCGTCGCCGCACAAGCACGCAATATTCCTTGATAGCTCAGTTGGTAGAGCAGGCGACTGTTAATCGCCGGGTCGTAGGTTCGAGTCCTACTCAGGGAGCTACTCGGGGCCGGTTGCTAACCCAACCGGCCCCGTCGTTTTACAGGTCGCCGGGTCGTTCCCCCCGAGGGAACGCTCTCTGCGGGCAGCGAACAGAGAATTCTGCGGCGCGTGGTGGTGGCGCTCGGGACAGCTTCTTCTCTCTGTTCTCGTCCTCGCGGGAGAGAGTTTCGCAGAGCGCTTAACAGCTTCTGCTAAACGCTAAACGTTGGGTCCGGCGAACCGCCCGATTTTTCGTGGTGTTCGCAAGTGGCGACCAACGACCCCTTAGGGCGCTGCTCACCAACCTTTGGCGGCACTGCTGGAGGTCGCGGTGCCGAGGCACATTCTCACGGTTGGTCGAGTCCCGGCGAAGGCGCTGGTTGAGGTCGTGTCCGCGCTCATTGAGGGGGCGCGCCTTGCGTCGCGGCTTCAGGGCTGGAGCGAGTCCGAGATCGAGGTCACGAGTCTGGTCGGCGGGGTGGTCGAGCTCGACGCGTCGGCGGTGCTCGACGGCGAAACAGCCATCGACGTGTTCGCGGACGTGCTCTCTGCAGCGCTCTCTGAGACCAGAGAGTCAGTGTTCGCCGATCGACCGTTGCTCGTAGTCTGTGTCCGATTCTCCCGTGCGAGCGCCGCTGGGCTCGAGCTGGTCCGCTCGAACGGCGTCGCTTTGAAACTCCGACCTGCCGACGTGTCCGTGCTCGAGCACCTGCATGACGTCACGCCTGAGAACCGCGCGGTGCGGGTGGCGGGAGACCTGAGGCCCGAGTCCACTCCGGGAATGGCGACGCTCGTCGTTCCGAATGGCGACTCTGTCCGAGTTCGATTCGCAGGGCTTGTCCCCGTCGGGGAACGAATGGTCGTCTCAGGCTTCGGCTACTTTGGCCCCTCAGGGGCGTGCTTCCTCGTCGACGCGGAGTACATCGGTGCCGAGGCCCCGGGCGACGAACTGTTCGCGGTGGTCCCCACCTCGCACCCGGCAGACTTCGTGCCTCCTTCCGTCCCGCAGGGCGCGCTGACCGGCGTGAACGCTTTCCTTGGAATCTGGCCTGGCGATGAGACAGACGAGGAGCTCCTCGCTGCACTCAAGGCGATTCGATGACCGCCGAGCGCTACCTGCTCGACACCTCGGTGCTGTTGCTGCTGGTTCGCGGTGGAGAACGAGGCCGGGCTATCGACCAGAGGTTCGGCCTGAGCACGGCTGCCGGGCGTCCGTTCGTCAGCGTCGTGACCCACGCCGAACTTCAGGTGCTCGCAATCCGAAACGGTTGGGGACCGGCGAAGATGGAGGCCCTCGCCGCCGTGTTGGCGAACGTGGTGACCATCGACGTTCGGAGGAGCGGGCCGCTGCTCGAGGCCTACGTCGCGGTCGAGCTCGCATCACGCCAGCACCGGCCGAGCGCGCGCACGATGAGCCACAACGACCTCTGGATCGCCGCGACGGCGAAGGTCGCGCGTGCGACGCTTCTGACGACGGACAGGGACTTCACGCACCTCTCGCCCGACCACTGCCGCGTCGTGCTCATCGACCTCCAGGAGAATGCAAATGGCCAAGACGAAGAAGACCGGAATCGAGTGGGTGGGAGGGGTCGCAGTCATGCCCGGCTACGTCACGGGTGAAGGCGAGCCGTATCGACCCGAGGCCCTGCTCTGGCTGGACGACAAACAACTGGTCCTCGGCGTCACGACGGAGAAGCCCGGCGAACTGTTGGCGCGCGCCTCCGCCAGCCTCGCGGAGACGATGGTGAAGCCGATGGTGGGGAAGGCCGATGCGCCGACCCGCATCCGCGTCGCGTCGAAAGAGCTCGCCGAGGTCCTTCACGCGGGACACCCGAACATCGAGATCGTCTGCGCTCCCACTCCCGAGGTGGACGCGGTGATGGCGTCCATGCGCGAGCACATGGGCGATCACACAGAGAAGGAGCAGACCTACCTGGAGCCAGACATCACCCCAGAGATGATGGCGTCGTTCTTCCACTCCGCAGCGACGCTGTTCCGTGCACGGCCGTGGGCCCACATTCCCGCCAACCGGAACGTGTTCTCCCTCACCATCGAGCAGCTCGGACTGCGCGAAGCCGCGCTCGTCGTCATCGGGCAGATGGGCGAGAGCCTGGGGTTCATTCTCTTCGCGAGCCTCGACGACTACGCGCTCTTCCACGAGGCGGCGAGCGCGCTCGAGCGCGAGGAGGACGCGAAGCTCCCGCACCACTTCGCCCTCAACTTCGAGCGGGGCGCGGACCTCTCGCCGGCGCTGCGCAAGGAAGTGTCGACCCACCGCTGGGAGGTCGCAGGCCCAGAGGCCTACCCGTGGCCAGTCGTCGTCGACCCGGACCTCGTCGCGCGTCCCCCGACCGCGAAGGAGGTCACCATCTCGGAGGCCATCTGTCTTTCCCTCCCGCAGCTGCTGCCCCAGACGAAGGCGCTCGACGCCGCGTGGAATGGCGAGGGACCTCCTGTCTCGTCCAGCGTGAAGGTCAGCACGTATGCAGGAGACCTCGAGGTCTCACTGCGGGCTCCGTATGAGCAGGTCATCGAGCGCCCACCTTTCGACCTCATGGCCGATCTCTTCGAGCTTGGCATGCAAGAGGAGGAGGTCGACTCTGACGCCCGCGCCGAGCTCGAAGACGAGTTGCTCGCCCGCTTCGAGGATTCGCCCGAGGCCCAGTCACTCGCCGAGGTCTGGTTCGCCCCGTTGTTGATGGACTACGCGGCCAACCACTTCAACGCGACCATCGCCACCCTCGATGCTCATGAGCTCCGAGAAATCGTCTTCGGCATCGTTCCTCGAAAAGTCAGCATCGAGGCTGCCGCCGCGAGCGGCATCATCACGGAGCTTCGCGCCTTCTACGCCTTCCTCAAGCGGGAGTTCGGCCTGAAGCAGGCCGACGCATGCCTGCGCGAGCTGGGCAGCGACGCCGTGAAGAAGCTGGTTGCCGGCTTGTCGAACAAGAGCAACTTCGGCATGGCCAAGTCGCTCTTCATGGGCGGCGCCGAGGCGGGTTTCGACATGCGCAGCCAGAAAGGCATCGACGCCTGGATGCAGCACGTCTCGTCCCGCCCGCTGCCCGACTCGTTCCCCCTGCCCCTCGGAGTTCCCGCGCGCCCGGTCGGCAAGGCGGATGCGGCCAAGAAGAAGCAGCAGAGGAAGGCGGCGAAGAAGGCGCGCAAGAGGAACAGGTAGATGGGCACCACGACGAGCAACTCCGCGCTGGGCCTCATTCAGACGCCAAGAGTCCCGGGAGGGTGGCTCTGGGCCTTCACCTGCCCGACGCCCAACTGCGGCTGTCGAACGGCACTGCTGCTGTCTGCCCCCCGCGGAAGAGACGCGTTGCTCGACGGCGGGCGGGTCGTCGCGGATGCATGGCACAGCCGCGCTGACTACCAAACGACTGCGCGAGCGCTGAAGGGTGTGACCGCCTTCGCAGTCGACCTCGACACCCTCGAGGTCTTCCTGCCGGTCGACGAGACCCCCATCGACCCGCGCGTGGACCCTGCCGTGAAGGCGGTCGTCGACGGTCTGGATGACGGCGCCCTCGATGCCATCGCCCGCGTCTGGCACCTTGGAAAGGGCGAGCAACCACCCGTGGCGCCCGGAATTGGTGGAGGCACCATCCAAATCGAAGGGTGGCGACCGGGAGACCTGGTCGTCTGGGACGACACGCAGCCCGCGCTGCGCGCCGACACCTACGTACTGGGCGAACGCGTTTATGACGCGGTCGAGCTCTACTGCGTCGAGCCGGGTTGCACCTGCGGCATCGCCATCGTGGACTTCGAACCGGTCGCCCCGCGAGGCGCATCCCACCCCGGCGACATCGAATTCGACGGCACTTCGGCAACGCTTCGTCCCGAGGGCCGGAATTCTCGGCTGCCCGAGCTGTGGGATGCGTACCAGCAGCGGCATCCACGTTATGAGGAACGGTTCGCCCAACGCAGCGCCATCATGCACGGGCTGGCCGGGAGGATTGTCGCTGAGCCGCCGAAGCCCAAGGTGAAGGTTGGCCGGAATGAGCGCTGCCCCTGACGCTCAGGGAAGAAGTTCAAGACGTGCTGCGGGGCATCTTGATGAGCCGAGCGCCCCACGCGATGTCCGGCGTCCGTTTGGCGCCGAACATGGGAAGGCTGATGGACCGTTCCCCCCGCGAAGTCGGTGACCATGAACTGGTGCTCGAAGACTCCAGGAGGCGCACCATGACCGAGGTCGAAACGATCCCGCCTGAATACCGGGGGTGGTGGCGAATCACCGAGACGTCGCAGTGGTCGAGCAAGTTCCTCGACGACCTCGGCCCCGCGCTGCTCTCGCTTACCGGGTACGCCGACCGGCTGCGCATGCACTGCCTACTTGCCTACGTGAACTGCAAGCCGACGAAGACCGGCGTCTCGTTCACGTGGGAGGGCGCCTGGGAGTTCGACCAGATGTCGGGCTCGGGCCGCGTCCGGCTCGGCAAGGACGGGCGCCTCAAGGGCGTCCTTCGAATCAAAGAGAGCGATGGGAGCACGTTCACTGCCGAGCGCTCCGTCGAACCGAAGGAGCCCATACCGTTCCCCCCGAGCTACCGAGACAAGTGGAAGCGCTGGTGAGCGGTGCAATCGGCGCACCTTGCGGCGCGCGGATCCGTGACTGGAAACGAGCTTTGGAAGGCGCGGGATTCCGATCGTGACGACCGCGTGAGTGCGCGGGATCCAGTCGTCGAGTTCGCGAACTGCGGGAGGCCGGCGCTACCGTGATCGATCGCTCCGGCGTCCGCACCGTAGGCCCGGTCGTCGCACAGGCGAAGAACTGGCAGTCCTGGTCGGCGGTGAGTGAATGAGACCGGCGATCTGGAGACAGGCCAGACCGCCCGGGTGGGCGCGTCGGAAGAACCGGTGAACTTCAGGTCCGGTCGCGGTTCTTCGCGAGCATCCAGCGCTGGAGCTCCTCGCGGTTGAGCGAGCGGCGCTGGACCCCCTCTGCGTCGGTCAACACGCCTCGCTTGAGCAGCTCACGCGTCGTGGCGCGCGCGACGTCGCGGATGCACAGGGCCTCGAAGACCGTCGCTGGCTGACGCTCCAATAGGCGTGTTCGCGCAGCGGCACGCAGGCCTTTGAGCGCAGTCAGGTCCCTGTCGGTGATCGGGCTTGCGCGGGGGCTCATCGTCGGCGCTTCACCCAAATCCGCAGAGGGACAACCGTGCCTCGCCCGTCAGCCGACCAGCGAGCCGCTTCGGCGGCTACAGTCGCCGCGGCACGCGCCGACGCCGCCTCGCCAACCAGGGGCTTGAGTGCCAATTGCACGGCCCGCGCGGCCTCGAGCACGAACTCTCGTCCGCCGTCAGACTTCAGGTGTGGCATCAGCACGTCGAGCACCGCGATGGCCGCTGCCTCATGCGCCTCTTGAACCGAAGCGGCAGGTCTGGCGCGCTCGGCAGGTGGTGCTGACCGGCCGAAATCGCCGCCAGGCAGTTCCGCAGCCGGCACCAACACACGAAGGCTTCGCGCCACGCCAGGAACTCGCGACAACAAACCCCGACGTTCGAGGGTCTTGATCATGCCATTCACACTCGGGCTCGAGATGCCGAAGTGGCCCGCGATCTCCTCGTACGAAGGCGCCATCCCTCGTCGTTGAACGAACGCATGGATGAATGCGAGCACCATCCCCTGTCTCTGCGTGAACGTGGGGCTGTTGATCGTCATAAAGTCTCCCTGCGTGCGCGTGTTGGGTCGAACGTAGGCCTACCGCTCTTCGCTCGTCACCCGGAAGCGCTCGAGCCACTCGATCAAGGCACGCGCACGGGGCTCGAGCGGCTGGGCTTCGTGAGGCGCGCTCGTCGGTCGCCGCTTCGCTCGGGGTCGCCTCTCCTTCGGCTGCGTGGGCACCTCGATCAGCTTCGCCAGCACACCGCGCATGGAGAGCGACTTGCCCAGCTTCGACGACCAGTCGAAGTTGCCAGGCCGCGCGACGAAGGTCCCATTGCGGGTGTCCCAGGCAAGGAAGGCGAAGAGAAACTCGGCGCTGCGGCGGCGGTTGAGCGGCGTGAGGTAGGCCCAGAGGGCCGAGCGTACGGTGGCCTCTTCTCTCTGGGCGTCGCTGAACGTCGTCGGGAGCCCCGCGAGGAACTCAGCGAAGCGGCGCTCGACCTCGGAGGCCCCGAGCGGCTCGCCATCGCAGCCGAGCGTGCGGCACCGGTAGTACCGAGGCGTCGCTGGGCTGAGCGCGCGCATCGGCACGTTCGCGGCCGGGATCATCGCCTTTCGGCAGAGCGCGCACTTGAGGTTCCCCCGTAGCACGAACGGGTCCTCCTCTGCCGCGAGCCTGCGAACCGGGGTTGGGCTTCGTGCAGTTCGTCGGCCCCCGATGGCGCCGCCGGCACGCTCGAAGAGTTCGGCGGAGACGAGGGCCTCGTGGTCGCTCGGAGCCCCGTCAGGGTGTCGGCCCATGTAGACGGGGTTCCGCAGCATCCGGGTCACCGCGCGGGCCGACCACCGGCTGAGCGCCCCACCCCGCCGCTTCCCATCGGCGGCAATCTCCGCAGGCAGCGCCCCGGCCGCAGCGCGCGCGAAGCACGTCTTCACGAAGCTGGCGTTCGCCGGGTCCGGCACCAACTGCTTCGTCTCAGGTGAGGAGGTGTAGCCGAGGGGCAACCGGCCAGCCGAGCGGATCCCCTGGGCGCGTCGCGCCGCGTGCGCATCTCGCAGTCGCTCGGAGATCATCGAGTGCTCGAACTCGGCGAAAGTGGAGAGGAGGCTGAGCTGCAGCCGATCGAGGGCGCCACCACTCGTGGCCAGCGCCCCGTCGACGAAGGAGATGCCGACGCGGAACCGGCTGAAGAAGTCGAGCAGGTGGACGAAGGAGCTGAGCTTTCGGGAGAGCCGATCGACCCGGTGCACCACCACCTGGTCGAGGTCCCCGTTCTCGGCGGCAAGCATGAGCTCGATGAGCCCATTCCGGCCGAGGGTCGCCCCGCTCTCGCCCTCGTCGTCGAAGCACTTGACGAAGCACCAGCCGGCCGCGCTCCGCTGCTCGATGAAGGTGCGGCACCGCTGGGCCTGCAGCTCGCACGAGGTGACCGCGGGGTCGACGCCGGGTCGCGCCACCGACTGCCGGGTGTAGACGGCGCAGCGAACGAAGCTGGGCGCGGGAGTTCGGGAGGCCAAGCAGGTGAGGAGGGTATCCGAGGCATGTCGTCTCCAAAGCCGGAACTTCGCGGCTGCCGGGGACCACACCTCTGCTGGCCGACGTCATCCAGTCGTTCTGCGCGGCTCGACGGAGCGCAGCAGCTTGAAGTCCTGAACGACTTGCCAGGCGGTCGCGAACGAGCATGAGGCCCGGCGCGCTGCCTCGGCCACGCTGAGCTCCGGCGCGCGCTCGAGCACCGTCCACACGTCGGCGCGCCAGGTCGGGCCCATCAGCAGGCGGTTGCGGTAGCCGGCGTGCCGCCGCGCGAGCGCCTCCGGGGACAAGACGTCTTCCTCACGGTCGCGGAGAGTTCCGGCCGGGGCCTTCAGCTTCGAGCCAACGAAGCGTGGGTCTTCGCCGCGGCGCTTCAACTGGAAGTCCGTGCCCACGGGGAGCAGGTCGACACGAGGACCGTCATACGCGGTGTTGAGCCGTGCGAAGCGGCGGTCCTTTGCGAGCCACGAGGCGATGGCCGCCCAGTACGCACGCACGCGCTCCGAGGTCTCCGCCGCGGCGAGTCGCACGAGTCGATCGGCGTTGACGTGCGCGTGGTGAACACCGAGCTAGGTCGTCAGGACCGAAAGCACGCGGAGGTCGCCGTCGTCCATGCCCAGGGAGGAGGCATGGACCAGCGTTGCCTCGAAGTCAGCATCCGGTCGCGGCTTCGCGGCGAAGTTCATCCCGATGCCCGCCATGCGCGCGGTGAGCACTTTCGCTGAGGGGCGAGGCGCTGAGGCTGGAGGGCGCGACGCCATGACTGAATCTCCGTGCATCGAGCGGCTGGGACTACGGCACGTTCAGTTTGGCGATGCGCTCGAGCTCAGCGGCGATCGCCGGCTTCTCGAGCCGTCCCTCGGCCACGCCCATGGTCAGCTCGTAGAGCGCGTCGGAGGGTCTCGCGATGGTGATGCCATTCAGGTCGAGGAAGACCAGCGCCGACAGCAGGCCCGCTCGCTTGTTGCCGTCGACGAAGGGGTGGTTGCCGACGATGTGGAACAGGTACGCGGCAGCCATGGAGAACAACCCATCGTGCGCGTATTGCTCACCGAACGACGCTTGCGGTTGGGCCACCGCCGGCTCGAGCAGGCCGCGGTCTCGCAGGCCGGAGCCACCGCCGAACACCTCCAGTTGGGCGGCGTGGAGCTCGATGACGTCGTCGACGTCGAGAAAGACCAGCTCCTCCGCGGTCATTTCGCGAGCTTCCTGAGCGTCTCGTCGTGCGTCGCCATCATGCGCTTCGTCGACTCGCGGAGGCGTTCCTTCTTGCTGAGCTTCACGGGGCGAATGATGAGCGCCTCGCCGTCGGTCTTGACCTCGAGCGAGGTGTCCTTGGTGATGTCGAGCAGCTCGAGAATCGGGCGCTCGATGATGAGTCCAAGACTGTTACCGACGGCGGAGAGCTTCTTGATCATGATGGGCCTCGTTATACGGACGTACGAACAGAAGCATAACGGACGCCGTAGCTCCACAAGGGCATCCAATCGGCGACGACCGCCGCAGAAGGGCTGTAATTTCAGGCCCTTCGGTCGAGTCCTGTTAACCGTCGGGGCGAAACGTGGGCGGACAAATTTTGAGCAACTGAAGAGCGCCCACCAACCGGTGGGCGCTTTTCGATTAACCGCCCTCGCCTCTTCTTCCCCGAGGAAGCGCTCTCCGCGAGGCGCGCGCAGAGAATCTGGGCCGCGTCGCCGGTCGCGTTCTGGACGGCTTCGGCTCTCTGTTCTCGTCCCGCGGGGCAGAGGTTCGAAGAGCGTTTAACAGCTTCTGTTAAACGTTAAATCGCGGGTACGGCGAGGGCCGTGGATTTACTCGGTGCTCGCAGGTCGCGACCGACGCAACTGAAGGTCGCCGGTTGCGAACTTGCGCCTGCGTTGTTCGCTTCCAAGGGTGGAGCACCCAAGCGAGAATGAAGAGAGGAGCGCCCGATGAAGAAGCACACCCTGAAGCTGCTCGGTGGCTCATCAGACGCGGTGCGCGTCCCCGCGGATGCGTTGCTCGAAGCGCTCACGGCGTTGATCGACGGAGCCCGCCTGGCGACCCGCTTTCTTGTGGAGGGCGAGAGCACCCGAAAGGGGGGCCGGCCCGCGTGGCTGGACGCCGCGTGTGCGTTCGACGTGACCGGACTGCGGAGCGGCTCGGCCATCGTCGACTTTGAAGCGCCGGTGCTGGGCGAGGCCGTCGGGGTCGAGCGACTCCCCCAACTTCAGCTTTTCGCGAAGCCAACGACTGACCTCGAAAAACTCTCGGCCGTCGAGTGCTTCGCCAACGTGCTGGCGTCGGTCCTGAGCGGAGATAGGGAACAGGTCGTCGCCGACCGCGCGCTGCTCGATGCCTGCGCCAGATTCGCCAAGTGCGGCAGCCGCGCCTTTCAGGGCGTCGAGTTGTCTGGATTGAGCCGTGCGCCGTTGCTCCTCCGCGAAGCTGACGTACCCAGGATTGAACTGCTCCGAGACGAAACGCCTGGCTCTCGAGCAGTGCGGGTCGCGGGTGTGCTCGACACCATCTCTGCGTCGAAGACCGACGTCCTCATCAAGCTGACTGGTGGTGAGCAAGTCGCCGCGCGCTTTGAAGAGCATGACCTCAGCGCGCTCAAGGCGCTCTTCGGCAAGCGCGTCGCCGTCTCGGGCATGGGCCGCTTCCGCCCGTCGGGGAAGTTGCTCCTCATCGACGCAGAGCACCTCGATGAAGCGGCTCCCGGCGACGAGGTGTTCGACGAGGTGCCAACAGCCCAGACCGGGATCTTCGCCGGAGCGGTGGCCCTCCATGACAGAAGGGACATCGCCGCGCTCTATGGCACCTGGCCGGGGGACGAGACCGACGAGGAGTTGCTGGCTGCACTGGAGGCGATTCGATGACTCCAGCGAGGTACCTCCTCGACACCAGCGTCGTCTTGAACCTGGTCCGCGGGAAGGAACTGGGCCGGTACATCGAAGCGACCTTCAAGGTGAACGAGGCCGCGGCGCGCTCCTTCGTGTGCGTCGTGTCCCACGCAGAGGCCCGGGTCCTCGCGAAGCGCAACAACTGGGGGAACGACCGCGCTCAAAGCACGAGCGCACGAAGGGAGCGTTCGCCTTGTCGAGAATGAGTTGCCTGGTCTCGGGATCAGACCTGTAGCCGAACGGCAAGCGACCAGCCGATCGGAGGCCACGAGCTCTCTTCGCGGCATGGGCATCGAGGAGGCGCTCGGAGATCATGGAGTGCTCGAACTCCGCGAACATCGAGAGCACGTTGAGCTGCAGCCTCGCGAGCGCGCCACCGTCGGACTCGAGGGAGCCGTCGACGAAGGAGATGCCGGCGCCGAACTTCGTGAGGAACTCGAGTAGCCGAACGAAGTCGGCGAGCCTCCGCGAGAAGCGGTCGACCCGGTACACGACGACGCGGTCGACCTCACCGCGCTCGACCGCGGTGAGCAGCCCGAGGAGCCCGTCGCGAACCATCGTCGCGCCGCTCTCACCTTCATCGACGATCGCCGCCAACTTCCGCTTCAGCTCCGCTTCGGTCATCGCCGCTTCCTCGCCGCGCTGGTGAGCGCTCGCTGCGTCTTCTCGACAGCCTCGACCAGCGTGGCCTCGTCGGGCAGCGCAGTTCGGTACTCTGCGGCCATCACCTTGTTGGGCAGCCCTTCGAGCGCGTACTTCGCCACGGCGTGGTCCTTCTCGGCACAGAGGATGAGCCCGACCGGCGGATTCTCGCCCTTCATCATCCAGTGCTCGCGCGCGTAGTTCAGGTACAGGTGCATCTGCCCCGCGTCGGCGTGCGTGAACTTCCCGATCTTGAGATCGATGATCACCAGGCAGCGCAACTCGCGGTGGAAGAACACCAAGTCGACGCGGTACCACTCGTCGCCCACACGAAGGCGGCGCTGGCGGCCCACGAAGGTGAACGCCCCTCCCAGTTCCAACAGGAAGGTCTCGAGTTGCTTGATGAGCGCCTCTTCGAGTTCGAGCTCCGAGTACTCGTCCTTCAGGTCGAGGAACTCCAGAACGAACGGGTTCTTGATCGCCTCGTCGGGCGACAGCGCGTCGCCGGGCGCGGCAACCTGCCCCTTCGCCAGCATGCCGGCCTTGTTCTTCGAGAGCAGCGTTCGCTCGTAGAACTGGCTCTGGATCTGCCGATCGAGCTGGCGATGCGTCCACCCGCCGCGAAGGGCCTCGGTCTCGTAGAAGGCGCGCGAGCTCGGGTTCCTCACCGCGAGGAGTCGGACGTAGTGCGACCAGGGGAGAGGAAGCGCGCTCGCTGATGCCCGCACCAATTCCGCAGACGCCGTCTGCGCTTAACGACGAAGTCGAGTTCTGCGCGGAACTCGACCTTCACGGTCTGCTCGACCCAGCGTGCGAGTGCCTCGGCCATGGTGGTGGCGTCAAAGAATCGGTAGAGGTCGGCCGCTGCACCTCATCGCGCAAGCCGCTCTTCACGAAGCGCTCAAGTTCCGGCGTACGCCGGACGATCGGACAGAACCGCACGTCGCCGAGAAGGTTGTCGATGACGCGATGACGTCGGCTCCGCTGCGGCGCCCCGGTGAAGAACTCCGCCTCGTCGAGGAGCTCCACATAGTTTCCGGTGCTCACGTCATCCAGTGCGAGCCGCCGGCCCGTGAGCAACTCGTACAGGAACCAGAGCCGACGCCCGTACTGCCCAGTGGGACGTTCGCGGACGAACGCTGCGAGCTGTTGCTCGAAGCCTGACTGGTCGACGCGACCAAAGAGGGCGGAGAGCACCTCGAGGTTCACTGTGTCGTACTTCAGCGCAAACTCGAGGTGATCGATCAACCCCGGGTCCGGCGCGTAGCTCGCAGGCAGGACCACCACGACCTGGCCATCCTCGACGCGCTCGCGCCGGGCTCCTTTGGTGCTGCGGCTCCACCTTGCCCGTGGTGCGGTCTTGGTGATCGCAGCCCCGAACACCTTCTGGCATGCGACAAGCACCCCGCCACGAGCGCCGAGGCACCAGGTAATCGGCTTGAGCGACTCGCTGCGCGGCTTCAGTTCGAGGCCGACCAATGCGCGGTGCGGTTGGCTCGATTGCATGAAGCCTGCAAAGCCTTTTGGAACGGCATGCGCGACGGAGAGGATGGGAAGTTCATCTCCAACGACAGAATCGAGGAGATGTGGAGCGAGGCCCGACAGGAGGCGACTGCGCTGCTCGCATCCATCCCCGAGCGTCCCCCGACCGACGCATAGGAGGCTCCTGACTCGGCCGCTCCTCTACCTGCGCCTGTTCTTCAAGTTTGGAATCGCTCCGCCGAGATCCAGCGGGACCGAAACTGGCTACGGATCCTTGGAGAGATCGCGACCAGTGGTAAGACCCGCGCCCGTGAACGAGTCAGCGCGCTGCGCATTTGCAACTCCTCGGAAGGCTGGAGGAATTCACCGGGGGCTCACGCCCGGAGAGCAGCATGTCCAGCGCTGACTCGTCCGTCGTCGTTGAGGGCGCTTTAGCGCTCGGTTCGCGGGTCGATGGGTATGTGATCGACAGCGTCGCCGGTCGCGGAGGAATGGCCACGGTGTACCGGGTCACGCTGCCCGAGTTGAAGAACGCCGAAGCCGCGATGAAGGTGCCTCACCCGGGGCTGGATCTCGAATGGCTCGAGCAGTTCCGTCACGAGGCCGAGTTGCTTTTCAACTTGAGCAACCATCACATCGTCAAACCCCGCGCCTTTGGCCGGCTGCGCGATGGGCGGCCGTACCTCGTGATGGAGTTTCATCGCAGCAACACGCTGCGCTCGGCGCTCGAAAAGCGGCTCGGGCGGGGCGAGCAGCGAATGGGCGTCGCCGAGGCGCTCCGGTTGGCGATCCAACTGACGCGCGGGCTCGGCGCCGCGCACGCAGCCGGCATCGTGCACCGCGACTTGAAGCCCGAGAACATCCTCTACGACGAGCACGAGACGACGACGGTCTCCGGCAAGGAAATGCCGACCCTTCGGCTGTCGGACTTCGGGCTCGCCAGCCGCGTCGGTGAAGCATTCACCCATGCGGGCACCGTCGACTACCTGTCCCCGGAGCAGGCAGCTCAGCACCCACCTGACGGACGCGCTGACCTCTTCTCGCTGGGCGTCGTGCTCTACGAGATGCTGGCGGGCGCAACTCCGTGGGCGTCGCTGGGCATCACCGACACCAAGGCACTGCTTCGGAACCGCATGTCCGACGAGGCGCCTCGGCTCGAGCTCGCTGCCCCCGACGTGCCTCGAGACGTCGCGGATCTCGTTCACAAGCTGCTCGCGCTTGATCCAGCACGTCGATACCAAAGTGCAAGCGCTGCACGAAACGATCTCGAAACCCGGCTTCAACAACTCGAGAACCGCGTCGAGCGCACGCACGTCAACGTCAACCTCGCTGAGCTTCAGCAGCGAAACGTCTCTACCGACCTGATGCTGCCGCCCGCGATCGTCGCCTCTTCTCGGCGGCGCCAGGCGATCGGCATCGCGACGTTGCTGCTGCTCGTGGTCGCTCTCGGCTGGGGGATCAGCAGCTTGGTGACGAAGCCGCTGCCTGAGCAGCTCTCAGAGACACCGGACGCGGGCTCGCCTGTTGTCATCGCCGCGGTGAAGCCGCCGACCCCGATCGGCCCACCTGTTTTGGAGGACGCCGGCGACGAGATCGAGGCGCTGCCGAAGCTGAGCCCATCGGTCGTGAAGCCCGTCGTGAAGCCCACGCAGAAGATGACGGTCATGATCGAGCCTCCCAGCTGTCAACCCGACGATGACTGGAAGCGCACCGCGCGCGCCGACCTCGATGAGTTGACCCAGCGCTCGTCGAAGCGGAGCGACCTTTTGTTGTGGGCGGCCGACGAGAATGAAGCCATCAGCAAAGCCATCGGCATCGCCAGCACGCGCGGCGAATGTGGGTCAATCGAGCAACGCCTGCGGCTGTTCAGTCAGCGCGTGAAGGGCACAAAGGGGGTCGAACCGTGAGACTGTCGTTCGTGGTGGTGCTGCTGGTTTCGCTCGGGGCCTTCGCCCAGGAGCCTCTGCCTCTCGTTGCCCCCTTCACGCTCGACGTGAAGCGCACCCCTTCTGGCTTCTCGAAGAAGGAGAAGGAGGAGCTCCAGAAGCTCTTCCCCATGCTGGTTCGTGGCTCAGACGCCGCCGTGCCCGAGAGCGCGAAGCTGTCGAGCGCGCTTACAGAGCTGAAGCGCCAGGACTGCGAGCGCGAAGACGAGTGCCTCACGCAGTTGGCGAAGCTCGCGGGGGCGCTCTACGGGCTCTACGTCAGCGTCGACTACAACACCGACAAGCACGTGATCGCCGTAGGTCGCATCGTTCGCGATGACGGCGTCTCGATGGGGCCGGCGCAGACAGTCGACATTCTGAAAGCCAACGGAGCATTCAGGGACATCGCCCGCGACGCGCTCAACCAGGTCCTGGCGAAGCTCGCAGTGGGCAAGCTGTCTCCGTTCAGACCCGCCGCCACGGTCGACCATCCCACCATCGTGAAGGAACCTGTGAAGGACCCTGTTCGGATCGATGTCCCCCCGCCCCCTCCGCCCCAGTTCGAGAAGCACACCAGCATCGGCCGCATCATTGGTTGGGTTGGCGTCGGTGTTGGCGCGGCAGTCGGAGCGGGCGGCGCCATCGCCTTCGCGACTGCCCCCGTCGTCAGGAAGGACGGTGACGGCAACATCCTTCCTGCAGACAGGCTCAAGCTGGCCCCGGCGCAGTCGCAGCAGGGGCTCGGCGTCGGTCTGATGGCCGGCGGCTTTGGAGTAGCCGCCGTGGGTGCGGTCATGGTGGCGATCTCGAAGGACTCAGAGACAGTGAAGACGACGCTCGTCCCGCTTCCTGGCGGCGGAGTCGTCTTGGTGGGAGGGACGTTCTGATGAATCGCATCGTGTTGATCGGTTTGTTTTCCATTTGCGGCGTTGGGTGCGTTTCCGGAATCACGTGCAAGACCTCGGAGGACTGCCCTTCCACTGGCTTCTGTGACCCTGAAATCAAAGTGTGTATCGCCAAGGAGGACGGCGGCACCGTGGGAGGAGGAGGAGGCGGAGGGGGTACCGGTGGTGGCGGGGGCGTTGTTGATTGCCCGGCTGGCTGCATGGATTGGCAGACCTGTCAGCCTGGGAATGGCGGGACCTGTCGGAACGCAACGGTAGCCATCGTGTCGCCGGCGCCTCGGAGCCTCTACGGTGGTGGCGCCTCTGCGCGTGTCGCGGCGCGTGTCACTGATTGGGACGGCGGTGCCTTCCGGCGTGGCAGCATGCCGTCGAGTGGGAGCCCGGGCGTCACTGCGCCCATGATGATGAACGGGAACGACGCGGGGCTCTTCGTCGGTGACTTTGGACTACCGGCCAGCGCCGGCAGTCACACATTGACGGCTGGTTGGCCGGCCACAAACGCGACTGTCGATGTGCTCACACAGGTCTGCGACGTGATGTGCGCCGACTGGGAAGAATGCGTCCCGAGTGCTGACGGCGGCACGTGCTCAGACCTCGGTCTGACGCTGACCTGGGACATGCCGACCGAGGACTTCAAGTATGCCCCCAACACCAGCGTTGCTCTGAGCCTCCAGGTCTCGCGCGCTGACGGCGGTGGGTTCGCCAAGCCGGTGCCGTTCACGGTCAGCGGAGGCACCGCGGGGATTTTGACGCTGAATGGCTCGTGGATTGGCGCGGTGCCGAGTGGGACGGTCGATGCGCGGCGCAGATTGGAAGCAGGTTGGTTGGATGGCGGCCCTATTCACCCCGTTCGCCACTTCCGCGTCGATGCCACTCCGCCGGTGCTGGGCCTGGTCGTCGTAAGCGATGGCGGAGCGTTTCAGCGCGATGCTGTGGTGTCGGCAGTGCTGGTGTCGAATGAGGCCCTCAACGATGCGGGCGTGTCGCTCGGCGGGTTCGTCATGCAGCGCGTCGCGAACAGCGCGTGCCCCAACCTGGCGTCGGTTGATGGTGGCGTCGCCTGCTTCCAGTTGGATTTCAGTCAGCCGACGCTGAACGCTCTCGATGGAGGCTTCGTCGCGACGCTGAGCGCGACCGACCAGTACACAAACTCGGGGCCGGGCACTGGCGGCGTTTTGCCCGTCACCCGCGTGAGATGGACCACGCCGGCGATGACGCAGCAGGTGCAGGCTCTCGGAGTCGGACGCGACGGCACTCTCTACGTGGGAACTGTCGCCACCACCGGAGGCGGAATCTTCAAGGTTTCGCCAACGGGCGACGCGGGGGCAACGGTTGGGCTGGGTGACATCCAGTCGATCGCTGTCGCGGCCGGTCCAGCCAGTTCCGACGTCATCTACCTTGCCTACAACACCTTCGGCGTGATTCGCGGATACGTCGGAGCAGTGGAGTCGGGCTCCCTCGCCATCGGAGCGCTCTCGCTTCCGTGTCAGGGCGTGGTGGGCAGCAAGACTTACTCCGGGGTCGCCCTCTATCGACCAGGGACGGAGACGCTCAGTGTCGGAACCATCAACTCGGTTGCGGGCGTGGGTGGCAAGGGATGTGTCTACGACCCCGTCAATGGACCGACGTCATTCGGGAGCACTACCCAGTTCGACGCAGCAAATGTTCCGACTCGAACGGACGTGGCTGGCAACGTTTTGGTCTCCGGCTCAACAGCAGTGTTCCTGCGACATGACGGAGCAGGCGCTTGGTGGCAGCCTGCTTCACTCAACGGCACCTCGACGCCAACAATCGGATCGGCGGTTCAGTTCGGTACCGACCCTGCGAGCGTCGGCACTGGCCAGGCGCTCCTTGGCACAAACACTCTCATCGGTGGATCCAATGCAACGAGTCGACAGGTTTTTGTCGTCTCAAATGCGGGAGCACTCGACGGGGGTTCTCTCGGGAGCAACACGGACAAGGGAGTCCCCGCATTGGTCTCGTCCTCGGAGGCGTACGTCGGACAAGGAGAGGCACTTGTGCGCTTCAACCCTTCGTCCCTGGTCACTCCAGCCGTGCCCATTGGCAACAACATCAGTGGCGACAACATTCGAACCTCGCCGGTGCTCGGAGCCCCTCGCGTGAGCGGCGGAATGGCAGAGGGCTACGCAGTATCGAGGCTCGGGACCCTTCTCGCATTCCGACAGGGAACTGGCGCGGAGCTCTGGCGAGCGCCTCTCATCGCTGCAGGCGACTCGGTCAACACGCACATGGCGTTCGACTGCAACCGTGCGAATCCCACCTCGAAGACCGGAGTGCTCTACGTCGGCGCGGCGAGCGGCAAAGTGCTCAGCATCATCGTCGATGCGCCCAAGTTGCTCGACAGCAGCGGGGCGTGGCCGAAGTACCAACGTTCGATGGGCAACGCGGGTAACGACGACACGGCGAACTTCCCGACGAATTGGCCTGGGTGCCCGTAGGTCACGGCCATGGTGGGCGACCTCGTCGGTGGCTACGAAGTGAAGGGATTCGTGGGGAGCGGAAAGAGTGGACTGCTCTATCTCGCTGTTCATGCATCGGGTCACCGAGCGGTTGTTCGTCGTCGCCTCGGTGAGGATGATCTTCACGAGTTTGCTCGAGAGTCCGCCCAGTCTCTTGGGTTGAAGGACTTGCCGCCTGTCGAGCGGCGCAAATCAAGGGCCGGCGTTCCGGTATTGATCGCCATCGTCGACTCCGGCGCGCCGGGCTCTGGGTACACGGACCACACGAACACCGTTTCACTCCCGACCCCGGAACTCACCACGTCGCGCACGTCCTCCTGGCACCTGCCAGTCGTGATCGTGGTCTTTGCGCTGGTTGGCGCGATCTCGGCCGCAGTCGTTCTCACTGGTGGTGGTCGATCATCGGCAGAGGGCAACTCACTCCCCATCGACACGATCGCGGTTGTTCCTGTTCAGCGCGTGTTGACGGCATCCGAGCCCACCCCGGTGGCCGTTGCTGCGAAACCGCATTCCACGCCCGAGGCGCAGCCATCGCCGGATGCCGGCCGGGCAGTCGAGGACCATCCGGAGATGCCGAAGTTTCGCGGTGCTGCCGGCCGGTCCGATTCGATGGGTGCCCCTACCGATGAGTGGAAGCGTGATCGGTATGCTGACATTCGCGATCTCTTCCACCTCGCGAGCGCAACGGAGGAGCTCTCTTCGTCGTGGGAGAAGCGCCTCACAGAACTCGAGCGCGAGGTGTACGCCGCTCAGAGCGCGAAGGAGTGCTCGACTGTCGAAAAGACAGTTCGGCGCTACGCCCTCAAGCTGGGCGTTGCCCCGTAGTTCACCCGCGACGCTGTCGGCGCCGAAGCCCCCTTCCCCGCCTCAGGCGAGCTTCGAAAGAAGCACAGCATGCGGCTCTCGACGGCGATGACCCCGCGGATCATCTCGTGTGCCGAGGAACTCCCGCTCGACGCATCTGAGGCATGTCGTCTCCAGTGCCAGAACTTTGCGGCTGATGGGGACCACACCTCTGCTGGCCGACGTCATCCAGTCGTTCTGCGCGGCTCGACAGAGCGCAGCAGCTTGAAGTCCTGAACGACTTGCCAGGCGGTCGCGAACGAGCATGAGGCCCGGCGCGCCACCTCGGCCACGCTGAGTTCTGGCGCGCGCTCGAGCACCGTCCACACGTCGGCGCGCCAGGTCGGGCCCATCAGCAGGCGGTTGCGGTAGCCGGCGTGCCTCCGCGCGAGCGCCTCAGGGGACAAGACGTCGTCCTCGCGGTCGCGGAGAGTTCCGGCCGGGGCCTTCAACTTCGAGCCGACGAAGCGTGGGTCTTCGCCACGGCGCTTCAACTGGAAGTCCGTGCCCACAGGGAGCAGGTCGACTCGAGGACCTTCATACCGGGTGTTGAGACGTGCGAAGCGGCGGTCCTTTGCGAGCCACGAGGCGATGGCCGCCCAGTACGCACGCACGCGCTCCGAGGTCTGCGCCGCGGCGAGTCGCACGAGTCGATCGGCGTTGACGTGCGCGTGGTGAACACCAAGCCAGGTCGTCATGACCGAGAGCACGCGGAGGTCGCCGTCGTCCATGCCCAGGGAGGAGGCATGGACCAGCGTGGCCTCGAGGTCGGCGTCCGGTCGCGGCTTCGCGGCGAAGTTCAGCCCGATGCCCACCATTCGCGCAGTGAGCTCGGCGGCGGGCGGTCTCGGCTCAGGTGACGTGCGGCTAAAGCCCATGGCCGAGCCTCCTGCCGAGGTCAGCGAGCGTGGCAGCGACGTGTGCGGGCCAGTCGGGGTTTGCGTCCTGGAGCGAGACCCAGGGCAGCGCTTCGGTCAGCTCGGCGGGCGTGGGCGCGAGGTCGACGCAGTCGGGCAGGTCCGTACCGCGATCGCAGAGCGCGAAGAGCTTGGTCTTGAGCAGGTCGGCGCGGCCAAGCGAGTGAAGAACCAAGGCCTTGCCCTCGAAGGCGAGCACGACGCGGAGGCGCCAGCCTTCGGGGAGCACGTCTCCCAGCTGCATCGGCCCGTTGTTCAGCCAGTCGTCGAGGATTTCGACACCGAGCCGGCGCTGCTCTTGCGCGAATGCCCTCGCCACTTCGAGGATGTTGACCGGAAGTTCCGGGGCGATGATGTCGAAGTCCCGGGTCTGACGGCTGGTGAGGCCGAGCAGGGCCAGCGCCGAGCCGCCGATGACGATGGCCTCGAGGCGCAGGCCGAGGCCAGCGAGGCGTGCGTCGAAGGCTTCGATTGTTGGGCGCGGGAACATGACGGTATCAGATTAACAGATACTCGTTGCTCGCGCGCGTGCGACCGATGTCGCCGTGGCGGCCAACCGCCGCTCAAGGACAAGTTCCAGGCCACGTTCCAGATGACGCTGCTAGGCAACGTGCTCCTCTCGAAGCTCTGGGAGTCGCACAAGTACCGCGTGCTGCCCTTTCCGGGGGGCTCGGGAACGGGGAGGCCATCGAGGTCTACCCAGGCGCGACCCTTCGAGCGATGGGGCTGTCGAGCTACAAGTCTCGGCCCGAGGAGGCCGTGCGACTCGGCATCGCCACGTGCGCCGCCATTCTCCATGCCGAGGGAGAGTGCCGCCCCGCCGTCGCCCGCGACCCCGAAGGGGGCGAGCGCACCTTGAAAGAATGGGAGGGCGCCATCTGGGTCCCCACCATCACCACGAGCGACGGGGCGTGAACGAGGCGAGGCCTACTGCCCGAGTAACTCCTTGAGCCCGAGGCGATTGGCGAGCGCGAAGGCCTCGGCTGTGTGCAGCCCCGGCCGCCCCTCGGCCTGGCGGGCTGACTCAACGACGAAGTCAGTGCGCGCATCGCCCAGCTTGGCGGCGGTCTCGAGCAGCTTCGCCTTCTGCTTCTTCGTCAACGTCACCATGACGCGGGTAGCGAGCGCGACCACCTCGGGGTGGACGTGCCCGTTGAGGGTGAAGAGCAGCAGCGCGTCGTGGGCGTACAGCGCGTCCTTGCCCTTCTTCTGAAGCGAGCGCCGGTTGGTGAGGCTCAGCACCTTCTGGATGATGTACGCGGCGGGGTTCGGCACGCGCACGCGCCCGACGTTGGGCACTTCGAGCTCGGTCGGCTCGACGAGGAGCGGCTCGAGGTCCTTCACCTTCTGCGCGCTGGCCCCGAGAATCTTCACCGTCGCGCCGCTCGCATGTCGGCGCGCGAGGTCGGGGACGATGAGCTCAATCTCTGCGGCTCCGCGGAGGTAGTGCGTCCTGGGCGGCACGTCGTCGCCCTCGATGGTGGGAGTGAAGCCCTCGGCCTCGAAGGCCTTCGCGAGGTCATTGCCCCGGTGCCCCTTGTCGACGGTGGCGACGTCGGTGTCGCTCGTCAGCAACGGGTTCCACTCGAGCCGAATCGCCAGCGGGTGCAGCCGCAACAGGCGCGCCGCCTGACCGCCCGCGATGATGAACTCGGGCACCACGCCGCCGACCGCGCGCAGCAGTCGGCGGAGAACGTCAGCTTCTTCGTCGGTGAGCTCAATCATGGGTGAAGGCCGGCTTGAGGACGCGACGCCAGAGGAAGTCTGCCTGCTCCTGCCCGCGGATTCGGTAGTGCGAGGTGTCGAGCCAGCACTGGATGATGTCCGTCACGGGGCTCGTTCGCGGAGACACGACGCCGCGGAACAGCGACTCCGGGTAGCGCGGCACGCGCAGCACGACATCAGCGCGCTGTTCGCCCTGCACGGCGACGAGGCCGAGTTCTTCGAGGCGTGCGGCGTCGAGCGATGGGGTCCACACGACGGGCACTGCGCCAGTCACGTGGCCCAGCTCGAGGGCTGCGCAGGCCGAGTGCAGCCCAAGGACGAGCGGCGGGTATTCGCCGCGAGCGCGGGCGGACTCCCGGAAGACGCCCGCGGTGATGTCGAGATTGAAGGGCCCTCGCACCGACGTCGCGGCGACCTCCCGGCGCGCAGGGTTGCCCATGCGGTCTCGCCACTGAGGGAGCAGCTCCAGCGGCCGAGCGACGCGCACGTCTCCGAAGCGGGTGTCGAGCTGCCCGTCGGCGTCGAGCGCGTGCAGGAAGCGGGTCGCGGCCGGCAGCGACACGTTCGCCACCTTGGCCAGGGTCGACGCGTTGCGGGGTGGGCGCCCTCGCGGGGCGGTGAGGAGCTTCTCGGGCAGGTGCGGCGCGAGGAGCACCTTGAGCATCCACTGGTTGAGGTCGGTGAAGAGCGACTGCTGTCGGATGGGCGCCGGCGCCTTCGACGACTGAACCACCTGCTTCGCCGCGGCATCGCTGAGCTCTGGTGCTGAGGCGACGTGGGGGAACACCCGGCCCTCTGCGTCCAGGAGGATCCAACTCTGCCTGGGCGCCACCTCGTCGACGAACTTGGCGAGGCGGCCATCGGTCAGCGGCGACGCGCGCTTCACCTTGAGAGCCGCGACGGCCTCCACGTCGGGGCTCGCGCCAGCCTGGGCCTGGAGGATGGCCTTCGCGAGGAACGCGGCCACGGAGCGGTCCCAGGCACCCGGGGCGACCTCCTCGAGCACGCGGTACTGGCGTCCCGACCTGGAGGCCCAGGCGTTCGCCCGCGGCTTCCAGCCGGCTCGTTTCAGGAATGCGTCGAGGTCCGACATGCTCTCCTCCGTGAATGATTTCTCGGAGAAGACAGTAATCGCGGAGAGGACAGCAGGCAACCCACCCGCCCAGCGTGGACGGCGCGACACGCGCGGCGCCGTCCAGCACGAGACTGGTCGGCGACACAGAGAACGAGTTCGAAACCGGCATCGGACGCGATCACCTCGAACGACGGTCCACGCCCGAGGCGCAGCCATCGCCGGATGCCGGCCGGGCAGTCGAGGACCATCCGGAGATGCCGAAGTTTCGCGGTGCTGCCGTCCCCGCGCCCCGGCAATTGACCCGGAACATGTCAGTGGGCCCGGGTAGAAGGGACCCTGACCGATGCTCTCCCTCGAACGCGCTACGCTCCAGAGGCTCCGCGAGACCAACCCCGCGTGGCGCCTGCTCGCTGCGAACAACGCGCCGTTCATCATCAGCTTTCTCCACCAGGCCTTCCTCGCGGCGAACACGCGCACGGCCTCTCTTGAGTCCCTGACGGCGAGCCTCGACGATCACCTGCACCACGCGCGCGAACAGAGCACCGTGGACCTGCCGAAGAGCGCCGAGGCGTACCTGGACGACTGGGCCAACGACGCGAGCGGGTGGCTGCGCAAGTTCTACCCGCCCGGCAGCGACGAGGCTCACTTCGACCTCACCCCGCCCGCCGAGCGCGCCCTGCTCTGGGTCGCCAAGCTGCTCGAGCGTCGCTTCGTCGGCACTGAATCTCGCCTGATGACGGTCTTCGCGCTGCTCAACGACATGATCGACGGCAGCGAAGCCGACCCTGACGCCCGTCTGGTCGAGTTGAAGCGCCGCCGCGACGAGATCGACGCGCAGATCGACCTGCTCAAGTCAGGTCAGGTCAACGTGATGGACCCCACCCAACTGCGCGAGCGCTTTCAACTCATGGACAGCACCGCCCGCGAACTCCTCGGCGACTTTCGCGAACTCGAGCAGCGCTTTCACCACCTCGACCGGGAAGTTCGCCAACGCGTCGCCGGGTGGGAAGGCGGCCGTGGTGAACTCCTCGACCGCATCCTGGGTGAGCGCGACGCCATCGCCTCTTCCGATGAGGGCACCAGCTTCCGCGCGTTCTGGGACTTCCTGATGTCGCCCGATCGCCAGGAAGAGTTCACCGACAAGCTCAAGCGCGTCTTCGAGCTCCCCGCCGTTCGCCAGACCGCCCCTGATCCGCGCCTGCGCCGAGTTCACTACGACTGGCTCGCCGCGGGCGAAGTCACCCAGCGCACCGTGGCCCGGCTGTCCGAGCAGCTCCGCCGCTACCTCGACGATCGCGTCTTCCTCGAGAACCGCCGCATCATGGAACTCATCCGCGGCCTCGAGCAGCAAGCCCTCGCGCTTCGCGACACCCCACCCCCCGGCATCGTGGCTGAGCTCGATGACACCGCGCCTGCGATCGATCTTCCGCTCGAGCGGCCCCTCTTCACCCCGCCCTTCGTGGCGCAGCTCAAGAGCCAACTGCTCGAGGCGGGGAACGATGACGGGCCCACCGACGAACTCTTCGAGCAGGTCTCCATCGACCGCACCCGGCTGCGGGCCCAGGTTCGCGCGCTGCTGCAGCGGCGTGAGCGCGTCACGCTCGCCGACGTCCTGGCCGCCCACCCGCTTCAGCACGGGCTCGCCGAGCTCGTCGGCTACTTTGCGGTCGCCTCTGAAGATCGCAAGGCCGTCATCGACGAGGCTTCACCCCAGCTCATCTCCTGGATCGACCCGGCCGGCCGATCGCGCTCCGCATCCGTCCCACTCGTCGTCTTCTGCCGATGATCGCCATGAAACCAGCCGCCGAGACCGCTGACACGCTCCCCCAGGTGGTGATCGCCCTGATGAAGGGGGTGGTCTGGCGCGAAGACGACGAGCGGCACTGGCAGCACCTCTTGACGCTCCGGGCGCGGGTTTCCGATCACCTGGCCGTGATGGGGCTCCAGCTCGAGATCGACGAGGCCGAAGGGCATGCCCTCTTGCGGCAACGTCCGCTCGACGAGGGTGAAGACCTGCCCCGGCTCATTCCGAGACGGCCGCTCGCCTACCCTGTCAGTCTGCTGCTGGTACTGCTGCGCAAGAAACTCGCCGAGGCCGACGGCGGAGGAGCCGATCGCCGGGTGGTGCTGCGCCGGGAAGAGATCGTCGAGCTGCTGCGCCACTTCCTGCGCGAGACCACCAACGAGGCGCGGCTGGTGGACCAGATCGCCTCCCACATCAACAAGGTGCGTGAGCTCGGGTTCCTGCGCCAACTCAAGGGCCGGGAAGGCGAGTACGAAGTGGTGCGCCTGCTCAAGACGTTCGTCGACGCCCAGTTCCTCGAGGAATTGCTCGTCACCTACCGCGCCTACGCCGCCGCGAAGGAAGCCGCGCCTTGAGCCCCGTCGACGCACAGCAAGCAGACCTGCTCGACCTCGCCGCGCCCAGTGAGCGGGCGGGCTTTCGCCTTCAGCGTCTCGAGGTCCTCAACTGGGGAACGTTCGATTCGAAGGTGTGGCACCTCGAGCTGGGCGGAGAAACCTCGCTGCTGACGGGTGACATCGGCTCGGGCAAGTCGACCATCGTCGACGCCTTGACCACGCTGCTCATCGCGCCCCAGCGGGTGGCGTACAACAAGGCCGCTGGCGCCGAGACCCGCGAGCGCACCGTGCGCTCGTACTTCCTGGGCCATTACAAGGCAGAGCGAAGCGAAGTGGGCGCCGGGGCCAGACCCGTAGCGCTGCGCGATGGGCACAGCTACTCGGTGCTGCTCGCTCACTTCTTCAACGAGGGCTACCAGCAACACGTGACGCTGGCCCAGGTGTTCTGGATGAGGGAGCAAGAAGGGCAGCCCGCCCGCGTGTTCGTCGTCGCCGACCAGAAGCTCTCGATCGCCGAGCACTTCTCGGCCATCAGCGACATTTCCGAGCTGCGCAAGCGGCTCAAGGGCGTGACGAAAGAGGTCCACGACTCGTTCCCCCCCTACGTGTCGGCCTTTCGCAGGCGCTTTGGTATTCAGAATGACCAGGCGCTCGACCTGTTTCACCAGACCGTCTCGATGAAGTCGGTCGGCAACCTCACCGACTTCGTGCGGCAACACATGCTGCAGCCCTTCCCCGTCGAAGAGCGCATCGAAAGCCTCGTCGCGCACGTCGACGACCTCACCCGGGCGCACGAAGCGGTGCTCAGGGCCAAGGAGCAACTGCGGCGCCTGACGCCTCTGGTTGAAGAGTGCGATCAGCACCAGCTCGTCAGCGCGAAGGTGCGCGAAGAGCGCGCCTGCCGCGAGGCGCTCAAGGCGTGGTTCGCGGCCCAGCGCGTCGAGCTGCTCGGCCAGAGCCTGGCTCAGTGCGGCGGGCAGCTCGCCCAGCTCTCGGTCGAGGTCTCGCAAGCCGAGGCTCAGCGCACCGACCTCAACGCCCAGCGCGACGGAATCAAGCAGGACATCGCGCGCAACGGCGGCGAGCGCATCGAGCGCATCAAGCAGGAGATCGAAGCTCACGACCGCGCACGCGGCGAGCGGGCCCGGCGCGCCGAGGACTACGACGGGAGCGCGCAGCAGGCAGGCTTGACCGTGGCGACCGATGCCATGGGCTTCCTATCGAACGCGCGTCAGGCCACGGACCGCCAGCCTCTGCTCGAAAAAGACCTGGTCACCCTGCGCGCGAAGTCGATCGACGATGAGGTCCGTTTTCGTGAGCTCAAGCACCAGCGGGAGGCGCTCGCGGCCGAGGTCGCGTCGTTGCGGCAACGAAAGTCCAACATTCCCACCGACGTGCTCCGGGTGCGGACCCGCTTGTGTGAGGCGCTGGCCATCGACGAGGAGCACCTGCCGTTTGCGGGCGAGCTGATGCAGGTCCACGACGACGAGCGCGCGTGGGAAGGCGCCATCGAGCGCGTGCTGCGTGGCTTTGGCACCTCGCTCCTGGTCGAAGACGAGCACTACGCGGCAGTCTCAAAATGGGTGGACCAGACCCAGCTCGGCACAAGGTTGGTGTACCACCGGGTCAAGGAGGGGAAGCAGCCGCGCACCCCCTCGAGCCAGCCCGCGTCGCTGGTTCGCAAGCTTCAGTTCAAGCCCGGCTCACCGCTGGCTGACTGGCTGGAAGACCAGGTCGGCAGGCAGTTCAACCCGGTCTGCTGCGAGTCGCTCGAGGAGTTCCGCCGGGAGAAAGAAGGGCTGACCCGCGGCGGCCAGCAGAAGCGCGGCGGAGTGATGCACACGAAGGATGATCGCGGCCGGGTCGACGACCGAACCCGCTTCGTCCTCGGGTGGTCGAACCACGAGAAACGGGCCGCGGTCGAGCGGGAGCTGCAGGCGCTCGAACGGCAGGCCCAGGACGCGGCCACCGCCCTCGGCTCGACCGCCAGCGAAGAGCAGCGGCTGCGCAAGCAACTCGACGCGCTCAAGGCGGTCGCCGCCCATCGCAGCTTCGACGATCTCGACTGGCGGCAGAGCGTGGCGGTGCTCGAGCGGCTCACGGCCGAGCTCGAGGCGCTCGAGCGCGCCTCTGACGTTTTGAGGGCGCTCGAGAAACAGCTGCGAGCCATCGAGAAGGCGCTGAGCGCCGCCGACGCCCGGCTCACCGAGGCGCGCGACCAGCGCAGCCGCGCCGATGCGCTGCGCGTGACACTCGAGCGCACGCTGGCTCGAATGATCGCGCTGGTCGACGCCACCACGCCTGAGGAGCGTGCCCGCTTCGAGCGGCTGGGTGAGCTGCACCACGAGTGCGGGGCGAGCGCGGCCTTGACGATCGACACCGCAGACGCAGCCGAGAGCGAGCTGCGCACGTGGCTGCAGAGCCGCATCGACGCCGACGAGCTGCGCCTGGGGAGGCTGGGGCAGAGAATCGTCTCGGCCATGCAGGATTACCGCAACACCTACCCAGTCGAGACGCGCGAGGCCGACGCCAGCGTCGAAGCGGCCTCGGAGTTTCGAAAGATGCTGGCGAGCTTGCGCACGGACGATCTTCCGCGCTTCGAGAAGCGCTTCAAGGACCTGCTCAACGAGAACACCATTCACGAGGTGGCGAGCTTTCAGGCCCAGTTGCGAGGTGAGCGGGTACAGATCGCCGAGCGGATCGAGCTCATCAACAAGTCGCTGCGCGAGATCGACTTCAACGAGGGCCGCTTCATTCGGCTCGAGGCCGCCCACGCCACGGACGCCGAGGTGCGCGACTTTCAGATGGACCTCAAGGCCTGCACCGAAGGCACGCTGACCGGCTCGGGCGACGAGGCCTATTCCGAGACCAAGTTCCTGCAGGTCAAGCAGATCATCGAGCGCTTCCGGGGGCGCGAAGGCAGCACCGACCTCGACGAGAAGTGGACGCGCAAGGTGACCGACGTTCGAAACTGGTTCACCTTCTCGGCCTCTGAGCGCTGGGCCGAAGACGAGCGGGAACATGAGCACTACACGGACTCAGGCGGGAAGTCGGGCGGCCAGAAGGAGAAGCTCGCCTACACCGTGCTGGCGGCGAGCCTCGCGTACCAATTCGGTCTCGAGTGGGGTGAGAGCAAGTCACGGTCGTTCCGCTTCGTGGTGATCGACGAGGCCTTCGGCCGGGGCTCCGACGACTCGGCGAAGTTCGGGCTCGATCTCTTTCAGAAGCTGAACCTGCAGCTCCTGGTGGTCACCCCGCTGCAGAAGATCCACGTGATCGAGCCCTACGTGGCGAACGTCGGCTTCGTCTCGAACCTCGATGGCCAGAGCTCGAAGCTCAGAAACCTGACCATCACGGAGTACCGCGAAGAGAAGGCGCGACGAGGCGCGTGATGTCGACCCCAGCGTGGACCACGCCCGCAGAGCTCGTCGCTCAGGTGCAGCGGCTGTGGGACCTTGGGGACGTGTTGCGCGCCGGCCTTCAGGGCGAGGCGCTCTTTCCGAAGCAGCTTCGCCTGCGTCGACCGACGACGAGGGACCTGGGTACGCGCTTCGCCGAGGTCCGCCGATGGATCCTCGCGCTCGAGCAAGGCAGCCACGAGCACGGCTATTGCCTCGAGTTCGACGAGGTCGATCACCGCCAGCTCGGCACCAACCAGGTGCCCGGCCGGGTGCTGATCCCCACCGAAGCCGCCGCGCTGCGGATCATCGGGAAGGCCCGCGCCGCTGAGCGGTTCAGGGCGCTTCGGGAACGGACCGTCGCGCTCTTTCCCGTTCTCGCAGACTGGATCGCAGCGCGGCCGATGAAGGTGGTGGAGCACGAAGCGCACTGGGACGGGTTCATTTTGGTGCTCCAGTGGTTCGTTCGCCGCCCGCGCTCGGGTCTCTACCGCCGGCAGCTCGAGATCGAAGGGGTCGACACCAAGTTCATCGAGACGCATCGTCAGGTGCTGGGTGACCTGCTCGAGCTCGTCCTGCCCGCTGAGGCCCTCGAGCAAAGCCCTTCCTTCGATCGGCGCTTCGGCTTGAGAGAGAAACCATCGCTGGTGCGCTTCCGCATTCTCGACGAAACGCAGCACCTTCACGGCCTGTCGGATCTCTGTGTGCCTGCGACAGAGCTGGCAAAGCTCGAGCTCGGGGTGGACGACGTCATCGTCACCGAGAACGAGGTGAACGGCCTCGCGCTGTTGCCACGGCCTCGGACGCTCGTGGTCTTCGGCCAGGGCTACGCGTTGGAGAAGCTGGGAGAGATTCCGTGGTTGGCCTCTCGGCGAATCTTCTACTGGGGCGACATCGACACGCATGGGTTTGCCATGCTCGATCGCTTCCGCGGCTACTTCCCCCAAGCCCAGTCCCTGTTGATGGATCGGTCGACGTTCCTCGCTCACCGGCCGATGTGGGTGACCGAGAAGTCACCGAGCACCGAGTCTCTGACCCGCTTGACGGAGCCCGAGAACGCGCTGCACCGGGATTTGCTCAGGGCAACCTGGGGAGAGCGCCTTCGCCTCGAGCAGGAGCGCATCGGCTTTGGCTGGGTGCGCGAGGCTCTCGAGAAGCTCCACGGGCCCCACAGCGTCACAGAGTGCCGCTGACGCACGCGGTGATGGCCTCGAAGGTTCGGTCCTCCACGCGTTCGTGCGTCCACGGAAACACGTGGGTCCTTGCCGGTGCACGGTCGAACCAGAACCCCCCGCTCCGCCCGTCGACACGTGCACAGGCGGCGAGCCACACGATGGTGTCGGCGCCCTCGAAGGCGCTGCGCAAGATCGACTGCGTGACGCGATGGAAGGTCGGAATCGAGCCCTTGACGCCCGCGGTGTCGGCCCAGCCCGGGTGCATCGCAGCGAACGTGACGAGTGGTTCTCTGGCGGCCCACAGCTCGTTCAGAATCACTTGCGCGCGCTTGCACTGAGCGTACGCCGCGACGCCGTCGTACTTCTTCACCTCACCGCGCAGCGCCCGGACGTCGAGCTTGACCGGGTACATTCCCCCCGACGACACGGTGACCACGCGGCCCCGTGACGAACGCAACACCGGCAACAGCCCCTCCGTCAGCGCGACCGGGCCGACGATGTGGGTCGCGTGGGCCAGCTCGAACCCTTCACTCGTTTCCTGTCGCTGCGTCGGCAACACGCCCGCGTTGTTGATCAGCACGTCGAGCGGCCGCGGGCCCCACGCCTTGACGAAGCGCTCCACGTCGGCGCGAGACGAGACGTCGAGCTGCAGCAGCTCGGTCTTTCCTTCCACCCCGGCGCGCGCCGCCTCACCACGCTTCAGATCGCGGCACGCCATCACCCCCGTCGCACCGAGCTTCGCCAGCGCCTTGACCGTCGCGAGCCCGAGGCCTGCGTTTGCGCCCGTGACGAGCATGGTTCTGCCCCCGAGATCGACCCTCAGGTCAGCCGCATCGAAGGCGCGCGCATGCCGCCGAAACCCGTTGCGGTCGAACGAGAACAACACCGTCGCATCGAGCGCTGCGTCGAAAAGACCCATGTGCAACTCCAGAAACATCGATGAACCAGTTGCATTCTGACACCGTCGACGTGACCCACTCGCCATGAAAACTGCGCTCGTCTTTGGTGCCGCTGGCGATCTGGGTCGCGCCATCACCGCCTCTCTTCAATCAGCCGAGGTGCGCGTGCTGGGGGTCGCGCGCGACGAAGGCTCGCTCGCCGGGCTCTCGGGCACCAGCGCGGATCTCACCGTCGAACACGAAGTGGCAGCAGCGTGCATGTGGGCGGCGCAGGAGGCTGGCTCGGTGGACCTGATCGTCTTCGCCGCCGGGCGAATGGCCCATTCGCCCCTGGCGCAGACCTCGGCCGAGGCGATGCATCGGCTCTGGGCCGACAACCTGCTGTCGGCGCACCTGGTGAACCGGCACGCGACGCCCCTGCTCGATCCGCAAGGTCACCGCGTGTTTCTGGGGGCCTACGTGGACAAGCTGCAGTTCCCGCAGTTGGGCGCGTATGCCGCGGCCAAGGCGGGCCTCGATGCGTGGGTGCGCGTGCTCATCCGCGAAGAGAGAGCAGTGAAGACGACGCTGCTGCGCCTGCCGGCGGTCGACACCCGGCTG
The DNA here is from genome assembly GCA_043773025.1 of Archangium sp. Classification (GTDB taxonomy): domain Bacteria; phylum Myxococcota; class Myxococcia; order Myxococcales; family Myxococcaceae; genus Archangium_A. The sequence continues at coordinate 53,471 of JAYVFP010000250.1, forward strand.
TGGGCACAGGCCCCCTTTCCACTCCCGCGCGGCGCGCTGGCTCCCGCGGCGGTCGGTGACGAAGTGGTGCGCTGCTGGCGCGAGGGGAAGGCGGGCGTGGTCGATCTGACCTGACATCGAATTTCCTCGAGGTGCACTGCCGCCCATCTCGGAGGCAGGTCTTCAGGCGTTGCTGGGCTGAGAGACCTCGAGCCGCGCGGCAAACGGCAACAAGTCGAGCCGTGCCTGCAGCGCGCGCCCCATCGAATACACGCCGCCCAGCTTCCGATGCAGGAAGAGCAACTGCGCCGGTGGTGGCGAACACGTCAGCGCGCGGTAATAGCCCTTGAGCCGCTCGCCGGCCTCGTCGACGAAACGTTTGTCGCGAAAGTCCACCGGCTGGAATGCCGGCTGAAACACGCGCAGCACCGTCTCGAGCAGTTCATGCAGTGCGTCGCGGCCCGCTTGCGGCTCTTCCGGTGAGATGAGGTTCAGCGCGAGCGCCGCCGAGTACGCACGAGGCCGGTCGCCGACGAGCGTGGAGGTCAACAGGGCGCGGTACTGCTCCCGAAACACTGCGGGGTATTCGCGCGTGGCGCCAAAGTCGAGCAGCACCACCTCGCCCTCGTCGGGGCGGAAGAGGAAGTTGGCGAAGTTCGCATCGGTCTGCACCAGCCCCCAGTCGAAGAACTCCCGGAAGTAGAGGTCGAGCACCTGGGTGGCGACCCGGTGCCGCTGCGCTGTCGTGGGTGAAGTGGCCATGAACGCGTCGAGCGTGAGGCCTCTCTCGAACGAGAGCGTCAGCACGCGCCGGGTCGACAGCTCGCGAAACACCTCGGGCACCCGCAACCCCGGCACCTGATGCGCCCGCGCGCGGTAGCGCTCCAGCGCGTCGGCCTCGTGCAGGTAGTCGGTCTCGAGCTTCAGCACCTCGCGCAGCTCGTCGAACACCGCGCTGACGTCGAACTGCTTCGACTGCACCGCCAGAAAGAGCCGCGCGATGCGCTCGAGCAGCGCGCCTGCCGCACCAGCTCATCACCGCGGTCGATCGCCTGGGCGACGCGGCCCTGGAGTTCCTTCTTCGCGAGGCCAGCCGCGAGCGAGATGAGTCGGGAAGAGCGGCTCCAGACGGAGCGCGGGGGCGCTTGCTTCGACATCGAGAGCGCTTCGTAACGAGGCGTGCGAGGCTTCGCCACGCGTGAAGACTCTGGTGGGCGTGCTCCTGATTCTGGCCGGCAGCGGCGCGGCCCTGGGCTTCGGCTTCGGCGCCCTGATGCTCGGGGGTGGTTCGAGTTCGCAGACGGCCGAAGCCCCCCTGCAGTTCGCGGGCGCGGTGGTCGGCGTCATCGTGGCCCTCTGGGGGGGCTCTCTGCTCAGCGCGCGCAAGCCGCCCCAGGCGTGAGGTGAACCGCGGCACGGGCTCGGCGCCGTGGAACGCGTTGACGGCGGTGCGCAGCTTCTCGAACTCAGCGCCCTGCCTGCCGATCAACACACCCGGCCGAGCCGTTGCGATGACGAGCCTGGTTGCCTCGAGCTACGCTGAGGCGACCATCGCGCGGGGGGACCTGTGCCGAATGAAGTTGAAGAGCGCGGAGTTCATCGCGCTTTTTAGAGTTCTTCGACGAACTGCAGCGCTGACGGGTCGGCCTGACCACCTGCGAGGTCGCTGACCACCAACTGAGGCACCGCCACGTTGACTCCGGCGGTGGCGTCCCACAGGCCGGTGTTGGCGAACTGCACCGAGTACACCGGCTGGGTGGCCAGCACCGGGTCGGCGTCGGGCATCGCGAGCGACAGGCGGTAATTGCCCGCCGGCAGGTTCGCCGGAATGCGCAGCTTCACCTCGACGGTCTGCAGGCCCGACTCCCAGCGGCGCACGTCGATGCTCGAGAGCGTAGCGGTTCTTTTGAGGGCGCCCTGCTCGAGCTGCACCTGGAGCGGCCGGGCGTTGAAGGGCGCGCCGTAGCCTTCGTTGCGCAGTGTCCAGCGCAGCTGCAGCACGCCACCCGGCCGTACGGCGTTCGAGTGTGAGAGCTGCTGCAAGACGAAGCGATAACCGAGGCGATCCTCGATCTCCTTCATGCACCCTCCAGCGCTCCAAGAGCCGAGGACCCCGAGGTGATACTCTGAGTTGAGAAAACGAAAGTGCAACCGGGCCATCTCGGCGGTCGCGCTGGCGCACTCGGAGCGGGGCGCGAACACAGCGCAGGTCTCGCCCCCCACCGGAGTGAAGCGGCCACCCGCGGCCACGTAGTCTTTCCACGTCTCCACCGGTGACTGGTAGGTGCCGTAGTCGCTGTCGTTGGCGAGGAAGCAGTCGTTGTGGTGGCCCGTGCGCGCGGCGTTCGTGCCGGTGAAACCTTCCGTGGGGCTCAGCGCACCGCCCGGAAACAGGTCGTCGACGAAATGAGGCGTGCGCACCTGCACCATGCGCGAGGTCGGCAACGCCGCGAGAATGCCCTGCAGGACGGCCGAGCGGTCGGCGGTGTTGTCGAGGCCGTTCGTCGAAGAGTGCCACTCACCCCACGCGCCGATGAACCCGGCTTGCATGGCCGCGATGACGTCGGCGTTGGCCTGCAAAATGGGCTGAAGCTGGGCGAGGTGAGCGAGCACCTGCGCGCGGCTCGCGTCGGCCGCGCCGGTGGGCCCTCCATTGTATTGAAAACGAAGAATGATTTTGATGCCGGCCGTTCGCACCCGGCCCAGGCCCGCGCTGATCGCAGCCAGCGTCAGCGCGTCGATGGGCGTGGTGCGAAAGGCATCGAGGCGAACTCCGGCAATCGCGAGAGTTCTGCCCGCGCTGCGTGTCGAGCTGAAGGTGCTGCCGCCGGTCAGATTGATGGTGTCGTAGAAGCCGCGCTCGGGGTTGAGCAGGCCCGCGTCGCTGGCGGCGAAGGTCAGGGTGAGCAGCGAGGGCTCAGCGCCCGCGTCCATCGCGAAGCCTGCGTCGATGCCCGCATCACCGCCGGTGCCCGCGTCCATCGCGAAGCCTGCGTCGAGGCCCGCATCGCCGTCGGTGCCCGCGTCAGTCTCAGCGCCCGCGTCGCCGGCATCCAGCTTGACGCTTGCATCCCTGCTGCCCGCGTCGGGCCCGGCATCGTTCAAGTCGCCGATGGAGCCCGGCGAGCAGGAAGAAGTGACCACGAGAAGGAGCACAGCCACGCCACACCGCAGGTCGTTCTTCACGTGGACCGACTCCTTCGCAGACGGGCGAACGGCCCACCGCACGTCTTCGTATCTCAGGGTTTCCGAGCGACCGCGAGCCCGTCGAGGCCTTGAAGTCTAGCGCCGCAGGTCAGGGAAGTCGGCCGCGACGAAGCCGCCTGCGCCGCCGCTGATGAACGCACCCTCACGGGTGAAGATGAGCACCTCAGGCCCGACCACTTCGAAATCCTCGATGGGGGCGGCGTTGGGCGCGCGCAAAGGCTGCTGCGTCGCGTTCTGAGTGAAGGTCGGTGCGCCCTGCTGATTCGAACCGGTGGTGCTGCTCAGGCTGCTGGCCCACAGCGCTCCGTCAGCGAAGAGCGCGAGCCCCGTGCGGCTCGTGCTTAATGTGCCCCCGTTCATCTGGAAAGCGACGCGAGGGGTGCTGGCGATCTTCGTCGCCTCGAAGTCGTGCACCAACAGGCCGTTGTACAAGACCTGGCCGTCAGCCGATTGCACGAACCCCGCTGACGTGACGTCTTTCACGCCGGCAGCGAAGAGGGTGGTGGTCAGCGTGGGCGCGGGCACGGGCGGCGGCGAGATGTATTCCACGAGGTCCTGAAGAAGAACGCTGCCATCGGTCTTCAAGAAGTACCGGTTGGTGCGGCTGTACTGAGCGCCGCCACCGATGAACTGCGAGAAGCCCGAGACCCGCAGCGCGACCACGTCGCTCACGTCGGCGAGCGCTTCACCCTTGACGAGGTCGATGACGCGGCCGTCGTCGAGCAGCGCCAGGGCCGGCCCGTAGTCGGTGTTCACGTCGACCACGCCCTCCCGCACCAGCACGGGCGTGGGTGAATTGAGCCAGGAGTACAGGCGGCCGTCGTTCGTCACCGCGTAGCCCGCTGCGATCGTCTTAATGTCGCTCAAGCCGGTGACCGGTGTCGTCACGCCCCCGAAGCGCTGCATCACCGTGCCGTCGTTCTTCACCCAGGCCACGAAGTCGAGCACCTCACCGTAACCCGAGATCGACCTCCGCCGACCCAGGCCGCGCTGAAGGCTCAAGGTGGGCGCAGGCTTCACGTTGACCTGCAGGGTGGCTGAGCCCTGCTTCGACTTGACGGTGATGAGCGTCGAGCCGAGGGGCGCGGTGACAGCTGCGCGCACCGACAGCACGCCCCGAATGTTCCGTGGGTTGGGCGGGGTCAGCCCAAGGAAGACGGTCAGCCCTGTCTGCGCTGCGACGGGCTCGAGCGAGAGCAGCGGCGTTTCCGTCGCCTCGGCGTCGGGCTGGGCGGTCGAGACGATGCCCATGCTGCCCATGGCGCCAGCCACCAACTCGAGCGACGTGGTGGTGAAGTAGGAATCAGAGCAGGCGCTCAGCGCGACGAGCAGGCTGACGAAGGGCGTCTTCATGGCTGGCCTCCCAGGCGCAGTCGCCACAGCCCGTACGAGAAGCTGTTGCCTGTGCCCGCGCAGCCCGACTCGCAGCCCGCCCAGATGAGGCTCCCATCAGAGACGAACCCGCCGCCATAGTTGCTCAGCCGCACCGGGCCACCCAGGGTGCCGTCACCGTTCTCCACCACAGAGGCGGCGCGGACCCAGGCCTTGTCTCCCTTGCCGATGGAGACGACGTCACCCGTCGAATAGTCCGCGCCGTCCGGCAGGGATTGCACATTGTCCGACACGGCGCCGTACCACCTCTCATCGCGGCCGAAACCGAGCGGTGTGAGCGCGGGGCTCTGTGCGATCTCGAGCCAGGGCTCGAGTTGCCCTGCAGCGCTGACCTGCTGAATCCGAAACGGGTTGAGCACCGTCTTGACGCCGCCCATGCCGTCGTCGACGCGCATCGAGCCGGCCGGCGTGACGAGGTACCGATTGCCTTTGAAATCGAAGTCGAGCGCCGCCGGGTGCGGCAGCTCGACTTGCTGCGTGCCTTCGAGCCGCAGCAACCGGCTGGGTTGGGAGGCGACGCGCCCGATGGCGTACACGTTGCCCCGAAAGTCAGACTTCACCTCTTCAAACAGCACCGGGTCGAGCTCGAGAGGTACGAAGCCTTCGGTGCCGGCGACCCTCACCGCGTAGGCCTTCTTGCCGCCCGGTGGAATCGCGAAGAAGGTGGTCTGCGCGTAGATGTGGCCGAGCCTGTCTTCGGCGAGAAATTCGAGGTCGAGCTCGCGGCTCCCACCGAGGAGCTGCCAGTCAGTGCCCTTCGGCTCCTTGCGGTAGATGCCGTACGTGCTAGCGAACTCGCGACCGCTGATCGCCACGCGGAGTTTCGCCCCCGCCCCGGGCAGCTCGACGCGCTTCCACTGGTAGGTGGCCTCGTCGAACCGCAGCTCGCCGCCCACCGTGGAGGCCAGGGGTGCGCCCTGCCCGTCGACGCCCTGGAACGAACCGAAGTCACTGAACACCGCATAGCGCTGCCACGACCAACCCGAAGCGCCACATGAAGAGAACGCCAGCACCGCCAAGAGCGAGGTTCGCATCGACGTCAGCTTCGAGGCGCCCAGCGGTGACACGACAGGATTGACGACGGGCAACCGACCTCCGACTGCGTTGGAAAAGGGCTCAAGTGTACACGCGCACGAAGAAGGCGTCGCCCTCGTCGACTTGCCGGGCGCTCCGAGTGAAGCGCTGCTGAACGCGTCACTCATCGAGCTGCGGTCGCAGACTCCGAAGCCAGCGCCGCGTGGTGTGAGCGCTCAGCGCCTTCGCAGAGAATGCCCAGCGGGCGTGCGCTTGATCAGTAAGCTGACGGCATGACAGTCGCCGTCCCGCTCGTTCTGCAGCTGCTGGCCGCAACCGCCGCTCCCGAAGTGCCCCGCCTGCTGGTGCAGCAGTTCACGGTGCGAGGGGTCGACGCGGCCACCGCTGAGTCGATCTCTGACGGCGTGGGTCCTGAGATCGATCGCCGAGGGTACTTCCGCAGCCTCACTTCGAAAGACGTGCAGACCATTCTGGGGCTCGAGCGGCAGAAGCAGTTGATGGGTTGCGCCGAAGCCTCGAGCTGCCTGACCGAGCTCGCCGGTGCGATGGGCGCGCCCTACCTGCTCAGCGGCACCATCAGCCAGATCGGCCCTTCGCTGCAGCTGTCGATGCAGATGATCGACGTGTCGAAATCGCAGGTGGTGGCCCGCTCGATTCGCATCGCGCGTGACGCCGAGACGCTGCGCCAGTTGCTCCCCTGGGCGCTGGCGGAAGCGACCGCCACGCCTCCCCCGCCGCGCCCCTCGAAAGTGCCCGGCTTCGCCTTCATCGGCGCCGGGAGCGCAGCGGCCGCGGTCGGTCTCGCGCTCGGGGCGTCTGCCCTGATTCAGGAGCAGCAGTTCCGTCACGACCTCGGGTCAGGTGAGCGCACGTCGGGGTTGCTGGAGAACCCGGCCTACTACCAGCAGAAGGGTGACGAGCTCGCGGTGCAGAAGAGCATTGGCCTTGCAGCCCTCTGCGGGGGCGCGGCGTTGATCGGCGTGGGCATCTACCTGCTGCCGTCGGGCCCGGCGAGCGGTGAGGTGTCGGTGGCGATGATGTTCACGGGCTCAGGTGTCGCGTTTGCGGGGAGCTTCTAAATGAAGACCACGCTGCGACTGTTCGGCGCGCTCACGCTCTTGTTGGCGGGTTGCACCAACGGCCTCGTCGACGAGGTGCCCCGCCTCTACGCGTGCGACCGCGCCGAAGGGCTCGACTCGTGCCCCGGCGGCTGGCGCTGCGGGCTTTCGGGCTACTGCCAGAACCCGAATCAGGCGCTGCCGTACGCCTGCGAGACCTCGGCCGACTGCTCGACCACCTGGCACTGTGGGCCTGAACGCGTCTGCTACGACCGCAATTCGGCGATCGATCGCTCCTGCAGATTGAATCTGGAATCGACTCCGGATGCGGGTGACTGCGCGCCCGGTTGGCGCTGCGGCCGCGAAATCCGTGGCCAGTTCTGCCACCCCCGAGACGCCGGGGCGCCGTACGTCTGCGCGACTGACTCCGACTGCGAGGCCGCCTGGCGTTGCGGGCCCGAAGGCGCCTGCGTCGACGTGGCGGTGCAGGGGCTGCGAGGTGCTGACGTCAGCCTCACCCTGAAGAAGGTAAGCCCGTTGTTGCCCACCCAGGTCGAAGCGCTGCACCTGAGCGTCGTGAAGCAATCTGCACTCTCGAACCGGATGGTCTTCACACTCGACGGCGGTCTGCACCTGGTGACGAACAGCTCCCGTTTGACGGGGCCCTTCACTTCGTCCGCCGACTCCACTGCGCTCGTGCGCCCCGCGCACAACGTGGTGGAGACCGAGAACCACCTGCTGGTGGCCGACTCGAGTGGCGTCATGGACTATCGCGATGCGTTCACCGGGGGCGTTGCCGTGCTGGCCTTGCCCGGCCTGCCCAACGCCGAGTTCCGGTACGCCTTCGCCAACCTTTGGGGGAACCAGGAGGAGTTGGCCGTGTTCTCGGGCTCGACCATCGGAGTGTGCGGCCGAGCGGGCCTCGGAAGCCCGACCTGCGAGGCCTCTGCGTTTCAGGTCGCCACGTTGCCAGCTGAAGTCAAAGACGTCGCGTTCATCGCCGATGGCACCAATCAACCCAGTCGCCGTTCGGTGATGGCCGCCACCGCCGCGGGTCCGTACTTCGCTCCACGCACCGGCGATTCGTTTCTCGCGCTCGATGGTGGGCTGGTCGGTGCGCCAGTCTGGCGCCCGATGGCGCTGCCCGGGCTCAGCGATGCGTGCGCGCCCACCCCCACGCCCATCGACCGGCTCTCATTCGACCGAGAAAAGGCCATGCTCACCGCGACCACTGGTCAAGATCGTCTCCTCTGGGTCTTTGCAGGCTCGGGCCCCAGGCAGATCGGCTCGTGCGCAACGGTGGCCTTCGAACCCGAATACGGCCCGTGCACCGTGTGCGGGCCCGATGAAGTGTTGCTCAAGACCGCCCCCGAGAATCGGAACTTCCCCGACCGGGCCGTGGTGGCGCTCTGCCAGCGCACCACGGCAGATGCGGGCCGCAGCGTGGTGGCCTACCGCCATCTTTCCACCGACGGTGGTTGCAGCCTCGATTCACTGACCGTGTCGAGCGGCGCGAGCCGGGGCTACCGGGTCTCTGAGCAGGCTGATGGGCTGCAAGGCCTCGACTCTCAGGGAGTGCCCCGAAGATGCCCGCTGCCGGGCTGCGAGACGATGCTCGCGGGCGCCGCACCCGATCGTGTCGCCGGAGGCCCCACCGTGCTCGGCACCTACAACGACGACTTCATCACGCCGAGCGCTCAGTTCGTGACGCCGCCGAGCGGGTTGACCAGCCCATTGGGCCTGCGGGTGGCCAACTTCACCAACCTCTACGTCGCCGGCAGCGTGCCCGAGAACCCCGACTGGATGATCAGCTCGACCGGCAGAATGGGCACGCAGGGCGACCAGTCGCTTGCCGTTCAGCCGATGGCGCGCAAGCTCAACGATCCCGACGGCCCGATTCTGCCGTACGCCGTCTTTACCCGCTCGGCCGACCTGCTGCCTTCTGCGTTCAACATGGGACTGATCGACTCCAGCAACACCAGGTCGTTCTCGACGATCGCCACCGATGCCGAAGGGCTGCCCTGGCTCATCGTGGGCGCGGGTGATCGCATCTGGGCCACCGACTCGAGACTGCTGGGCGCAGACGCAGGCGTTCGCACCATCGGCGTCAAGACGGTACCCATGCCTTCGGCCGACATTCAATCGCTCGCCTTCGCCGCGTTCGATCGCGGTGACGCAGGAACGGGCCCCCTGCTCAATGGCTACACCGTGGAGCAGCAGCGGCTCTTCCGCGTGGTGGCGTACACCCCGACCCTCTGGCTGAGCGACGAGCTTCGCCTGGGAGAGACGAACCCCGCGGCGGTCGCGGTGTGGATGGACGGACTGCGCGGCCGGGTGGGAACGTCGGATGGCCGCGTGTTCGGCCTGCCCGTGCCGGTGCCCCTCTCGACCACCATTCCAGAAGCGCCGCTTCCCACGGTGCTCAACTACGGCACGTTGTGCGGGCAGGCCTTCGCGTTGAGCCCGAGCGCGTTGTACCGGCTCTCGCTCGAGACGCCGCCGCTGGGCACGTGGAAGCGCGTCTCTCTCGAGGCCGCGTATCCGGGGCTCGACGGCTTCGGCTCGCACTGGGCGGCCGCGGTGCACAAGGCGCGCGTGGGCAACACCGAGCACCTCTATCTCTTCAGTCAGACGGGGCTTTCGATCGAGCTGGTGGCCACCTGCCCCTGAGCTGTCCTTTCGTTCAGGGGACCCAGGGTGACGCCCAGGGGCCCGGTGAGCCAATCGTCCTTCTGCAAGCGTACCCTTCAGAGCGCAGAGGTCAGGAAGCCTGAGCGGGGGCGCCGCGGGAGATCAGCGCGATGCCGATTGTGATCAACACGATCCCCAGCGCCTGAGGCAGCCCCAGGCGTTCCTTCAGCAGCGCGATGCCCAGCACCGAGGTGAGCAGAATCGCGCCGCCCATGATGATCGGCGTCGCCCATGAAGCGGGCGCCCCACGGGCAAAGACGAGGAAGGTGAGGATCTCTGCGAGGCCCACTGCGACGCCGGCGAGCGCCGCGTACACGACCCCGGTGCGGGTGACCTCGAGCGTGCGGCCGCCCACCTTCAGCATGACGGCATACGTCGCGCCGAGGACCGCTGCGACGACTTGAAGCACCACGGCGCCGAGCACGTGATCGATCTTGCCGGCTCCGAGCTTCATGAAGACGTTGTACGCGCCGAAGGCAATCGCAGTCGCCAGAGCCAGCCCGAGCCAATTCATGGGGCCGGTATAGCGCGCGTTGGCCCGTCAATTGACCTCACGTCAGGAAGACGTCGAGCGCCAGGTTGCGGCCGCGCCGCTTCAGACGTTTGAGCAGCACGCTCTGCTCGTTGCCTGGCAAGTGCGCGAGCGCGACCTTTTTGGGGTCCTTCAGCTCAGTGTGTTCGATGGGCATGGTGGATCAGCCGCGTTCGGATCAGCGGCCAAGTCGAGCAGGCTGGCGCGCGCGCCTCGATTCCCGTCAGGACTTTTCGGGGCCCTTCGTCCTGCCGTGCACGCCTCAGTAGCTCAGTTGGAAGGAGCGCCGGTTTCGTAAATCGGAGGTCGTCGGTTCGATCCCGACCTGAGGCTCATTGGGGCGTAGCTCAACTGGCAGAGCCACCGCCTTTGAAGCGGTTGGTTGAAGGTTCGAGCCCGAGGTGGACCTCAGAACGTGCTCTAGTCTGAACCTCACCGCGCTCCCTGAGGGTTTTGATGACGCGCTCTGCCTCGCCACGTTTTCTGCTCGTGCTGTCGTTGATCGCGCTCGCGGCCTGTCCTCCGGTGAAGACCGAGAGCACTTGGTTCGACGTGACCGTGAAGCACCCCGCTTCACTTGCATCCGTCTGCGTGAAGGTGATCGTCACGGGTGGCGGCGTGACCAAAGAGAGTGCTCCGCTGCCGGCCTCGGGGGCGAACGACCTCAACGTGCTCGTCTACCAGGAGAACCTGCCGGTGAGCGTGACGCTCAAGGCCGTCGGGTACTCCGATGCCGAGTGCAGCACTCCCAGCTTTCCGTCTGAAGAATCGGCGATCGAGCGCGCTGGTTTCGCCACGCCCCCTGCGAAGATCACGCTGCTGTTGGTGCGGGCCCAGACGATCGACAATGACGGAGACGGCTTCTCGGCGCCGGCTGATTGCAACGACTCGAACCCGGGGGTGAAGCCCGGCGTGGCAGAGCGCTGCGACGACCAAATCGACAACGACTGCAACGCGAACATCGACTGCGCCGAGACGAGCTGTGACCTCGGCGCGTGTGGAACCGGCGCGGTCTGCATGAACACGAGGTGCGCCGAGAGCGCGTGCGGAGATCGCATCGACGGCGATCGCGACGGCACGATCGATTGCGCCGACTCCGACTGCGCTGACAAGGCGTGTGGGGCTGGGCCCGCGGGCGCAGGCGCTCAGTGCATGGGCACCACGTGCCGGGAGCAGGCCTGCAACAACGGCCTCGACGACGATCAAGATGGGCAGGTCGACTGTGGCGACGCCGATTGTCTGGGCGCGACCTGCGGCACCGGCGGCACCTGCGCGGCTTCACCCGATGGTGGCTCGCCTTCGAGTTGCCGCGAGCCGAACGAGACGCTGTGTGCCGATGGCGCAGACAACGACGCCGATGGCCTGACGGATTGCGCCGACTCGGATTGCCAGACGAGGTCTTGCAACGACGGCAGCCTGTGCACCACCGGTGAGACCTGCAGCGGCACGACCTGCGGCGGCGGCACGGCGATGTCGTGCGCCACGCCTCCCACCACCTGCTTCGCCGCGGCTGGCACCTGCGCGGCGGCGACGGGTCAGTGCACCTACGCAGCGCTCCCGAACACCGCGGTGTGCTCCGACGGCGACGCGTGCACCACGACCGATCGCTGCGACGGCAGCGGCGCGTGCGCGGGAACGCCGGTGGTCTGCGGCGCGGCTCCGGGTGCGTGTTACGCGGCGGGCGTATGCCAGGCGGGCACGGGCACCTGCACCTTCGCGGTGATGACGGGCTCTTCCTGCAACGACACCAACAACTGCACGCTGGGTGATTCGTGCGCGGCCGACGGTGGCTGCGTGCCGGGCGCTCCCGTCACGTGCGTGCCCGTGGCCTGCATGGTCTTCGCGCCGCGCGACTGCGAGGTGAACGGCACCTGCCGCTTCACGCCTGCGAGCAATACGAGCGCGTGTGACGGAGGCACCTGCAACGGCAGTGGCACGTGCGTCGCCTCAGCGGTCGATGCGGGCACGGACGCAGGCGTCGATGCGGGAGTCGACGCTGGAACGGACGGCGGAGTCGACGCGGGCGTGGATGCGGGAGTGAGCTGCGGTGGATCAGGCCAGGCCTGCTGCGCCGGCAACACCTGCAACGGCGGAGGCTGTTGTCAGGCGGCCACCTGCCTCGCTTCGGGGCAGGCGGTCACCTCCACCACCGTCTGCTCACAAGGCGCCATCGTCGCGTGTGGAACCAACGGCGCACCCTGCTGCGCGAGCAACGGCTGCGGGGGCAACGCTTGCTGTGTGCACTCGGTCTGCGTGCAAGACAACCGCACTTGCGGAAGCACCTCGGTGGGCACCTGCAACAACCGCGGCTGCCTCAGCGATACCTGTGGCGATCTCACCCAGGGGTGCTGCGGCGGTGACCCCAACAACAACTCGGGCGCGGCTGAGTTCTGCACCAGCGCGGGCTTGAGCTGCGCAGCCTCGAACACGCAGTGCACCACGTGTGGCGGTGCAGGCCAGCCGTGCTGCGATGGCAACCTCTGCTCGAACGGCGGTTGCTGCAATCGCGCGACCTCGATCTGCACGGCGGCCGCAGCGGCGTGCCCGAGTTCATTGGGTACATGCACCAACGGTGGTTGCAGTGGCGGCACGTGTGGCCGGCTCGGCCAGCCGCCTTGCGCCAGCGGCGTGGCATGCACGGGGCCGTATGCGGTGGCTCCCTCTGATGGCGGTGTCTGCACGGCGTGCGGCGGGTCGGGTCAGCCCTGCTGTCCGTCGGTCGGTGGCGGCTACTGCGGAGCGCCCTTCGCCTGTTCCTCAGCGAATGTCTGTCAGCGCTGCGGTGGTGCAGGCGAGATGTGCTGCCCCGGCGCGACGTGCGGCTCGACGCGGGTGTGCTCGGCCGGCAACGTCTGCAACTAGTGATTCTGACCTATCGAGAACCGCTCACCGTTCGCATCGAGCGCAGTCGAGATGCCACTGCTGCGCGATGCGGAAGTGCTCCCTCGACTTCGCTCGGGAGGACCGGTGTGAACGTGGCCAACCGACACATCGGAGAGGCGAGACGATCGTCGATGGGGAGCTTCTTCTCGACGCGCACCTCAGCGATCCCCCACGGTCACCAGCTCGTCAAGGCGCACAGTCCGTTCATCTTCGAAGTTCGTGCCCTCGTCGATGTCGGGATTCGCGAACGTACGTGTTTCGAATAACAGCAGGTGGTGATGCGAGTTCTTCCACCCCCTGGCCTCATTGGAGCAAAGCGTATGCGGTTGATGGAAGGACTCACTGCTTCCCTTTGTTTGACCAACGAGGAAAGCCGCTCCTAACTTGTGCCCCTGCATCCCATGACCATGCTGCCTGTCCTCCTGCTGACTCTCGCCGGCGCCGATGTGCCGATGCCCCCTCCCCCGCCAGGGATGGTGTTGCTGGCGCAAGCCACCGTGACGCCCCAAGGCGATGCCGGCCTGGCCACGATCGATGCGGGGCCTGAGCCGCTGCCCGTGGCGGCCCAGCCGCGCGACGAAGACGGCGACCCCGAGCCCGATGCCGAGCTCGAGGCGATGCGCGCTCTCGAAGAGGTCACCATCGATCCCAAAGCGCGTTCGGGCGCCTCGATTCGCGCGACGCTGGGGCAACTGGGTTACGGCACGCTCATCCGCGATCGTTTGGAGAAGGCGCTCGAGGCCTCGGAGCTCTCGGGTGAAGAGCTGGCCTTCGAGCTCGCCCCCATCACCGACGTCGAGCGTTTCGACGTGCTCAAGGTGCAGGAGCGCTACGACATCCCGCTCGAAATGAACGCGCTGGTCGCTCAGTACATCCACTTCTTCCAGGGTGGTGGCCGCAAGTGGTTCCGAAGGTGGATGTCACGCAGCGCCCGCTACATTCCCTTGATGCGGCCACTGCTCGAGGCCAAGGGTCTGCCGCGTGACACCGTCTACCTGGCGATGATCGAGAGCGGCTTCAACACGCAGGCGAAGTCGTGGGCGAAGGCAGTCGGGCCGTGGCAGTTCATTCCGGGCACCGCGAAGATGTTCAAGCTGCGCGACGACTTCTGGGTCGACGAACGGCGCGACCCCATCAAGGCCACCAACGCGGCCGCGGACTACTTGACCCAACTGCACGGCAACCTGGGCCACTGGTACCTCGCGTGGGCTGGCTACAACACCGGTGGTGGCCGGGTGCGGCGCATGGTCGACACCTACGGCACGACCAGCTTCTGGGAGCTCTCCGACAAGAAGGGCTTCGCGCGGGAAACGAAACACTACGTGCCCAAGCTGATCGCCTGCGCGCTGGTGGCCAAACACCCCGAGGCGTTCGGCTTCACCCAGGACGAGTTCACCCCCGAGTCACCCTTCGAGTTCGACGAGGTGAAGCTGTCCGACTCGGTGGACCTCGAGGTGATCGCGCAGGCGTCGGGTTCTTCACTCGAAGAGATTCAAGAGTTCAACCCGGAGCTCAAGCGCTGGTGCACCCCGCCCGCCACTGAAGCCGAGCCGTACAAGCTGCGCTTGCCGCGCGGGAAGAAGGGTCAGTTCACCGAGTCCTTCGCCAAATTCGCGCCCTCAGAGCGGCTGCACTTCAAGATTCACCGCGTGCAGAAGGGCGACACGCTCTCGAAGATAGCGCAGCAGTACCACTCAGCGCAGGAGGCGATTTTGCGCATGAATCACCTCACCAGCGCGCGCACGCTCAAGCTCGGCAACGATCTCGTGGTGCCGGTGCCCAGCGCGCAGGCGATCAAGTCGGGCAAGGCCGATACGGCGCTCGAGCGGCAGGTGGTGCGTGCGCGTCGCTCGGGGCTCAACGCGGTTCGGCCGGAAGACGAAGTGCCCGCGGGCTCGCAGACGGTGCCGGTCGGCAAGGTGGCGCTCGGCGGTTCGATCACCGTGAGCACCACCGACGGGAAGAAGAAGGTCGTCTACGGCATCGGCAAGGGTGACTCGTTGTGGAGCATCGCGCGGCGCTTCGATGTGCACGTGGCGGAGCTGAAGGAATGGAACGCGTCGCTGGGTTCGCCCAGGGGTCTCAAGGTGGGGGCGGCGTTGACGGTGTGGCCTGGGCCTGCGGCTGATCTTTCGCCCACGAAGTGAGGTCCCCTCTCCCTCTGGGAGAGGGTCAGGGTCTTCATAGGAACTCCCCCTCGACTGCGGTAACTCCATTCCATGCCTACTTCTGAAGTGATGCTCGACTTCCAGCGCGGCGAGCGCATCGGGTTCGACGAAGCCATCCTCTCCCAGGGGAAGACCACCGAGCACCTCACCGAGATCCTCGCGTCAGCCCGGGCGAATTCTGCGCGCTTCCTGCTGACCCGACTCTCGAAAGACCAGCTCGACTCGCTCTCTTCGACTGACCGTGACGCGCTCGACTACGAGCCCCTCTCGCGCACCGCGTACTTCGGAAAGCCCAAGCCCGAGACGGGCCCCACGCGCATCGCCGTACTGGCGGCGGGCACCTCTGACGCGCACGTGACCCGGGAGATCCAGCGCACCCTGGGCTGGTCGGGCGTTCCCTCGACGCTCTTCGCTGACGTGGGCGTGGCGGGCCTGTGGCGCTTGCTCAACCGGCTCGAGGCGATCCGCGAACACAGCATCGCCATCGTGGTGGCCGGAATGGATGCGGCGCTCCCCACCGTGGTGGGCGGACTCTTCGGCGGTGTGATCATCGGCGTGCCCACCTCAACCGGCTACGGCGTGGCCGAAGGTGGTCACACCGCGCTCCACTCGATGCTCTCGAGCTGCTCGCCCGGCGTGGTCACCCTCAACATCGACAACGGCTACGGCGCGGCCTGCGCAGCGATGCGCGTGCTGCACACGATCGAGCGCGCGAAGTGACTGCGGTGCTCGAGTTCCCTTCCGACTTCACCTTCGGCGTGGCCACCTCGGCCTACCAGGTGGAAGGCGGCATCGAGAACGACTGGAGCGACTGGGAGCGCGCGGGCAAGTGCAAGGAAGCCGACGCGCGCTGCGGAAACTCAGTGGAACACTGGGAGCGCTTCTTCGACGACGTGCCGTTGATCGAGAAGCTGGGCGCGACCGCCTACCGCTTGAGCATCGAGTGGGCGCGCGTCGAGCCGAGGCGGGGAACGTGGGATGACGCGGCGTGGGCAGGCTATCGCGCGCGGCTCGAAGCGCTGGTGAAGGCGGGCATTCGGCCGGTGGTCACCCTGCTCCACTTCACGCACCCCAAATGGTTTCACGTCGAGACGCCGTGGCATGAGCCGTCGTCGCTGGTCGCGTGGAAGCGGTTCGCCGACAAGTGCGCTGAGCTGGTCTCGGGGCTCAACGTCGCGGTGACCACGCTCAACGAGCCCAACGTGTTGTTGCTCGGCGGCTACCTGGCGGGCGCGATGCCCCCAGGCGTGGCGGATGGCCGCAAGGCGTTCGCGGCGATGGCGAACATGGTGCGCGCGCACGTGATCGCCCGGCAGGCCCTGCTCGAGCGGTGCGGGCCCATGGAGATCGGCATCGCGCAGAACATGCTTCTCTTCGCGCCCACGCGGCGGTGGCACCCACTCGATCAGGCGCTCTCGCGGCTGGCCGGGGGCAACTACAACCACGCCTTCCTGGAGACGCTCGCCACCGGAGTGCTCAAGCTGCAGATGCCGGGCTTCACGGCGGGCCGCGAGAAGATCGACGGGGCCGCGAAGTCGACCGAGTTCACCGGGCTCAACTACTACACGCGCGCGCACCTGCGCTTCGTGACCAAAGCCCCCTTCGTGGAGTTCGAGTTTCGCGATCAACACGCGCGCGGACTGACCGACATCGGCTGGGAGTGGTACCCCGAAGGCTTTGGCCAGATGCTCCGCCAGCTCAAGCGCTACGACCGCCCGGTGTGGATCACCGAGAACGGTCTCGACGATCGCACCGGTTTGCGGCGGCCCCAGTATCTCTACGAACACTGGCGCGAGCTGCTGCTGGCCCGCGCCGACGGCGTCGACGTGCGCTCGTATTTGCACTGGTCGTTGATGGACAACTTCGAGTGGCTCGAGGCGTGGGGCCCGCGGTTCGGCCTGTATCGGGTGGATCGAGCCACCATGGAGCGCCAGTGGACCGCGGCCTGTGACTACTACCGCACCGTCGCCACCACGCGGCGATTGACGCCCCCGGCGCCGGCAGAGCAGAAGTCAGCAGCATGATGCTCGCCACCGTTTTGATCGACCCGCCGACCACCTTGTTCGGCGGCGCCCTTCTCGCGCTCATCTCGATGAAGCTGGTGAAGACCAAGGGCGTCGAGGAAGTCTGGCGCGTGGGGCAGCTCTCCTTTCTCTGGGGCCTGGTCTACGCGGTCTCAGTCGGCTGGCACTTCTTCTTCCGCACCGACTGGATGTTCTTCTACGCGATGGACACCTCGTCGCTGCCGCTGGTGCCGCTCTTCGCGCTCTTCGTGTTCGTGTGCGCGGCGTGGGGCGGAATCGGCGGCCTGAGCGTGGCGGCGTTGGTGCACGCCAAACAGACAGCCCTGGCCTGGCTCGCCTTCGCGGGGGCCCTTCTGGGGTTCGTGCTCTTCCTCTTCATCACCCTCGATCAGTACAAACACGTGGGCACCCGGGCGGAGTACCTCGCCGGCACCGCGAAGTTGATCACCGATGATCCCAACTGGGTGATGGCCTCGAACGTCTCGCCGGTCATCTTCGGCCTCGCCGCGGTGGGCATCATCGTGTTGCAGGTGCGGAGAATGCGCGCTCCGTGAGTGAGGCCCAGCCTCCCCTGATGGCCCGCGTGGGTCGCCGCTACTTCGAGTCGCGTTCGTCGACGATGAAGCCGGTCGCTTCGGGTGACGCGCTGCACGTGCTGAACGGAAAAGAACAACGCGCGCTGCGTCGGGTTGAATTCGGGGCGATCGCTCGCGCTGCGCTGGCAGGGGCGTTGTCGGGTGGAGCGTGTGCGGCCGCCGAGGTGTTCGCAGACCACGAGTTCGTCAACGACCCTGTCGCGTATTGGTCGCTGATGGGCGTGGTCACCGTGATCGCCTCGATCGCCGAGATCGCCTTCATCTATTGGGAGACGCTGCGCTCGGTGCATGAGCTCGCGCGCGTCGCCGGCATCGAGCTGTTCGGCAAAGATCGCAGGTCGAGTGACGAGGCGTTGATCGACGCGCTGGCCCGCGCTGCGCTCGAATTGCCCAACCCCGTCGACTCGAAGGTGGGCGTCAACCCGCACCGTGAAGCCAAGAAGTGGCGGCTGCTGCTCATCTCGCTCGCCTACAAAGCGAAGGTCGGGGTGACCAACTTCGTCGCCAAGCTGCTCATTCGCCGGGTGCTCAGCCGGGTGGCGCTGCGAGGCCTGGTGCCCTTCGTCGCGCTGCCGGTGACCGCGCTGTGGA
Organism: Archangium sp.; assembly: GCA_043773025.1. Classification (GTDB taxonomy): domain Bacteria; phylum Myxococcota; class Myxococcia; order Myxococcales; family Myxococcaceae; genus Archangium_A. The sequence goes on from JAYVFP010000250.1 coordinate 71,627, forward strand.
ACGGCATCGTGATGTGGATGGTGCTGCGGGAAGCCCGCATTCGCGCGATGGGGCCCAGCGCCATCGAAGAGCTGGTGGGTGCGATCTTCGACGACGCGCACGCGCTGTCCGAGCAGGGAAAGCTCTCTGCGCTGCGCGCGGTGGCCAGCGCGATCGTGCGCACGCAAGATCTCCACCCCAACCTGGTGCGGTTGCTCAGCGCGGTGGCCCGGCACGCGGGCGAGACCGGCAAGAACGAGCTCGACGACGTGGGCCTGTTCTTGTCGAACCTGAAGAACCTCGAGCTCACCGAGCTGAAGGTCAGCTTGCAGGTGCTCGCGGTGGCCTGCGTGGTCGATGGAAAGCTCAGCGCCCGCGAGAAGAAGCTGTGGGCCGAAGCGCTGGTCGCCGTCGGTCGCTCGGTCGATTTCAAGAGCATCGAGCGCCTGCTCACCGCCTTCGTGCGCGGGGAAGGCTTCGCCGACGACGTGCTGCGCGGCATGTAACGCATTGGGTGCGAGCCCAGGCGCGCTGCGTTACCCTCGTCGCCTCATGGCTACCAACAACGCCCCGTCGTTCATCTCGCAGCTCTGTTTCGGCTCCATCGAGGAAGACCAGATCCTCCCGTACCCGAAGATGAAGGACACCGATCAGGAGGTGTTCAAGAACATCCGCGGGTCGATCGAGCAACTGCTCAAGCCGCACGAGAAAGACTTCCGGGAGTGGGACGCCAAGGGCGAGATGCCCGACTCCTTCCTCGAAGAGATGAAGCAGTTCGGCTTGTTCAGCCTGCTCATTCCCGAGGCGCACGGGGGCATGGCGCTCTCCACCACGGCGTACTCACGCACCCTGCAGGAGCTGGCGCAGTACGACGGCTCGGTGGCCGTGACCGTCGGCGCGCACTCGTCGATCGGCATGCGCGGCCTGTTGCTGTTCGGCACCGATGAGCAGAAGGCCAAGTGGTGCCCGAAGCTGGCCACCGGCGAGATGATCGCGGCGTTCTGTTTGACCGAGCCGGGCGCGGGCTCCGATGCGGCCAGCATCAAGACCACCGCGGTGCTCGACGGCGATCACTACGTGCTCAACGGCAACAAGCTGTGGATCACCAACGGCGGCATCGCTCAGTTCTTTACGGTGTTCGCCAAGACCGGCGGCCAGGCCGAGCGCGGCCACATGACGGCCTTCGTGGTGACCCGCGACATGGAAGGCGTCAGCACCGGCCCCCACGAAGACAAGATGGGCCTGCGCGCGTCGAACACCACCACCGTCATCCTCGAGAACGTGCGCGTGCCGAAGAGCCACGTGCTGGGTGAGGTCGGCAAGGGCTTCAAGGTGGCGATGAAGATCCTCAACTCGGGCCGCACGGGCCTGGGCGGCGGCTCGGTGGGCGCGATGAAGAAGATGATCGGGCTGGCCACCAAGCAGGCCAAGGAGCGCGTGCAGTTCGGTAAGCCCATCGCCGAGTACGGCCTCATCAAGCAGAAGCTCGGCAACATGGTGGTCGATTGCTACGCGACGGAATCAGCGGTCAACATGGTGAACCACTTCATCGACTCAGGTCACGAGGAGTACGCGGTCGAGGCGGCCATCACCAAGGTGTACGGCAGCGAGGCGATGTGGCGCACCATCGACGAGGCGCTGCAGATCGCCGGCGGCAACGGCTTCATGCGTGAGTTCCCCTACGAGCGGGCGCTGCGTGACGCGCGCATCAACCGCATCTTCGAGGGCACCAACGACATCTTGCGGCTCTTCATCGCGCTGACCGCGATGAACGAAGTCGGCAGCGAACTCAAGGAACTGGCCAGCTCGCTCAAGGGCATCTTCGACAACCCCATCAAGGGCTTCGGCGTCATCTCTGATTACGCCCGCCGCCGCGCGTCGCTGGCCACCACCTACGTGAAGCGCGACAAGGCGATGTTCACCAAGCTGCACCCGGCGCTGCACAAAGAGCAGGCCATCTTCCAGGACCTCACGCGCGATCTGGCCACCTCGGTCGACCGCATTTTGCGCAAGCACGGCAAGAACATCATCGGCAAGCAGTTCGCCAGCCGCCGCATGGCCGACATGATGATCGACCTCTTCGTGTTGTCCTGCACGATGGCGCGCGTCAGCACCGCGGTCACCGAGAAGGGCGCCGCGGCGGTCACCAAGGAGCTCGAGATTCTCCAGGTGCTCACAGGCCAGGTGCGTCAGCGCGTTCGCCTGAACTTGAGCCAGATCGACGACAACGACGACGAGTACGTCAAGTCGCTGGCCGATCACGCGCTCGATGCCGAGGGTTACATCTGGGACAACGTGACCTGAACCCGCTCGGCGTGTTCGAGGCGAGGTAAAGCGGCCCTTCTTCACCACAGAATCTTCCGAGCGGGACCTCCCCGGCGTTGCTTGGGCGCCGTCGCGAGGTTGTGCTACGGCCCAGGGGAGTATGAGCACCGCAATCGCCATCGCCGAAGCACCCGTATCGAGCCAGCGTTCCGAAAAGGAGCTTCTGCTGGCCACCCGTTCCTTCACCGAAGAGAACCGCGGCAAGAGCTGGGCGCTCACCTCGAGCAGCTTCGCCATCCTCGCGGGGCTTGCGGCCGGTGCGATGTTCTCGCCCTGGTGGCCCCTGCGGCTGGCGTTCTCGCTGGTGGAAGGCCTCACCATCGTGCGCGTGTTCTGCCTGTTCCACGATTTTCAGCACGGCGCGCTGCTGCGTCAGTCGAAGGTCGCGCAAGGCGTGTTCTTCCTCTTCGGCAACGCGATCCTGGTGCCTCCCAGCGTGTGGCGCGAGACGCACAACTACCACCACGCGCACACGGCGAAGATCGTCGGCTCGCACATCGGCAGCTACCCGGTGGTGACCGCCGCCATGTGGAAGGATCTCTCGCCGCTGCAGAAGTTCGGCTACCGCGTCATTCGCAGCCCGCTGAACATGTTCCTCTCGGTCTTCACCGTCTTCAGCCTCGGCATGGCGGTCAAACCGTTCGTGCGCTCTCCGGCGAAACACTGGGCGGGGCTGCTCTCGTTGGCCATGTGTTACGGCAGCGGCGTGGCGGCCTTCATGCTCGGCCGCCCGGACCTCTGGGTGTTCGGCTGGCTCATCCCCATGTGGCTGGCGGCGATGAGCGGGGCTTACCTCTTCTACGCGCAGCACAACTTCCCCAAGGGCCACATCGCCAGCCGGCAAGACTGGACGTTCTCCAAGGCAGCGCTCGAGTCGTCGAGCTACCTGCAGATGGGCCCGGTGATGAACTGGTTCACGGCGAACATCGGTTTCCACCACGTGCACCACTTGAACGCGGCCATTCCGTTCTACCGCCTGCCCGAAGCGATGGAGGCCATCCCCGAGCTGCAGAACCCGGGCAAGACCACGCTCGCGCCCAAAGACATCGCGGCCTGCTTCGCGCTGAAGGTCTGGGATCCCGAGCAGAACCGGATGACTGACTATCCGTCGGCATGAAGCACCTTCTCCGTCCTCGAGCTTGCCGTGAGTGACTGGAAAGCAGGTCAAGGCTGGGGCCCCGACTTCGACGCTGCGATGAAGCCCTATACGCTCAAGGGCCTGGAGCCCGCGCGCGTGATTCTGGTGTACCGCAAGCAGCTCAAGGTGCTCTCGCACCGCGGTGAACACTGGGCGCGCACCGGTGGGCGCATGCTCCACAAGGCGCACGACCAGAGTGATTTGCCTGCGGTCGGCGACTGGGTGGCCGCGCGGATTCCGGAAGCGGGCGAGGCGCTGGTCAATGCGGTGTTGCCGCGGCGCTCGGCTTTCGTACGCAAGGTGGCCGGAGAGAACGCCACGCCGCAGGTGCTGGGCACCAACATCGACACCGTGCTGGTGGTGATGGGGCTCGATCGCGACTTCAACCTGCGCAGGCTCGAGCGCTTCATGACGCTCGCCTGGCAGAGCAAGGCCACCCCGGTGGTGGTGCTCAACAAGAGTGACCTCGCGCAGGATCTCGCGACCGATCTCGAGGTGGTCAAAGACATCACGCGCGGCGCGGCGATCTACACGATGAGCGCGATCACCGGCGCCGGCATGGACTCGTTGCGCCAATACATCGGTCCCGGCAAGACCGTGGCGCTGCTCGGCTCGTCAGGCGTGGGGAAGTCGACGCTGGTCAATCGTCTGGTGGGCGCCGAGGTGATGACCACCGGTGAGCTGAAAGACGACGGCCGCGGCCGGCACACCACCACCAAACGCGAGCTGATCGTGCTGCCCGGTGGCGGCGCCATCATCGATACGCCCGGCCTGCGCGAAGTGCAGATGTGGGCGGCCGAAGGGGGGCTCGCGAAGACCTTCGATGACATCGAGCTGCTGGCGAAGAGCTGCAAGTTCGGCGACTGCCGGCACCTGGCTGAGCCGGGCTGCACGGTGAAGGCGGCGCTGGAAGACGGCACGCTGGAAGAAGAACGCTTCGAGAGCTGGCTCGAGCTGCAGCGGGAAATTGAGTGGCTGCAGAAGCCCGGCGACTCGCGCGGCAGTAGGCCTGAGGGCAAGCGTCGCGCTCGGCTGGGTCACGGCACGCGCTGACTCAGGGTTGAGAGAAAGAGGCCCCGGTCCTCCCGAGCAGAGGACCGGCTTCACCTTCGATTTCTTTCCGAAGAACAACCGGTCCTCCTGAGCGAAGTCGAAGGAGCACTTCCGCCTCGCGCAGCAAGTGGCCCCTCGACTGCTCTCGGGGCGAGCGGTGACGTGGGTCACGCAGGCTTTGCGCGAATTTCAGCGCAAGAAGCGGTGGCACCAGGTTCGCAATGCAGCACTTCGTGCGCCGTACCCTGCAGCCCTTCGACATCACCCTTCGTCACCACCGGGCGTACCAACGAGGTCGGCAGCTCTTCCTGGGCCTCTCGCTGCTGCTCACCTTCGGCCTGCCGCTCTGGCGCCTGCACACGCTCGAAGCCAACGACGCGGCATTCCTGGGCGCGCCCACTTCAATCCGGGTGGGATTCTTCGAGTTGGTCGACCCTTTGGAGGGCCTCGCGACGGCGCTGATGCGCGGGGTCAGCTGGAACCTGGTGTGGACACTCCTCCCCGGTGTGTTGCTCGTGGCCTTGCTGGGGCGCTTTTTTTGCGGCTGGGCCTGTCCCTACCTTCCCGTGCTCGCCGCCTCGAACGCAGCGCGTTGGCTGCTCTCCCGACTCGGACTTCCGACCGCTGACGTGAAGCTGCCGCGGGTCACTTCGCGCGTGGTGTTGGTGGGGGTGCTGGTGGTGGGCAGCGTGCTCGGCGTGCAGGTGGTGCCGCTCGTCTACCCACCCGCGGTGATCGGCCGCGAAGCGTTTCGGGTCGTCTTCTACGGCTCGCTCGGCGCCGGGGCCTTCGTGGTCTTCGCGGCCTTTCTCTTCGACACCTTCGTCTCGCGCGCGGGGTTCTGCCGCTCGGTGTGTCCGGGCGGGGCGATGTTCTCCACCATCGGGGCCGCCTCTCCGATCAAGGTCCACAACGATCGTTCGAAGTGCACCGACTGCACGGTGTGTGACGTGGTCTGCAACCTCGGCCAGTCGCCGATGCAGAACGAGCTCGACTCGGGGTGTGAGCGCTGCGGCAAGTGCATCGCTTCGTGCCCGACGAAGGCGTTGTCGTGGACGCTCCAGGTGCCCGGGAGAAGGCCATGAACCGCCGTGCGTTGGTGGGCGCGTTGGCCGCGGCGGTGACGCTGGCGGTGGTTCCCAAGCGGGTGCGCGCGGTGCCGAAGAAGCTCCGCCCGCCGGGCGCGCTGCCTGCCGGTGCGTTCGAAGAGGCCTGCATCGGGTGCTTTCGTTGCGCCGAGGTGTGCCCCACGAAGGTCATCCGCTTTCCTTCGGCGTTCTCGCTCGACGTGGCCACGCCGTATCTGGACTTCGAGAACCGCGCCTGCGTGCTTTGCATGAAGTGCACGCTGGTCTGCCCCACCGACGCGCTGGTGAAGCTCGCGGCCGAGCAGGTGAAGGTGGGCGTGCCGAAGCTCACGCGCTCACAGTGTCTGCCGTGGACAGGCCAGGGCGTGTGCCGGCTCTGCTACCAGGTGTGCCCGTACCCCGACCGTGCGGTGGAGGTGGTGGGCCCGCAGAAGGCCCCGCTGTTTCACCCCGAGGCGTGCGTGGGCTGCGGGCTGTGTGAAGAGGCGTGCCCTGACACCGCGCGCGCCATCGTCATCGAGCCGCGCTCATGAGCCGCGAGCCGCTTCGCCACGTGGTGCGCAAGAAGTGGACGCGCCGTGAGCTCTTCAAAGCGGCGCCTCTCGCCGCGGTGGGAATCGGAGTCGGAGGACTCGCGCTGAGTGGCCGCGGCACGCCCACCACTGAACGCACCACCGGCACCTGCCGCTTCTGCCTCATGCGCTGCGGGATCGAGTGCGTGTTGGAAGACGGCCGACTGGTGAAGGTAGAGGGCGCGCTGCAATCGAAGACCCGCGGCTTCGTGTGCGAGCACGGCTTCGCGTTGCGTGAGTTGGTGCACAGCAACGACCGCGTACAACACCCGCTCATTCGCCGAGGCGATTCGTTTCACGAGGTGAGCTGGGAGGAAGCGCTGCAGCACATCGCGCAGAAGCTCTCGGCGGTGAAGACCCAGCACGGCGCGCGTGCGCTGGCGATTCAGACCGGGTGGCCGTTCGTCAGGCACCCGCTGGTGAATTTCCTCCACCGCTTCGCGCGCGCGTACGGCAGCCCGAACGTCGCCACCGTCTCGAGCCTGTGTGAAGCGAGCGTGCGCATGGGACAGGCGTTGACCGTCGGCTCCAAGTACTCGGCTGACCTGCGGCGCACGAAGACGCTGCTGGTGTGGGGCGCCAACCCCTCAGTCACCGCGCCGCCGTTTGCCCACCTGGTGGCTGACAAAGCGCGCACCGGAAATCTGGTGGTGATCGATCCGGTCCGCACCACGCTCGCGAAGGAAGCCACGCTGTACCTGAGCGTCAAGCCCGGCACCGATGGCGCGCTGGCGCTGGGGCTGATTCATCAGGTGCTGAACCGACGTCCGCCGAGTGAAGCGCTCGGTGAGAAGCTGCACGGTCTGAAACAACTGGCGTCGCTCGCAGCCGAGTACCCGCTCGCGCGCGTCGAACTGCTCACGTCGGTGCCTCGCGCGAAGCTGGAGCGGCTGGTGGAGATGCTCCTCGACGACGGACCCATCGGCATCTGGCAGGGCCTGGGTGTAGAGCATCACACCAGCGGCGTGCAGACGGTGCGCGCGATCACTTCGCTCGAGGTGCTGTGCGGCCGCTTCGAAGGCAGTGACCCGCGTTCGCTCGTCACGCCCAACGCGCCTGACTTTCACGAGCAGATGTTGCCTGCGCTGTACCGGATGAGGACTCCGAAACCGGCGCCACCGCCCATCTCGGAGCAGACCGTCGGCCATGAACGCTTTCCTCTGTTCGATCGCTACAACCGAGAGGCGCAGGGTGAGCTGCTGGCGGAGGCGATCCTCCGTGATGCGCCCTACCCCGTTCGTGCGCTGATTCTCTGGGGTAGCAACGCGCTCATCACCTCGTCGGGCACGCAAGAGTTGGAGGCGGCCGCCGAGAAGCTCGACTTGCTGGTGACGGTCGACCCGTTCTTCAGCGCCTCGGCGCAACGCAGCGACGTGGTGTTGCCGGCGTGCACCTTCGCGGAGTCTCCGGACGTCGACGCCGACGAGACCTCAGTCGCGGCCAAGGGCCTGGTGCCCGTGCAAGGCAGCGCGAAGCCCGACTTCACCATCCTCACCGAGCTGGCTCGTGCGTGTGGGCTGGGTGAGTGGTTTGCGTGGAACAGCTTCGCCGAGGCCATGCGCGCGCCGCGGGTGGAGTGGATGCGCGACGAGGCGATGCAACCCAAACCCCGCGCCGATGCACGAACCGATTTCGGAACGCCGACAGGCAAGGCGGAGTTCTTCAGCACCGTGCTCGCGGATGCGGGGCTCGAGCCGTTGCCTGTGTGGAGTGCACCACCGGAGTCGACTTCGGCCGAGTTTCCCCTGCGATTGGTGACCGGGCCCCGGGCGCGCGCTCGCATCAATTCTCAGTTTGCGCAGAGCCCCAGCGTCAGGGCTCGCATGTCAGAGGCTGAGTTGCTCGTTCACCCTCGGGTGGGGATCGCTGACGGCAGCAGGGTCGACCTCGTTTCTCCTCACGGGCGGATCACCATTCGCTGCGTGGTGACGGAGGATGTGCACCCCGAGTGCGTCGTGATGCCCGCCGGGTGGGCCGAGGCGAACCCCAACTTGCTGATCTCGAACTCGGTGCGGGATCCCATCAGTGGGTTTCCCGCGTTGCGCTCGGGGGTCTGCCGGCTCGAACCGATTCAGCCGAGCGCGGTGCGGTAGTCGAGCTCTTGCTCGGTCTCGGGGGCGCTCATGTCGGTCGAGGCGCCCACGAAGAACTTCTCGAGCGCGTCTTCGACTTCCTTCTTCGAGTCGGCGTGGTTGATGGCGGCGCGGAACACCGACGCTCCGTGCAGGCCGTGCGCGTACCACCCCAGGTGGCTGCGGAAGCTGTGCACACCCTGCAGCTCATCCTTCGCCGCGCGCTGTTCAGGCGGGAGGAGCTCGCGGTGCACGCGCGCTTCGGCTGAGAAGGTCATGTGCTGACGGAAGTGGCGCAGCACGAGTTCCATGCGCTCGGCGTTGGTGGGCTTCGCGCCGCCGAGCAGTTGCCGGAAGAGCCACGGATTGCCCAGCGCGCCGCGGCCGATCATCACGTAGTCGCAGCCCGTGGTCTCCAGCATGCGCGTGGCGTCGTCGACCGTCTTCACGTCGCCGTTGCCGATGATGGGGAACGCGTTGCCCACGTGCTTCTTGAGATCGGTTATCACCGACCAGTCGGCCTTGCCCGAGTAGCCCTGCGCACGCGTGCGCGCATGCACTGCGAGCGCAGCACAGCCCGCGGCCCCGAGCACGTCGGCCATGTGCAGGAAGTTCTTCTGATGGGCGTCCCAGCCGCTGCGGATCTTCACGGTCACCGGCAGCCCGGTGGCCTCTTTGATCTGCCGCACGATCTCACCGGCGCGCGAGGAGTCACACAGCAGGCCCGAGCCCGCGCCCGTCTTGGTGACCTTCTTCACGGGGCAGCCCATGTTGATGTCGATGATCTGCGCGCCGTATTCCTTGGCGATCACCGCGGCCCTCGCCATCACGTCTGGCTCGCCGCCGAAGAGCTGCAGCGAATACGGCTTCTCGATCTTCGGGTCGTAGCGGAGGTAGCGCAGCGTGCGCGAGCTGATGCGAAAGAGGCCCTGCGCGCTGATGAGCTCGGTGGGCGCGAGCGCGGCGCCCTGCTCGAAGGCGATCACGCGAAACGGCATCTCGCTGACCCCCGCCATGGGCGCGAGGATGAAGCGGTTTCTCAAGGTGTAGGGACCGATGGGCAACATCTGAGGCTCGCTGTACCGGCAACCCAGCCAACGAAGCAACTGCCTCGCCCACCGTTCACCGGTCGCGGGGGCACCGGTCCCGGTCACTTGCTGCACCAGGCAGAAGTGGCATCTCGACTGCGCTCGCAGGGTTTTTTCGAAATAAGGAGCGCCCACCGTTCATCCCGAGCGGAGTCGAGGGATGACCTCGCCTTCGGGCGGTAAGTGCCCCCTCGACTGCGCTCGGGGAGACCGGTGATTGGAGTGATTTCTATTTCGGCCAACCCGCTCGATGCGAACGGT
>JAYVFP010000251.1:0-9694 GCA_043773025.1 Archangium sp.
GCCGCCGCCCGTCGGGTCACCGCCGCCCGTCGCAGTGCCGCCGCCCGTCGGGTCACCGCCGCCCGTCGCGGTGCCGCCGCCCGTCGCGGTGCCGCCGCCCGTTGCAGTGCCGCCGCCCGTCGCAGTGCCGCCGCCCGTCGCGGTGCCGCCGCCGTCCCCACCACCGGTCAAAGGATCCGGCTGGACCGAGGGAGTGCCGCACTGACAGCTCGAGATCACGACGCAGAACGCGAGCGCACAAAGCTTGAGGTGGTTCATGAACTTTGAAGCCTACAGCGCCAGGTGCGCCGACGTGTGGTGCGTAATTGGCCCACAGCTGAGGTTCGCTGCAGTCAGGGTTTGACGAGCGTGGTCAGCGTTTCCGCCCAGCCTGGCCTGTGCCGGTCGCACCCCCATACCAACCCGAGGATCGCCGGCGTGGAGCCCCGGCTGGCGAGGGGGGCACGCCTTTTGCGCAGACCCCGTGATACGTGCCGCAAATGGACCCGAACCAGGAACAACGCGTTCGACTGCTGACCGAGGCCCTCCGCACGGGCCGTTCTCTGGCCGAGCTTTCGGCAGACACCGGAGTTCCCGTCGCCGAGCTCGAGCTGTGGCGCGCGATGTACGAGGCCACTTCAGCTGACGCCGAGCAGCGCAGCGCGAAGACCCGGGTGCAGGTCGTCGCCGGTCTTGCCATGGCGCTCGCGCTGGGCACCTACTTTCTCTCGGGTGATGCGTGGGCGCAGGCCTGCCCGCAGACGTTGCCCTCGCCGATGGTCACCTTTTGCCCCGACGCCCCGGCCCTCGCGCAGCAGGTCAACGGCAACTTCCAGCAGCTCGCGACGTGGGTGCAGCAGAAGGTCGGCCCGCTCGGCAGCAGCAACGTGGTCGTCAACGGCTCGCTCACCGTGTCAACCCCCGATGGCGGCCCTGGCACCGTGAACCTGGTGGGCAACCCTTCCATCACGGGCACGCTCGGCTTCGGCAGCACGACGCGCCAGATGGTGAACCTCTGGGGCGCGAACTACGGCCTGGGCGTTCAGAACTCGACGCTGTACGCGCGCAGCGACGTAAACTTCGCCTGGTACACCGGCGGCGTTCACAACGATGGCATCTTCAACCCAGGTGGCGGCACGACGGTCATGAAGCTGTTGCCCAGCGGTGAGCTCATCGCGCGGGGGCAATACCAATCAGGCCCCGGCGCCCCGACGCCGTATGAGGTCTCGCTCGATCGCTTCGTAGTCGAGGCGCGCGTGGCCGACGTGGGCAGCGTGGTGCGCATCGACCAGAGCGCCATCACCCGCCTGTGCGGCGACCTCGACGGCTGCCCTTTCACGCTCTCGATGGTGAACTTTCTCGGCGACAACCGGGTCGCGAGCCGCTCGGGCACGTTGTTCCTCTACCAGGGCGGGAGCACCACCTGGCGCCTCGAACTCAATGGCGGCGATGTCGATGGCTACGACAACAGCGGGGGGGTCAACGAGGTCGCTGCGTGGGATTGCTATTTCGGCGACGCCGAGACGGCGACGGGAACCAACAACGAGCGCGTCGACGCTCAGGCGGGCTTCGGGTTGTTGAACTGCCGCGGCTGCACCTATTCCGACGCCACCACGTCTTGCCGCATGGTGTTCCGCGACTGAGCCTTCGAGGTGTCGACTTCAGCAGCGGGTCGGCGTCGCTGAGGCTGCGGGCCCGAGGAAGGTGAGGGTCGCACCTCTGCACACGATCCAGGGCTTCCACCTCGCAAAAGGTGCATAGCAAAGGGTGCGCTCCGCAGTTGATCCGGGCGCAAGCGCGGCTTCAACGGGCTAAAACCCTTGGAATTGCGGCGGGCACACGCGCTGCTTAGGTGGCCCACGCCCTCCTTCGGGGTGACTGGAGTACGCCCTTGCGCAAACATGGCTTCACCCTGCTCGAAACGATGGTCGTCGTGGCCATCATCGGCATCCTCGCGTCCCTTTCCATCACCACCATGGAAGCGGGTCGAGGTCGCACTGCCCCGCGCAACGCGGCGGCCGACCTCTCGGGCGCCATCGGTCTGGCCAAGGGCAGGGCCATGGAGCGTGGCTCCGACGTGTGGCTGATCATCTACCCGAACCGCGGCACCGACACCGCCACCGCGGGGAACGGCGCCTGGTTTCTCTACGACGACGGCGACACGAACTTCGGCGCAGCGGGCACCCTCGACTGCACCGGGGCCACGGGCACGCTGTGCAACTACGCCACCTTTCTGCCCCCCGCCAAGGTCAACGCCGCGGCAGACAGCAACGACAGGCTGATCGACTCGACGTACTTCGACAACGCGGCCACCAAGAACGTGCGCTTCGGCAACACCACCGATACCACCGTGAAGTGGGGCGAGCCTTTCGGCACCGCGACCACCGGGCTCAATGCCGGGAGCGTCACCAAGGACTGCAGCTTCTGCACCGGCACCGGCGTGGCGCGGCGCGGCGCGATGATATTCAACGGTGACGGCGCGGTGCGCTTCGTCGACAAAGACGGCAACGCCCAGTTCTCGAGCACCGTGGGGTTCTCGATCCAGGGGGTGAGCTCCTCCAATCAGGTGACGCTCTTCGGCATCGCCGCTGCCACCGGGTACGCGGGGGTGTTCCAGTGAAGCGCCGCGGACAAACGCTGCTCGAGGGTCTGGTGGCCGCGGTCATTCTGGTCATCGGGGTCACCGGGGTGCTGCAGGCGGTGATGGTGAGCAGCGCGCAGAACGCGAGCGCCGGGCGCATCACGGAAGCTTCGACCATCTCGAACCAGTTGGCCAACGGGCTGTTGCGCTACGACGTGCGCCAGCTCAAGGAGACGAGCGGGTTCTTCAGCCGCTGCAGCAGCGCCGCCGACATTCTTTCCTACGCGGGGGGGGTCGATGCGTGGACGAACATCAGCGCGGGCATGACCCGGTGCTCGGGTGGCAACTGCGCCAGCTCGCCCATCGCCACCACCCCGTGCGTGGTCGACATCGACGCCTACGAAGCGGATGCCTCGGTGGTCGCCGCGCGCAAGATCGTGCCCGGCTACGACTTCACCGCCCGGTTCGTCTCGAGCAGAGGCGGTTACAAGCGGGTGGCGGTGATCTTCGACGACAGCACTGCCTCCAAGACCGTGCAGGTCACCACCGTGGTCTCGTTCATGGATGCCGGTCGCCGCCGCTTCTTGCGCCGCACGGTCAACCTGTCCCAACCCACCAGCTACGCGGGGTTTTGAGATGACGCGCTCCAAGCAAGGCTTCACCCTGGTCGAGATGTTGGTCTCCATGCTGATCATGTCGTTGGTGATGACAGCCGTGGTGGCCGTCTTCATCGCGGTGCAGCGGAGCTACGAGAACATCTCTCGCACCAAGACGACCATCGAGGGCAGCCGGGCCGGCAGCGCCTACCTCGAGCGCAGCGTGCGCCTGGCGGGTTACGGCCTCGACCCCCGCTTCGCCTTCGACTTCAACGTGGCCGGGGCGCTGGTGAAGGACAACGGCGCGGTGGCCACCTTCAATGGCGTGCCCGTGGTCACCGACGATCTCGCCTACCGCTACCGCGACCCGAACTGGCTGCGCCGGGGCGGGGTGAGCGGCGGTACGCTGAGCCTGACCAGCTCCTTCGGGGTCAACTTCCTCGCGGGGCAGCGCTTCATTGTCATGTGCAATGGGGGCATCGACTACGCGGTGTTCCAGTTAAACGCGGACTATGCCGCCGGCCTGACCAGCGGCGCCGTGACGGCGGTCACGGCCCCTTTCGCCGCCAACAGCGCCCCTTGCCTGTCCGTCACCACCGGGGTGTCTGCGGCCTACGTGGCCATCTTGCAGGAGCGGAGGGTGCGCATTCGTAACATCGGCGGTCGCCCCTTCCTGGTCGCCTACCGGCAGATTCGGGACGCCACCGGCACGGTGGTGCAACCCGACGCAGCCAACCTCAACTACGACCCCATCGCTGCCGACGTGGAGGACTTTCAGGTGGCCTACGTGATGAACCGCCCGGCAGATCAGGTCGCAGGGACGGGGGCCTTTCGCAGCCCGTGCTGCGCGGGCAACGCCGCCATCGATGCGGCGGGCAACAGCAACTCCATCTTGCTCGACGTGGCGACCGAGACGGCGGCCAACGCCCTGCCTGACCTGGCCGCCTCGCCCCCGCTGTTCACCACCAGCTACGACGACGTCTTGCGGTACAACCGCCACCCAGCCAACATCCGGCAGGTCAGGGCGAACCTGGTGGTGCGCTCTCAGCGGGCCAGCCGCGAGCGCACCATTTTCTCCACGCCGATGTCTTTCGAGAACTACGTCCGGGCCGCGCCGGTGCCCGACGGCTTCAACCGGCTCCCGGTGACCACCACCATCCGGGTGGCGAACATGTTGACCCGGAGCACTTTTACTCCCGACCTGCGCACCACTGCCGGCGAGGGCAACTTCAATGGAGGCTGAAATGAACCACCCTTCGCGTCGAGGCAACGCCCTTATCGTGGTGCTGGTCTCCGTGGCCGTGCTCACCTTGCTGGTGGTCGCGGCGATCAAGTTCACCGGCGGCAATCACGACGCCGCGATGATGAAGAACCGCGGAGACCAGATGGCGTCCTGTGCCGAAGTGGCCCGGCGATACCTGATGGCGCAACTGCCAGTCAACCCGCTCTCGCCCACCACCAGCGAGCTCAACCCGGCTGACACCACGGTGCAGTTCGAGCGCATTCTTCCCGACAACGACATCGCCTCGAAGCGCTCGGTGATCGCCACCGGCCACGTGGGCACGGTGGCCAGGGCGGCCACCATCGTCAGCGTCGCCCCGCTCTCCGTGGGCGCGGCCCGCAAGCAGGTGCGTGACGTGGCCAACTCGCTGGGGCCCGGCACGTTGGGCGGTCAGTATTATCGCGTGGTGGTGCGTTGCATCGAGCCTGGCAGCACGCGCGCCAGCGAGCTCGAGTTCTCCTTCCGGTACGGAATCTAAAAGGTGATGACCATGCTCACGACCCTGCTGACGTTGTCTCTCTTCGGGCAGACCGGTACGCCCGCCACCACTCAGACGGGCGGCTCCTGCGCGGTGCAGTCAACCTCGCGCGGCGACAGCTTGCTCAACCCGACCACCGGCAGCGACGAGCGCTTCTTCTCGCGCCCCTCGGGTGCGCCCAACGTGATGCTGGTGCTGGACACCTCGGCGGGGTTGATCACCTGGCCCACCCCGCTGCCCACGGCCGATGGCTGCAGCGATGCCAACTTCGAGAACGGCTACGTCGCGACCAAGTCATACGAGCCGCCCGTGGGCAAGGCCGACGCCATCGGGTGGCCGTCGAACCAGGGTGACTACATCAAGTCTTGGTTCATGATCGACAACGTCTACAAGCTCCCCGGCAACGCCGACTTCGGGACCAACTTCAACTCCAACCCCACGCAGCCCTTAGGCTGGCCCAAGGTCGGCGGGGGCATTCTGGGTGGGCTTGTTGGTACCGCGCTCGCCTGCGCCGTGTCGACGAACCTCACGGGCTGCAATACCTGTTTGCAAACGAAGGGGTACTACCGGGGCACCATCGACGGCACCGCGGGCACCACGATCGCCGTGGGCAACGCGCTCAACTACCAGGGCCCGGCCTACACGGGCCTGTTCAGCGTGGTCACCCATTTGATCCGCGATGTCCAGGCCGTGCGCTTCAGCATCATCACCTCGTCCAAGTGGAAGGATGAGTGGGGCGGCGGCAAGAACTGGAGCCAGCCGTACTATTTCTGGCCCTCCTGCGGCAAGGCCTACAGCTCTGGCAAGTTCACCGACGGCGCGACCGTCTCTCAGCGCAACAGCATCTTGAACGGCATCTCGGGAGACGCAAACTTCTCGGGCGACAACCTGGCTGCCACCCTTCTTTACTCGGCGGGCGTCGCGTTCCGAAACGGCAGCGGCGCCGCGCCCGATGCCTTTCCCGGGTCCTCCAGCCTCTGGCCCAGCAGCAGCAAGTTCGAAGAGAAGGGTGGCGCCAACCAGAAGGCCATCTGCGACGGCTGCGTGTTCTCGGCAATCATCTTCATCAACGGCTCGACCATCGACCAGACCAAAGACCTCGACCTCACCCTGCCCTCGTTCGCCACCACCATCAGTGGCGCGGCCGCCACCTCCTGCAACCCCACGGTGCTGCCCAACCGCTGTGACTCGAAGTCAGATGAGATCGCAGGCTGGCTCAACCGCAACGACTTCCGCAGCGACTACGGTGGCAAGCAGCGCATTTCTTCGTACGTCATCAACATCAACCCCGGCCTCCCAGGCACCTCAGAGCTGCTGCGCAGCGTCGCCAAGCAGGGCGGCGGGCTCTACTTCACCACCACCAACAACGAAGCGATCAAGCAGGCGGTGCTCGATGCGCTCGACGACATCGCCAGCCGCGGGCAGACCTTCGCCACCTCGGCAGTCACCTCGATTCAGACGGGACAACTGCAGCTGACCCAACTGGTCCCCCGAATGTACCCGCAGCGCAACGCCCCGTGGACGGGAGAACTCTACCGCTTTGCCCAGCGCAACGAATTCGTCGAAGAGCTCGACTTCAACCTCGACGGCGACAAGAGCGACGTGTTCGTCGTCGACAAAGACAACGACGTCATCGTCGAGTCTGAGGAGGGCTTCTTCAAGAAGGCCGTCTCGTACACCAATCTGGATGCGGGCATCACGGACGCCAATCCCTATTGGGAAGTCTCCCAGCGGATCAAAACGATGGGCTGGGACAACCGGCGCATCTGGACAGTCGTCGACCGCGCCGACGGGCGCGCCAGCTTCACCCACCAGGACGGCATGGTGGAGTTCAAGAAGGCCAACTGGAGCACGCTCATTCACACCCTGGGCCTGGGCAAGGCCACCTGCCCCAACGGCACCAATGCGGGCGCGATGCTCGACAAGCTGAACCTGGACCAGGCTACTGCCGCCACCGCGGTGGGTATGCCCACGCCCACCACCGACGCCGCGCGCTGGGAGCTCTGCGCCAAGGTGGTCATCGACTACGTGCGGGGCCGCGACCTGGGCGACGAAGACGGCGACGGCGACCGCCTCGAGACCCGCTTCTCGGTGATGGCCGACATTTTCCACTCCTCACCCGTGGTGGTGGAGCCGCCCTCAGAGCGCTTTCTGTGCGACCTGGGCCTGTCCACCCAGTGCACCAAGACCCTCTACGCCGAGTCGCTGCCCACCACGGCCACCCCGCTGGACCTCAGCAGCACCTACTCAGACCCGCTTTGCAAAGACGCCGCGAACGTCGCCATCGTGTGGAATAACCCCTATGACATCTTCCGCGCCAGGAACCGGGCCCGCGACCGCCTGGTGGTGGTGGGCAGCAACGGGGGCATGCTGCACGTCTTCAACAACGGCAAGGTCAAGGCCTCGACCAAGGCCTGCTCAGGCGTGGCCTGGAGCGCCGACTGGGATCAGGGCACGGGCGACGAGGAGTACGCCTTCATTCCCCCCGACCTGATGCCCAAACTGCAAGACATGGTGGTCAGTGGTCACGAATACTTCGTCGACGGTGACTTGATGGTGCGCGACATCTGGGCCGACGGGAGCGGCTCGGTCAGCGTCGACGGCAAAAAGCAGTGGGACGAGTACCACACCATGGTGGTGGCGGCCGAGGGGCGCGGCGGGCAGCACTACTTCGCGCTCGAGCTGATCTGGACCACCGACACCAACACCTCCGGTACCATCGGTAACCCGGTGGCCACGGGGGGCCCCCGGCCATTCCGGTGGATCTTCCCCCAGCCCGGAACGGCGGAGTCCTCCAAGATGGGCAAGGCGCTCTTCACCTTGAGCCCCAAGCCGCCGCCCATCGGGCCGGTGCTGCTCAAGTACAGCGGCACGGGTAAGGTGAGCCGCGATCTCGGTGCGGGTGCCGTGGACACCCGGGAAACCTGGGTGACGATGCTGGCGGGTGGCTGGGCGCCTGGGCTCAACCGCGGCCGCGGCATCTACATGGTCGACGCGTACTGGGGCCTGGTGAACGGCCGCGAAGACAACCTCTATTGGAAGGCTGAGCTCGACGCGACCGTCGCCAATGTCTCCAACACCCAGCTCGCCCCGCTGGGGGCCATGTCGGGCAGCTTCACCGCGCCCATCGCCATGGTGGACTACGGCGCCAACGCCGACGTCCGCCAAGATGGGTTCTTCGACACGGCGGTGGTGGGCGACACGGTGGGCCAGCTTTGGGTCGCCCGCTTCCTCACCCCCGGTGAGGTGGTGACCGACACCGCCACCTCGGGCACCAATGAATCTCTGGGCTCCCTCGGCAGCTCGGTCCCCTACCTGGCGCGCTCTGGCGGCGCGGGAATCGTGCGCAACTGGTCGATGGCCCGCGCCTTCGAGCAAGACAAGGCCGCCGCCTACACCGGCAACTACAAAGACATCCGCAACGTGCAGCCGTTCTTCTACCTGACCTCGGTCGCAGTCGACCCGGCCACCCTGGCCATGCGCGCCCTGGTGGGCACCGGCAATCGCTACGCCCTGCTCGAGCCCTACTCAGGTAACTGCCGTTGGGACAACCCGATGGCCTGCGCCAAGTATGGCTGTGACGAAGTGGAGCTCGACCTCGACATCGAGCGCGCCGCCACCCTGCCTGTACCAACGGAACTGGAGGGCCAGCAGAACTGGTGGAAGCGGCGCAGGATGAACACCATCGGCCCCGAGCGCATGGAGACCCCCAACACCGAGTCGCGCACCTACTGTCAGGACAACGCTGAGCTGAATCACGAGCGGTATGTGTTCAACCAGTGCAAGCAAGACACGGGTGGCGACAAGGACTACGGCTCGCTCAACGATGGCCGATTCAGCTGCGGCAGCGAGTCGGGCTTCGGTTTCAACTGTCGTCCCAACGGGTCGTTTACCCAGAAGTTGGGCGATCTCCCGTTCAAGATTGACACCGCTTACGCCAACGCCAACGGCAAGGATCGCTACTTCGGCATCTGGGTCTACGGCGGCACGCGCGTGTTCGACGAGACCAACGTGGGCACGCCCAAGCCGAAGACCTTCGACACCGCCCGGCTCACCGACCGGGGTGGCTCGCCCGACGTGGGCGATCTGGTCAACGTCACCGCCACCACCTGCACCGCGCTGGGCGTCTGCACTGGCAGCGTGGGCACGGGCTCGCTGGGCTGGTTCTACGAGTACGAGGCTCATGGCATGAAGACCGCCACGGGCTCGGCGGTGCTCGCCAGTTGTGCCCTGTGGAGCAGCCTCAACCCCGGCACGGCCGTCATCGGAGGTACCGAGGCCTGCACCAGCAGCGTCGCCACCTCGAGCTTCTTTCAGGCCGACTTCATCAGCGGCGAGCCGAACTGCGCGGCGGGGTTCCAGGCCACCGACGGCGGCGTCAACGCGCGCTTCCTGACGCGCAACGTGCTCACCCCGCCGCCCGAGCCGGCCACCGTGGTGCAAATCTCCAAGTCGGGTCAGGTGCGCTATTCCGCGCAGTTGCCTGAGCCGGGCAAGGGCGCCCAGTACCAGGTCGACGTGACCGCCGGCGGCGACGTGCTGCAGTCGGTCTACGAGCTGCCAGTCTCCCGCTCCACCCACGATTGCCGGCACAACCAGGGCGGCAACTGCGTGCCGGTGCCCTGAGGGGTTCGGGCGATGCCCTCTTCCGAAGAGACTGGTGAAGGACTGCCTCGACTCCGCTCGGCACGAACGGAACCGGCCGAAATCCGTTCAGCCCGACAGGGTTGATCGAAATAAGGAGCGCCCACCGTTCATCCCGAGCGGAGTCGAGGGAT
>JAYVFP010000252.1:0-31312 GCA_043773025.1 Archangium sp.
GATGAACGGTGAGCGCTCCTTATTTCGATCAACCCTGCGAGCGCAGTCGAGATGCCACCTGCCGCGCGAGCAAAGGTAATCCCTCGACTTCGCTCGGGAGGACCGGTTGGTTCTTCAGGTCTCGCCGGGCAGCTTGAGCAGCTCCATGAACGGACCGCGAGAGACGCCGCACATCGCCGACACCATCTGCTTGCGCACCCACGGCACCTTCGCGGCGTACATCATGCCGACGTCGCGCAGCGGCTGAAGCCAGAGATGATCCGACTGAAAGAACGGCGTCAGCCAGCGGGTGATGAGCTGGTACCAGCTCAGGTGCCAGCGCCGGGTGCGCGAGTAGTGGAACAGCGCGTCGGGCACGCTCTGGCTGTAACGCAGTGACTGGGCGAGGTACCAGGCGTCGAGCAGCGCGAGGTTGCACCCCTGCCCCAATTGCGGGCTCATCGCGTGCGCCGCGTCGCCCAGGTACACCACGCGCTCGGTGTTCCACGGCCACATCACCACGTCGTGGTAGCTGCTGAAGAGCAGGTTCTCGTGTGAGGTGAGCTGGTCGAGCACCTTCGCAGCTTCGGGGACGTCGGCCAGCACGCCCGCCTTCCACCCCTCGAAGTTGCCCGCGTGAAAGGCCTCGAGCTGATCGGCGCGCAGGCTGAAGAAGAAGCTCACCTGCCGCGGGCCGCCCTGAGGTCCCACGCCGGTGGGCAACAACCCAATCAAACGCTGCGTGCCGCGCACCACCTGGAACAACCGGCCGGTGAAGCGGTGATCATGATCAGGCACGATCGCCCACAACGCGCCCCACGGGTACGGCTCGACGCTCTTCACGAAGGCGGTGTCGTCTCGCAACGAGCTGCGCGCGCCGTTGGCCACCACCACGAGGTCGTGCAGGCCGTGACGTTTACGCGTGCCGCGTTCGATCACCGACTGCCGGCCGTCCCGCGCGGTGTGCAGATCCTCCACGTCGAGGCCGGTGCACACCGTCACGCCGTGTTCCTTGCGCGCGGCCTTGAAGAGCACGTCGAACAACACGCCGCGATGCAAACCCACGCCGAAGAGCGACGCGTGCAGCTGCGCGTACTCGAGCTCCATCACCTTGCGGCCGGCCGCGGTCTGCACCCAGAGCCGGTCGATGCGATCGCCGCGGGGTACGACGTCCTGCTCCAGACCCAGCGCGCGGAGGACCGCCATGCCGCTGGGCTGCAACATGATGCCCGCGCCCAGGGTCTGCGGCTCGGCGACCTTCTCGTACAGGGTGACGCGGTGGCCCTGCCTTGCGAGAAACAACGCGGTGGCACTGCCGACGGTTCCGGTGCCAACGACGGCGACATCGAGCAGGTGCATCAGGAGCCCGGGTGTATCGCGTCAGGGGGCCTTCAGGTTCGGAAACGCCTTGAGAAGCGCCTGCACCCGCACGCGTCGGCCCTGTTTGCGCCAGTGCGTGATCGTCAGCGCCGCCACCTGCTCATTGCCTGCTGCGTTCGCCTCGAGCGCCGTCACCAGCGGGTCGAGAAGCGCCTGCTCATGGAGCCCCGCGCGCACCGTCAGCGCCTTCGTCCAGGCGTCGAGCGCAGCTTCAGGTCGCTGCAGCGCGACCAGACACAGTGAACGTTCGTGTTCAGCAAATGGAGCAGCCGCCGGCCACCGCTCTTTGAGCCATTGAGCGTCCGCGAGTGCTCCCTGGGGATCACCCCATCGACGTCGGGCTGAAGCCAACGCGAAGCGCACGCTGCCAGCGTCGTGAAGCCCCTGCAACTCGGCTTCCCAGCGTTCGATCTCCGATGGGTGGCCCACGTCGCCGGCCGCGACCAGACGCGCGAGCGTATCGAGCCGGCCCGGGTGCTCCCGATTGGAAGCTTCGAGTCGCGCCAACGCTTCTTCAGGGCGACCGAGGCGGACCAGACAATCACTGGCCACCAATTGTGGGTCGATGGACCGGTCACCCAGGGCCCAGCTGAAACCAGAGCCTGTCGCGGTGTTCGCGAGCGTGAGCGCGCCTGCGCAGTCGCCAGCAGCAGCGAGGAGCGCGGCGGCCAGGGTGGCATCGACGGGGGAATCCACGCCGTACCGCTTGAAGGCCTCGGCCGCCGCCCGCCGCGCGAGTGCAGGATCATCGACACCCAGGCCAACGCCGCGTGGTGACGTCGGCCAGAAGACATCGGGCACGGCCGCCTGTTCCTGCACGTACCGCTCTCGTGCTGCTTCCCAGGTACCACCCTCGCTCAGCTCGAGGGCGTTGAGGCGCTCGACCATGCGATCCGCCCAGCGCACCGATCGCAACGAGAGCAACGGCAGCGGGGCCATCAACATCAGCAGCAGCCAGCGCCGATGACGCTCGCTCCATGCGCGTGCGGCACCCAACCCGATGAGCGCAGCCAACGTCGGCACGAGGCCCACTGCGTAACGCCCATGAAAATAGAACAGCAGCGCCACCACCAACGCAGCCAGCCAGTGCAGCCCCCACAGCCCGACGCCCCCGGATTTCCGGCTGAGCAACAGCACGGCCAAAGAGCCACCCGCCAGCAACGTGAGCCAACGAAGCGGAATGCCCACCGATTGCCGGAGCAGCGGCTTGACCGCGGGGATGTCGTACTCGCCCGTGGGTGGCGCCAGAAAGAACACCACCTTCTGGAGCAACTGCAAGGTCGCAGCAACCGGCTCCACGCGGAAGAACGCGACAGTGCGCGAAAACCAGAAGGTCTCGGCGTCGAGCGCGTTGGCCACGGCCGGATCACTGACCCGCGCCAGCTCGCGATACAGCTCGTGCGCGTGGTCGGGCGGATGAGGCCCACTCGCCGCTGCCTGGGCCTCGACGACTTTGAGCAACGAAGGGAACGTGGCGCCAAAGCCGACCGACTCGGGCCGATGCGATTGGTGAAAGACCTGCCCCGCGCTCATGGTGCCGCGCAGGTCATGGCCCACGCGGCTTCTGAGCATCAACGAAGGAGCCGCGCTGGCCAGCACCAGCGCCGCGGCCCACGGAGCAATGACGCGAAGCGACGCCTTGGTCGCGACCAGCCACACGAACACGAGAACGGCGAAGAGCAGCACTGTCGGCCGCAGGCTCACCGCGCAGCCCAGGGCGAGCCCTGCCATCGCGCTGCGGCCCGTCGTGAGCGCCTCGCGGCGCAGGAAGACGATGCTGGTGGTGACTGAAGCGCCGATGAGGAGATCGGGCTCCATCACCGCGCTGTAGACGGCCCACTGCTGCGAGGCCGCCAGCGTTCCCGCGCCCAGCCACCCCGCCAACGGGCCTGACTGCTGGTGCAGCACGCGGAAGATCAACACCACCGTCAGCGCGGCCGCGCAGGCCTGCAACCACCTCACCAACAGAGGCGAGCCGAGCAGGTGCAGCAGCAGGTACGCGGGGCTGACGTCACCGACTTGATCCGGGGTGGCAATGCCCAACTCGAGGGCGCGGGCGAGGTTCGGATACTTCGCGAACACCCCATCGAAAGAAACCAGGAGGGAGGCCACCAGCGAACCCAGGGCCAGGACCGCCGAACCCACGTGGAGGCGCCAGCCGTTCACCGCACGGCAGGTAGCACGCATTGGGGACAACGGTGCCCTCGCTTCACCGCTCGAGCCGCGCGCAGCCTTCCGTGACACCGAGCTCGCATGCCTTCTTCAGGTCGGCGACGGCCTCACGCTTTCGGCCCAGCTGAACGTACGTGCCGGCGCGCTCGGCATAGGCGCGACCTTCGGTTGGCTGGAGCGTCAGAAAGGCAGTCCACATCAAAGCGATCTCCTCGAAGCGCTTTTCTTCAGACAGCGCGTAGTCGAGCACCTGGTGGCTGCGAAAGTCGTCGGGCGTGGCGTCGGCCTGCGCGCGGAGGAAGTCGATGCCCGCATCTCCATCGGTCAGCGCGATGACGCGGCGCCCGAGCACCTCGCCGTCGAGCGGCGCGAGCTGTGAGGCCAGGTCGAGCAGCCGAAGCGCGTCGTCGCGTTGGCCTGCATTGCGAAACTCCCACGCGTCGTGAATCAAGGTCTGCACGGTGGGCCCGTAGAGCTTCTCGGCCATGGCATCCGTCGGGTGAACCCGCATGGCGGCGAGAAGATCGTGCCCCGCCCGCTCGCCGTCTTTCCGCGCGAGGTAGACGTGCGCGCGACCGACCAGCGCGTCGACGGCCCCCGGTCGCAGCACCAGCGCCCGGTCGAGGTCTGCGAGCGCTTCGTCGACGGCGCCAGCCCGCTTCTTCGCGTAGCCGCGCTTCACCAGGAAGGCCCAATGCTCACCCAGCGCACAGGCTTTCTCGGCCTCTTCGAGCGCATCGGCGAGCCGGCCGTCGGTGTCGGCGACCATCGCTCGATCGACCTCGACGTAGCCGGTGAGCAGCCGGAGCTTCGGGTTCTGGGCGGCGGGCGCGCGTTGCGCGTAGGCACGCATGGCCTCGTAGCTGCCGCCCCAACGCGGCCGCAGCGCATGCATCACCGCGACCCGGTGCATGAAGCAGGTGGGGCAGCTCTCGTCGGCGAGACGAACGGCTTGCTGAAAGCCAAACGCGTCGCCCATCAAGAGCCGCACCCAGATTTCCTGACTGCGCGCAGCGACGAGCCGGGGCCGAAGCGACAGCGCACGCTCGAGGTTCTCCAGCGCCACGGGGAGCGTCGCGCGCATCTCGGCGAACTCCACGCCAGAGGTGTCGGCTGACCACTTCGTGCCGCGCTGGGCGGAGGCCACGGCTGCGAGGTGCGTGCCGCGAGCGAGCCAGGGCGCAAACGAATTCGAGCTGTCAGCCCACTCGTCCAGCAGCAACCCCAGCGACGGCTCGGCAGAGTCGAACGCATCAGCGGCGTCGGCAGGCCACCGCTCGAAGCGGGGGTTTCCTTCGAAGGCTTGCTGGAAGTGCTCGAAGGCCAGGTCGAGCGCGGCAAAACGTCTGTGTTTGAGGAGCGAGCGCAGGCCCGGCTGGTCGACGTACTGGGTGGGGTCACCCTCGGCGTCGAACCCTTCGAGGCCCAGCAGGGGCAGCCCCGCGGGCTCTGGGCCCGCGGCCACCTCGACGAAGGGCTTGAGGCGGCTCAGGGTGACTGCGCGATCGGCCTTCGCCGCGTTGACTACCCACGTGGCGCCGATGAGCCCGACGAGCACCACGATGGCCAAGACGCCCACGACCCGAAACACCAGACGGCCCTTCGTCATCTGGCGGGTGTACCGCGGTAGGCGCCCCGCCCATGACTGCAATCGGCACCGTGGTGGCGGTGTGGTTTGCAGCGGCGCCTTGCGATTTGTGAGCTCAGGCCGGCTGCACGAAGTTGAGCCGGTACCCATCGGGGTCGGTCACCACCAGCTCACGGGTGTTCCACGGCTTGACCTCAGGGCCGTGGGTCGGCGCGGTGAGCGTGACGGCGCGCTCGGCGATCGCGCTCAGCTCGGTGGCTGAGGTGAACGAGAGCAACACGCCCCACCCGCGTTTGCCATCGACTCGCACACCGGTCGGCGCGCTCACCAGCAGCACATCGCCGTGCTCTTCCCAGCGCAGGTGAATGAACGTGGCGTCGGCGCCCACGCGCACGAAGCCCAGTTGCTCGTAGAATTTCGCCGAGGCCTCGCGCTCGAGCACGAGCAGCTTCACGAAGAATCCCAGCTTCGGTTGAGCGCTCATGGCGCCAACGCCGCCGCGAAGAAGGATGAGTCTTTGGCCAGCTCTTTCACGTAGCCCTCGACGTCACGCCGGGCGGATTGCGAGAGCGCCCGGAACGGCTGCACGTGTTCATCAGGCACGTACCGGAACGTGAAGTTGATTCGGCGCGCCTGAAAGCCCGGCACGTGAATGTCGAACGTGTGACCGCCCTTCGTGTCGACGCGCTGCACGCGGTGGAAGGTGCGGTTCTTCCACTGCTCGCCTCCGAAGATCTGCAGGCTGCCGTCATCGAGCCATTGCTGCTCGACCACGCTGTCGCGCGAACCTGGCTTGCGGCTGGCGACGAACTGAAACATCGCGCGTTCACCCAGCGACAACGACGCCACCGGGCCCGGCTCGAAGTCTTTGTGTTCACCCACGCGCGCGGTGTCGACCCACTTGCCGTTCTCCAGCGTGCTTCCGTAGAAGTTCACGAGGCAGGTGTTGAGGTGCCACTGCGCCGGCATGTCTTCGCCACGGAACATGCGGCGCGTGCGCTGCTCGATGTTCGCCACCAGCTTCGAGAGCACCGCGGGAAACGGCTCGGCCTGAACGCAGCGATCGAGCAGCCCGATGGGCGGCCGGTAGTAATCGAGACAGGCGAACTGCCAGTTGCCCAGCCAGTACACCGGGCGCAACAAGCGGCGCTGCTCTTCACCTTCCGGGAGCGGCCGGAACTCCGAGTAGCGGTTCTCCCAGATGGGCCGCAGGGTGGTCAGCCAGGAGACGATCTCAGCGCGATCGGCACGGGACAGGAAGCCGGCGTCGTAGTGCAGACCTTGCACACGTTGCGGTTTGGTACGGAGGGGCCAACGGGGATGCATGGGAATGCCATACCAGCTACATCGCCCCGAATGAGCGAACGAAACCTCCTCATGATTCCGGGGCCCATCGAGTTCGAGCCCTCTGTCCTCCGCGCGCTGGGTGAGAAGACCCGCAGCCACCTCGACCCGGTGTTCATGAAGGCGTACGGGCGGGCGATCAAACGCCTGCGCGAGGTCTTCGTGGCCCCCACGGCCCAGCCGTTCGTGGTGGCCGGAAGCGGCACGTTGGCCATGGAGATGGCCGTCGCGAACCTGGTTCAGCAAGGTGACAAGGCGCTGGTGGTCAACAGCGGCTACTTCTCGGATCGCATCGGCACCATGCTCGAGCGACACGGGGCGGCGGTCACGCACGCCCGCGCCGACGTGGGTTCAGTGCCCAGCGCGGCCGAAGTGCAGACCCTGCTGGCGGGCGGTGGCTTCAAGCTGATGACGGTGACCCACGTCGATACCTCGACGGCGGTGCTCGCGCCGGTCAAGGAGCTCGCGGCGGTGGCGAAGAAACACGGCGTGTTGGTGGTGGTCGACGGCGTGTGCAGCGTGGGTGGTGAAGCGCTGGACATGGATGCGTGGGGCATCGACGTCGCCTTCACCGCGTCGCAGAAGGCGCTCGGTTGTCCCCCGGGGCTGGCGGTGTTGCTGGCGAGCCCGAAGGCGATGGCGATGTGGAAGGCGCGCACCCGGCCGGTCGCCGCGATGTACCTCGACTTCGCGGAGTGGCTGCCGATCCACGAGGCGTACGAAGCGGAGCGGCCGTCGTACTTCGCCACGCCCCCGGTCAACTTGATCATGGCGCTCGACGTGAGCCTGGGTCACCTCGTCGAAGAGGGCATGACCGCGCGGGTGACGCGGCATGCAAAGATGGCCACCTCGATGCGAGCCGCGTGGCAGGCGCTGGGCCTCAAGCCGTTGCCGATGAGCACCGAGGTGAGCGCGAACACGCTCTGCGCGCTGTATTACCCGCCGGGTGTCGACGCGGCGTTGGTGAAGGCCGTCGCCGCGGAAGGCGTGGTGATCGCCGGTGGCCTGCACCCCGCGCTCAAGCCGAAGTATTTCCGGGTCGGCCACATGGGCGCCGTTTCCCGAGCTGATCTGGTGACCACGGTCAGCGCGATCGAACGAGGCCTCAGAGCCTGCGGTCACCCCGTCGAGCCCGGCCGAGGTGTCGCCGCGCTGGGATGAGCCCCCGAAAAATCTATCGAACACTGAAGGCCACGACCGGCCCCGAGGTGCGCGCATATCTCTGTGCACCCGGCAACCTGAGCAACACCGCGCGAGCCACCGCCTCTTCACGCTGACACTGCGCATCGACTTCATCGAAGAGCTCGAGCGCGTGCGCCAGGTGCTCTTTCGCGTGCGCCTCGCGTTCAGCCGCGCTCTGCCGAAGCGTCGCGAGCTCCTCCAGCCGGTCTTTCAACCACGCGCGCCGCTGCCGTGAATCGAGCGCGAGCCAACTGCCCAGCAGCCCCGCGAAGATCACCCCCGCCAGCGTCACGACGTTGAGCCAAGGCGACGCGTCGAACTCCATTCGCAGCGCCAGCACTCCGCAGCTGCAGAAAGCGATCACCACGCCGAGCATCCGGGCCCACTTCGGCCGCCTGGCCGACTCGAGCTTCGCGAAGTCGAGGCGCCGCCGTTCGGTATCGCGCTCGAGTCGAGTCAACACCGCCCGCTGCGTCACCTGATCTTCGCTGGCGGTCTTCCACCGTACGTCGGCGGCGTGACGTTCATCGAGCCGTCGTTCGAAGTTGAGCAGCACCTCGAGGTCGCTGCGCGCCTGGGCATCGAGTGAGCCCAACGTGGCGTGCTCTTTCACGCGCGCCGAGTCGATGAGGGTCTTCGCCCACTCCTGCTCCTCGGGGTCGCTCAGCTTCTGCGGGCTGATCGCGGCCTCGTCGAGCTCACGGCGGAGGGTGCGGAAGCCGAGGTGTTGGGTGAGTGGCTCGGCCTCTGCCTCGACGCGGCCCAGGGCGGCAGCGAACTGGTGCAGGGTCGCACGCAGCGCTTCCTCGAGCGGAGAAGCCGCCGTGCGAAAGGTCGCAGGGGCGAGCACCACGGGGGTCGGCTGCACCGGAGGCGCTTGGGGAATCCCACTCAACCGGGTCACACGATCGACTCCCGAAAGTGGCTTTATCATTCAGCGGGGTAAGTAACGACGCCCGGTCGTGCACGCGGCGGGTATTCGCTCACCCACCGGGTCACCGTTCGTGCGGCGAGGACCAGGGTCAGCAACGCGAGCCGTTTCATTCCCTCGGAACCCTCACCCCGACCCCCTCCCAGCGGGCCCATCACAGTGCTGCGCGTGCGCGCCGGTAGTACGCGAGGCGATCGGCCAGGCCATTGTAACCACCGTTGATGCGCCGGGTGACCTCGCGGAAGTTGCCCTGATCTGCGTAGCGGTTGAGGCCCCGGCTGGTCCAGAACCACGCCGCCGTGCGGAAGCCCACGCTCGGCCGCGCCGCCATCTTCGGCTTGCTCTCCAGCGGCAAACCCAACGCACGACCTGCAGCGCGGTAGTTGCTGCGACCGGTCAGCTGAATCGGGCCGCGGCCCTTGTAACGAACGCCGTCACCCCGGTGGATGTTGCCGAGATCCCGCCGGCCTTCGTAGGCAGCCCCCGAGGCGATCTCCTCGAAGTAGCGCAACGAGACGCTCTCGTGCGCCAGCTGCGCGAGGAACATCGCCTTGCGCGGCTTGGTGTTGATCTTCGCCTCGGCCATCGCGCGGTTGAGGAGCGGGAGGTACGCCTTCGCCTTCGACATCGGCAGGCTCGGCATGATCTTTCGCAGCTGCCCGAGCGTCACGCCCCGGGTCAGCCTGGTCATCTGCGCGAGCTGCCTGGTGCCGATGACGCCGTCGACCTTTGAGCCCTGCGACTTCTCGTAGGCCTTCACCGCCTCGAGCGTCGAACGGTCGAACAGGCCGTCGACCTTTCCGGGGTTGAAGCCGAGCTTCTTGAGCAGCTTCTCGCTGGCCTTCACCGCACCGCTGCGCTCGTTGAGCCCCTGCGACGGAGCCGCCTTCGAGTTGGTCAGGATGTAGCTCTTCTGCAGCGCCTTCCAGGTCTTCGCGTTCACCACGCCCGTCGGCTCGAGCTTCGACTTGCGCTGGAACGCTTTGAGCGCGCCGGTGGTGCGCTCATCGAAGGTGCCGCTCGCACGCTTGGGCGAGAAGCCCGCCGCCGAGAGGTGCTTCTGGAGATTCTTGACGTGCTCGCCCTTCGCGCCTTCTTTGAACGCAGGGCCGACCTGCTGCGCGGTGACGCGGTCGATGCGGGTCTGCGCCTTCGAAGGCGCGACGCGACGGCGCTCGGGGGCGTGCGACAAGGCTCCCACTTCGCGGCGCAGTGACGCGCGGGCCTTCTTGCTGAGAGCTCCGCTGCCGTCGTTGAGCTCGCGCTGATCCGCGCGGAACTTCTTCACGGCCTCGGCAGTGTCGCGACCGTAAACGCCGTCAGCCTTGCCCGGCTTGTAGCCAAGGCGCGCGAGTCGCTGCTCGAGGATCTTGAGGTCGCTCGACTTCTGGCCGACCGAGACGAACAGGTCCTTGCCGTGCTTCTTCACGCGGGCGGCGGTGTGCTTGAGCTTCGCCGCCGTGGGCGCGTCGAGCACGCCGCTGGGCGAGATGCCCCACGACGTCTGAAACTCCATCACGGCCTTCTTCAGCGCAGGCGAATCGACACCGTCGACCTTGCCGGGGTTGAACCCGATGCGCTTGAGCAACGTCTCGGCACTGCGAAGCGCGGCAGAGGGGGGGCGGGTGAGCGGAGCCATGTGGCATTTTCGGCCAGGGGCTCCGCTCGAGTCCTGCGAAGAGGTGTCAACGCGCTGTACGGATCAGGCCTCTTTTCGGCCGGCATTTCGGGATGAACTATTTCCCGGCGTCGGGCGCAGAGAACGGCTCATCGCGCAGCGGGTACTTCGAGGCGTCGGGCAGATCGTAGTGCCACCACTCCATGGGGTTCTTCTTGAAGCCCACGCCTTCCAGGGTGGCCCGCAGCAGCTCGCGGTGCTCGAGCGCGCTCTTGCTGCCGTCCGTGTACTTGTGATGCGCCTCCTTGCCGAAGTGATCGTAGGGCGAGGGAAACTCGACGTCTTTTCCATCGAGCGTCACGAGGCCCAGGTCGACCGCGCCGCCGCGGTTGTGGTTGCTGCCCTTCTTCGGCTCGGCCACGTAGCCGGGCACGGGCATCACCTTCCACAGCTCGAACTGCACGTGGTGCGGGCGGTAACAGTCGTACAGGCGCAGCCGGTAGCCCTTCTGGCGCAGCACGTCGGCGGCCGCCTTGAGCTGGCGAGCGCTGCGATCCAGCAGCAGGCAGCGCGCGTCAGAAGGGTAGACCTGCTTCTTCATGAAGTTGTCTGCCGTCGCGTACCGAAGATCGACCACCGCGTCGGGAACCAGCGTGGTCACCTCGACCAGCGGTTCGGGAGCGGCAGCCAGCGCGAGGGTCAGCAGCAAGAGCGTCATCGGCCTCAGCGTCCCACGTAGCGGGTCGGGTCGGGAACTCCGGCTTCTTCGAAACCCTTCTTGCGCAGCAGGCACGAGTCGCAGCGGCCACAGGCGAGGCCGTCGGGCGAAGGGTCGTAGCAGCTGTGCGTGAGCGCGTAGTCGACGCCCGCGGCGATGCCCGCACGCACGATGTCGGCCTTGGTCATGCCGGAGAGCGGCGCGTGAATCTGAAAACGCGCGCCTTCGACCCCGGCCTTGGTGGCGAGCGTGGCGAGGTGCTCGAACGCGCGCACGAACTCGGGGCGGCAGTCGGGGTAGCCCGAGTAGTCGACCGCGTTGACCCCGATGAAGATGTCGGTGGCGCCGACGACCTCAGCGAGGCCCAGCGCGAGGCCGAGGAAGATGGTGTTGCGCGCGGGCACGTAGGTGGTGGGGATGTCGGTGCTCACCTGCGAGACGTCATCGTGTTTGGGCACGGCGATGTCGGCGGTGAGCGCGGAGCCACCGATGGCGCGCAGATCGAGGCGCACCACGCGGTGATCGATCACGCCGTGGGCTTTCGCCACCGCCGTCGCGCGCTCCAGCTCGATGAGGTGGCGCTGGCCGTAGTCGATGGAGAGACAGACCGGCTCAAAACCTGCGCGCAGGGCCATGCCCAGGCAGGTGGTCGAGTCGAGGCCGCCCGAGAGGAGAACGACTGCCTTCTTCTTCATGCGGCAGTTGTACTTGAAATGCGGCTCTCCCGACCCATCAGCGCCGCTCACCCCGCAGCTGATACCGCACCGTGCACCCGCTGCACTCCTGCGCGCACGCCCCGCCATCCGCGATGCCCAGCGCCACGACCGTGGTCATCAACCCCCCGCACAACCGCACCGCGTCGTAGCCCTGCGTGGTCAACCCCGGCGGAACGATGCCCGCATCGAGCTTCGTGGTCACCCCACCATCGAGTGCGCTCTCCGGGCACAGCCCGCTCACCGCCTCATTCTGCGAGCGGCTCAGCACCGCCACCGTGAGGGTCTCCACCACGCGCGTCGAACACTTTGCGCACCTCACGAAAACCCTGTTCGCTTCGGCCGAGTTCGTCACCACCTGCCCATCGAAGGTGCCCTCGCGCGAGTACCCATTGAGGGTGACCCACGCGACCTGCGAGGCACTGTCGCGGGTGAGCGTGGCGTTGAAGGTGAAGTCAGCGCCATTGACCTCATCGAGCGCACACTGATCGCGCACGGCCCCGCTGGCGGTCATCGCGTACTGGCCCATCGCCACGTCACCAGGAGGAATCGGGGCCGGACAACCCAGCCAGGTCAGCGCAACCAGCGCGCCCCACCGCAGCCTCACGCCAACGACTCCAGCGCAGCCAGCGCGACCGCGCGGAACGCAGCGCTCTTCTTGAGCACCACACCCACGTCGACCCGCGCGGGGTCGCCACCACGCGTCGAACCATCCAACTGCGCGAGCACCCGGCAGAACGCCAACGACGCCGGGTACGCTGTGAACGCGCGCACAGCGGCCTCGGTGTAGCCGGGCACCTCGCCCATGCCCCTCAAACCCACGCCGCCTTCACCCAACGCGAGCGCCATCGCCAGCAGGCCCGGCAGCTCGGCCTGACCAAACACCGTCAACGCGCCCGCGCCCAGCACCAGGTTCGAGCTCGACTGCCACGCCTCCACGCCGCCCTGCACGTCGAGACCGACCGACAACTGCGACGCGCCGAACCCCGCGAGCGTCTCTGCGATCGAAGCGAACAGCCGCGGCATGCTGCCTTCGGTCACCTCGACACACGACTCCGCCTGAGCCGCCGAGCTTTGCGCCCACTCGACCTTGCGAGGCTGAACCGCCGGCGCCGCACCCGAAGTCGACGACAGCGCCGCGCCAAAGCCATCGGCCAGCACCGCCGCCTCTTCACGGCCACACAGCCGCAGCGCCTCACCGAACAACGTCCACCCATCGACCTCGGTGACGTCGTTCTCGAGCAGCTCGGGCCACGCACGCGCGGCGAGCGGAGCCCCCTGCTGCGTAGGCGCCAGCCGCTCGGCGAGCAGCCTCAACAACGCGGCCGGCAACGGCCCTTCGGCCAACAACTTCTCCGCCAGCCGCACCGCGAACGGCACGAGCTCGGAGCGCAGGTACCCCTCGAGGATCCGCTCGAACTCTTCGCGCGTGTCGGCGACCTTCTCGGCCAGCGCGAAGGCTTCACCCTGAAGACCCAGCTGCTCAGCCAGCCGCACGCGGTGGCGGATGCGCTCGGGCTCTTCTTCGAGCTGACCCAGCAGCGCGTACGCTTCCTTGAGACGGCCCTGCGCCTCGTAGCCCTTCGCCAGCGGCTCGCGCCAACGCACGATCGCCTCGGGGCCGGCCATCTCGGCCAGTCGCTCGACCATCGAGGTGAAGCGCTCGGGCTCACCGTTCAGATACAGCACGACCAGCTCGCGCACCGCGGCCAGCTGCGTCGCGTCGTCGAGCAGCGCACGCTCGAAGGCGACCTGGGCGAGCTCGGGCTCGTCGAGCTGACGCAGCAGCAGCGTGGCGCGCTCGATGTGCAACACGGCGCGGGCACCCTGAAGTTGCTCGAGCGTGGCGAGGGCAGACAAGGTGTCGACCGCATCCTGAAACCGGCCGGCCTGAGTACGCAGCGTGGCCAGCTCGCGCATCATCGAGGCACGGCGCGCGGGCACCAGCACGGCCACCTGCTCGAAGACGGCCTCACGACGCTCGACGGACAACGACCCGAGGTACGGCAGCAACGCGACCAGCACTTCGGCGGCCTGGGTCTCCAGCGCGCGGCCGGCGAGCCCGTCGGTCGCGCCGGCGGTGACCAGCCCTTCGACCTGCTCCACGTCGCGGAAGTCGATGGCCAGCTCGACGCGCAGGGTGGTGGCGAGCTCGGGGGCTTGAGCGGCGATGGCGGCCGCGTACGCGCGCAAGGCCGCGGCGTCCTTCGAGGTCCGGAGAATCGACAGGTAGCGCTCCCCCGCGGCAGACGCCGGGTCAGCGCTGGCCTGCACGGCGAGCACTTCACGAATCTTCGCGTCGTCTCTCGCGGCTTCCGCCAGCGCGAGCGCTTCGTCGAGACGGCCGGCACGCAGCGCGGGCACGAAGGCCACCTCGAGCGCGCGCTTCGGAGCCTCGAGCTGGAGGAACCGGCGGCCGGCATCGGTCGCGTTCACCACGCCCGGGGCCTCACGCAACACGCGCTCGAGCAGCTCGCGGGCCTCAGCGAGTTCACCTGCCGCACGCCACGAATCGAGCGCCTGGAGCAGCAACACCGCGCGCTCCACGCCTTCCCCCTGCTCTGCCAGTTGCGTCAGCGCGCGGGCCAGCTCATCAGGGCGGCCGTCTTCTTTGGCGAGCTCGACCAGCAGGGTGAAGCCGGCCTTCGAGGGCCGTGCACCCAGCGACTCGCGGGTGAGCGCGATCGCGCGCGCCAACTGCCGGTCCTCGCGGAAGCTGCGGGCCGCCTCGAGCAGGCGCGCCGCGCGCTCTTGAGTACCGAGCAGCTCTGCCGAGGCGAGCTGCACTTCGCCCAGCGCCCCCGCATCAGACAGGCCGATGGCGAGGCGCTCGAGCCCCTGCAGCGCCTGCGAGTACCCCGGAGCACCCGCACCCGCGCGCCGGATGGACTCGAGCGGTGCACGCGCCGCTTCGTACTGCTGACGCGACTCCAGCGAGGCGGCCAGCTCGAGCTTGAGCTCTGCGGCGCGCTGCTCATCCTGAGTGGCCAGCGAGATGCGCACCAGCATCAGCTCGAGGCGATCCACGTCACCGCGTGCGCGCGCTTCGGAAAGCACCGCTTCGGCCGCTTCGAGATCCGTGGAGTCGGCCTCGTACGCGGCCTGGCGCAGCTCGAAGGCGCGCTGGCCCTCGTGCAGCTCGTTCTCCACCAACGTGGCAGCGGCGAGCAGCGCCTTCGCGGCGATCGAGCCACCCGACGCGGCGGCGAACCGTTCGTGCAGCGAGACGACCTCGCCCACGCGACCCAGCGCGCGGTACGCGGCGAGGCCCTTCTCGTAGAGCGCCACGTCACCTTGGTGGCGCGCGAGCAACCACTCGAGGGCGTCGATGGCCTTCTGGGGCGAGGGCTCGAGCGACAACGCGCGGCGGTGCAGCGCTTCGGCCTCTTCACCCGTGCTGCGCGCAGCCAGGCGCATGGTGGTGCGGTAGTGGCCCGCGGCGTCACCGAGGCGGCCGTACGCCTCGTTCAGCATCGAGAGCGCTTCACTGCCGCGCTCTGAGGAGGAATCAATCGTGAAGGCCGCTTCGAAGGCGTCGACCGCGTCGTGCCAGGCTTGCGACTCCACCGCGGCGCGGCCCAGGCGTGTCCACACCGCGAGGCGGGTGGCCTCGGGCAACGAATCACCGGTCAGCTGCACCAGGCGGCGATCGAAAGGCTGAGCGGCGCGCGCGCCACCTGCATCGGCCGCGAGCGTTCCACGCGCCTCGAGCGCCACCACGTCATCGGGGATCTGCTGAAGGTACTCGTCCCACGCGGCGGCGGCGTAGAGCGCCTCGCCCGACTTCGTCAGCAGCAAAGCGCGCTGGCGAAGCAACGTCGACGCTTCGGCGGGAACGGCGCGCGCCCGAATCGCGAGCAGCTCAGCCTGACGGCGCGGTTCACCTTCAGCGCGTTTCAGCAGCGACTGGAACGCCTCCAGGTTTCCGGGCGAAGCTTCGAAGGCCTGCGCTTCACACACCTGCGCGCGCTCGAGGGCACCGGCGCGACGGAACGCGGCCGCAGCCTCGAGCCAGATTTCCCCCGCCTCTTCGGTCTTCGTCGCTTCGGCCCGCAACGACAGCACGCCGGCCAGGGAGAGATCGTCACCGCTCTCCTCGAGCCACGCCGTGTGGCGCTCGAAAGAAGCGTGGAATGGATCGCTTGCGATCAGCAGGCCATCGAAGTCGGCAGCGTCTTGACGGCGGCCCAGCTCGATCAACAGGTCGGCGACCCGCTTGGTGAGCGAGAGATCGTCGGGGCTCGCAGACCGCGCCGCCAGCAACGCAGCCGCTGCATCGTGGGGCCGCCCCGCCCGGTCTTTGTAGAGCTGCGCGGCGCGGATGAGCAACTCGGCGCGCTGTTGGGGATCGGTCGCGCGAGCAGAAGCCGCCTCGTAATACGCAGCGACATCACCCAGACGATCCTGCCGCTCATAGAGACCCAGCAACATCTGCTCACCCTCTGCCAGGCCTGGGACGAGCGAGAGTGCCTGGAGCAGCGCGGCTTCTGCCTGGTCAGGAGCGAGCAGGGGCGCGGCGGAGACGTCGGCGCCCCCTTCGGCGGGTAGCCCGAGGTGCAGCCGCGCCAACTGCACGAACGCGATCGCCTGCTCGAGCCCGCCGAGGAGCGCCAGCACGCGCTCGAGCCAATCGATCTCGGCCTCGCGGTCGCTGCGGCGGCGGGACAGCGCGAGCCCCTGACGGGCGAGCTGAATCGAAGGCGCGTATTCCCACGCGCGATCAAGCGCCTGCGCGGCACCAACCAGATCGAGCTTCGCTTCGGCCAGCAGCGCTGCGCGGCGAACGAGGTGACGGCCTGCCTCGGGCAGAAGGCCCTCTTCACTGCAGACATCGGCCATCGCCGACAGCGTGCGCAGCGCGTCATCGATGCGGCCACTGCCTTCGGCGAGGCGTGCCTCTTCGTCCCACGCGGTGAGCGCGCCGTTGAAATCGCCTTCGGTGAGCTGGAGCTGGGCGATCTCCGCGAGCTCGGTCATCAGCTCGGCGGTGCGGCCCGCGGCGCGCAGCACACCGGAGGCTTCCAGGCGCACGGGCAGGGGCGCATCGGCCGCGTCAGCCGCCTTCGCGTAGAGACGGGTCGAGGTCTCCACGTCGTGGTGAACGGTGTTCGCTTCGCGCGCCAGCTCGAGCAGCAGCTCGCCGGTGCGCGACGACTTCGAGAGCGTCTCTGCCCACCGCGCCCGCAGCTCGAAACCCGCGCGGGGATCACGCGCACCCACCAGGGCCGCGAGCCGCTCGACGGCGTGCCCATTGAGCGGGCGCTCGGTCACCACGCGGCGCAGGCTCGACTCGGCCAACGCTTCGTCTTCGACCTGCTCGCCGAGATCCGCCAGGCGCAGCCAGATGCGCTCGGCCACGTCGGGTGCGTCGTGGAAGGAGATTGAACCCGACAACGCCTGCTGCAGCGGGAGCGCCTCGCGCACCGCCCCCTGCAGGTAGAGCGACTCGGCCAGGCGCTGCAGATCGTCGCCCTTCGCGGGAACCAGCGCGTGCGCCAGCCGCATCAGCCTCAGCTCGAGCGTGCGATCGTCTTCTTCCTGAGCCAGGTGCGAAGCTTCACGCAAGGTCGCCGCGGCTTCTGCAGGGGCGAGGTGTTCGGCGGCGCCTTCGAGAAGTTTGATCGCCTCGACCCGTTCACCACGCGCGGCCAACAGTCCGGCCAGACGGCGGCGGGCGGCTTCGTTCGTTGCGTCGAGCGCGACCACCCGGCGCAGCGCCGCTTCACCCGGGCCCGGGGCCTTCAGGCGATCGAGGTGCAGGCTCGAGAGCTCGATCCACACCGCGACCGACTGTGGCCCCGGCAGATGTGCCGCTTCGACGGTGAGCACCTCGGAGAGGCCCTGCCAGTCTTCCACCCGGCGCAGCGCACCGATGAGCCCTTCGGTCGCCTTCTGGTTGCGGGGCGAGAGCTCGAGCGCGGCGGCGTACGAATCGACCGCGGCCTGTTGCGCGCTGCGGCCTTCTTCCAACGCGGCGCGCTCGAGCAGCGCTTCCACCCGGCGAGCGACCGGACCCTGCTTCGAGGCCTCGAGCAGCGCCTCTTCAGCGCGGCGAATGTTGCCGGCAGAGCGCGCGACCTGCGCAAGGCCGTAGTGCGCTTCGAAACGTTCGTTGGCCGGCAGCGGCAGCGTGACGAGGGCCTCGAAGGCCTCCAGCGCACGAGCGTTGTCGTTCGCGTGCGCGCGGTTGCGGGCAATCGTCATCAGCCGTTCGGCGGCCTCGGTGACCACCGTCTGGTCAGCGCGCGCGTGCTCCAGCACCAGCTTGAGCGCAGAGAGCTCGGCCGCTTCGTCGTTCGACTGGCGCGAGAGCTCGGCGAGCGCGCGCAGCAGCGGCACCGGGTTTGGGGAGAGCTGCGAGGCCTCGAGCAGATCCGCGCGGGCCGAGAGGAGATCGCCTGCCACGCGGTGCAGCTCGGCGCGACGGGAAAGCAGCTCGGCCCGGGCCTGACCTTCCGCGTGCACGATGAGGCGCGAGAGCAGCTCGAGCCGCTCGGGCTGGTGCACGTCGTCGTTGGGCAGCAGCGTGAGCAGACGCGAGGCCGCCCACTCGTCGGTGGGCTCGTCGGCGAGCATCGCGCGCAACGCTTCGAGCGCGGCAGCGGTGCGGCCCAGCGACAACGCGCCTTCGGTGAACTCGCGGCGGGTGGCCACGCGCGCTTCGCCCTGCAGGCGCGTCCACAAATCGCCGAGCAGATCGACCAGCGGCTCCAATGCACCAGCGCGGCGGTGCAGCTTCGAAAGCTCCTGCAGCGCTTCGAGATCGCCGGGCTGGTGCGCGACGTAGCGGGCGAACAGCCGGCGCGCGGCGTCGTAGTGACCGGCCTTCTGAGCGGCGAGCGCGGCGCGGCGGGTGAGGCCGGCGAGGTCGAGCTGCAACGAGGCGACCTCGTCGTCCTGCAGCTCGGCCCCAGCGCTGAGCACCACTTCGAAGTCCGCCAGCGCCTCGCGCGGGTTGGTGACCTCGATGAGTTCGGCACGGCGCAGGCGCGCGGGAATGAAGGTCGCGTCTTTCTCGAGCGACTGGGCGAGGAACGCCTGCTCGCGCGGAGTGTCTTTCGTGAGCGTCGCAGCGCGGAAGAACCAGCGCGCGGCCTCGCGAGGCTCGGACGCCAGCATCGCGCGGCGGCCGTACAGTCGAGCCGCTTCCTGCGAGGCGCCGCGCTCGAGCTCGAGCTTCGCCATCGCCTCGAGCGCCTCGCCCGCCTTTTCGCCGGTGGGCGCGGCGTCGAGCGCAGCGGTGAGCCGCAGAATCGCACCCTGCGCATCGCCCGCCTCGAGCAGGGTTTGAGCCGCCTTGAGGAACAGCGGAGCCGCGTCGTGCGCGCGCCCCGCCTGCAGCAGCGCCTGGGCACGAGCAGCCCACAGATCCGTCAGCTCGCGCGTGGCGCGGTTCTCGACGTAGAGCGCCTCGAGCCGCGCGGCGAGCTCGTCATCGAGCCGGCGCAGCGGGAAAGCCAGCGCGTAATTCTCGCGAGCGGCGTCTTTGTCACCCAGCTGCTCGCACGCACGGCCAAGACGCGCGCGCACTTCGGCGAGCTTCTCGGGAGGTGCATGACGGGGCAACAGCGCGAGCACGTCTTCGAGCGCTCGGCGTGCGTTGAGCGGGCGCTCGAGGCGCAGCGATAACGTGGCGAGCTCGAGCAGCCCGTTGACGTCGGGGAAGAGACGGGTGGACTTTTCCAGCGCGACCAACGATTCGCCCGCGCGGCCCAGGCGCTGATCGAGCACCTGCGACAGTTCACGCAGCGCGGCCGACGCCAGGCGCTTGTCGCCCGCATTCTCGGCCACCCGCGCGCGCTGCTCGAGAGCCCAGGCCAGCCCAGCCATGTCGGACCGGCGGCGCTCGAGGGCCGTGAGCTCACCGAGCACCGGAAGATCGTCAGGCTCGACGCGCAACACTTCGCGCGCCGCGTGCACGGCGGCCTCGAGATCGAACGCGAGATCGCGCGCGGCCACGATGAGGCGGCGGTAGTGGCGCACCCGCTCTTTGGGATCTTCGGCGAGCTCGGCGAGCGCCTTGAGGCACCGGCTGAGCTGACCGCCGTCTCTTTTACTCTCCGCCAGCGCGAGCATGCCTTCGAGCGCCTGGCGGTTCTTCCCGTCGGCTTCGAGGGCCTGGCTGAGCAGTCGCTCGGCCTTGTCGGGCTGGTTGAGCCGGCCGCGGTAGAGCTCGCCTGCTTCGGCCCAAAGCGCAGCGCGGCGCGCGGGCTCCTCGAGCACGGCGGCGGCTTTTTCGCAGGCATCGGCGAGCTCGGCGGCTTTGCCCGACGCGCGAAAGTACGGGAGCAGCTCGTCGAGCGCGAGCACGTCTTGCGGATCGAGCGCGAGCGCCGACTCGAGGTGATCGCGAGCGCGCGCAGGTTCACCGAGCTTCGTCTTGAGCAGGCGCGCCAGGGCGTGGTGCGAGCTGTGCGCGGCCTTGCGAATCGCCTCGGTGCGCGGCGCGGGGCCGGCGAGCTCGACGGCCTGCTGATAGCCGGCGACCGCCTCTTGCAGTTTGCCCAACGATTCAGCGACGCGCGCAGACAGGAAGTGCGGCTCGGGCTCGCCCGGCAACAGCGCGGTGGCTTCGTGGAAACGGAGCAGCGCGTTCTCGGGCTGCTTGAGCCCCGTCTCCCAGACGAGGCCGGCGAGCACGTTGGCGCGGCCGACCCTGTCGACCTCGTGGCGGCTCATCGCGACTTCACGCACGCGATCGAGCGCCTTGATGGCGCGCAGCCACTCTCCGCTGCGGTAGCAGAGCTCACCCAACTGAAAGAGCGCCTCGGGGTGATCAGGCGAGAGGCGCAGCGCGGCTTCACAGTGCAGCCGGGCGCCGGCGAGATCGTCTTCGGTCTCGGCGCAGAGGCGAGCGAGCTGAACGTGCGCTTCGGCCGCGTCGACGGGATCGCGCGCCAGCGCAGCGAGGCGGCGATAGGCGCGAATGGCCCCGGCGCGATCCTTCGCCTGATCCGACGCACGCGCGAGCGCCTTGAGAGACGGCAGGTGATCCGGCTTGAGCCCCAGCAGCTCGTGCAGCGCCTTGACCGCCATCTGCGGCGAGTGATCGCGCGACGAACGGGCAGCCGCTTCAGCCGAGAAGAAGGCGCCCGCTTCTTCCTGGTTCTTCCGGGCGAGGCTGCACAAGGCGAGGAACCGTTCCGACGCGCGGGCAAATTCACCCCGGCGTTCGCGCACCACGGCTTCAGCCCAGAGCGCGGTGGCGCTGCGTTCACGCCTTCGCTGCAACGACGCCGCGATGTCGAGCACGAGCTCGTGCGCCTGGAGGTCAGCCACCAACAACGTCAGCAGCCGCTCGACCGCGAAAGGATGCGCTTCGGTCGCGTCGCCCAGCCGCAGGTACGCCTCACGCGCCTGGGCCAGCTTGTTCTGCGCCAGCAGCTCTTCGGCGTCGGCGAACGCGCGGGCCCCTTCGAGCGCGAGCAGCAGCTCTTCATCGGGCGCACCCGGGGGCGGCAAACCACCCGAGCTGAAACGCAGCCGCAGGCCCTTCGAAGAAACGGTCGCTTCGGCCAGGCGCGCCTGATCGAGCGCGGGCATCTTGTAGCCACGGCCGACCGCCGCCTGCTCCACCAGCTCAGGCAACACGCGGGTGGTGAAGCCGCTCGCGCCGCGCCGTTCGACCTCGGGCAACGCACCGAGATCGCGAACCGCCTCGCTGATGATCGCCCCCAACCGCGCCGCCGGCGTGGTGGAGAACGAGTAGAGCCGAACGTCGTAGAGGTAGACCGCCAGCCGTTCGCCATCGCCATCGAAGGCGACCTTGAAGGTGACCGGCGTGCGCTCGGGCCCCCGCAACCGCGCCTGAACCTCGAGGTGCCCCGGGCGGAAGTGCAGCTTCACGTCATCGAGCTCGGGCAGCTTCGCGCTGAGGGCCCGCACCTCGCGCTGAATGACCTCGGCCTCGATGGCGATCTCGAGGAACCCGAAATCGAGCTTCTTCTTTTGATACTTCGAGGCGCCGCCCGACAGATTCATCGGGAAGGTGACGTCGGGGATCTGCAGCGCGAAGTCGGTGATCACGACTCCGGGCGCGACCTTCAGCTCGGGGAAGCCGACGAACGCGCGGCGGTCGACCAACCGGAGCTCAGGCCCGGCGGTGCGCGTGACGCCCGATGTCGTTTCCTTCTCAGCCATGGATTGAAGAGGCCGCAAGGGTACCACCCGCACGACCCCCCCGGAATTTCTCTTCCGGGCTAATCCTGCACGTCGTTGACGTGGTTGAACGGAGCGCCGGCCGGCACCACTTCTCCGTTGACGTTTCGCTGGGCGCTGGAGACCGACCAGAGGTCGATGGTGGCGTCGTTGTCGAGGTTTCCGGCGCAGGTCATGGTCACGGCGTCGCCCTGCACCCCCACCTCTTCGAGCAGGGTCGCGGCCTCCAACTCGGACGAAGGCGTGGTGGTGAGGGTGGCGGGCAGCACGCTGTCGGCGCCAATTCGGTACGCGTAGCGGTTGCGGCCGTCGACCGTGAAGCCGATTTCCCGGGCCGACTCGCCCCACGCGCCTTTCTCGGCGAAGTACGACTGCTGCGCGAGGAAGGCTGCCTTGAGGTTCGACTTGCACTCCGACTGCTTCGACCGGGCCTGGAAGCGGATGAAGTTGGGGATGGCGATGGCCGCGAGAATGCCCACCACCGGCACGTAGACCAGGCCCAGCACCAGCGTGATGATCGACAGCGTCTTGCGCGCGGCGAACGCGGGCTCACTCGACTTCACCAGAGAGACGATCGCCAAGATGATCGCGATGGGGAACAGCGGCGGGATGCAGAACCCGAAAACGCCGAGGATGAGCGCGACGAGAGGCAGCGCGGACGGTTTCACGGGAGCGGTGAGGGGGTGGGGCGTCATGAGGTGTACGCTACCGCGCTCGCATGAAGACGCTGACCGAATACCTCTGGTTCGAGACCCCGCAGCGCCGCGAGCTGGTGCGCATCACCGACACGGTCGCGCAGCTGGTGAAGAAGAGCACCATCAAGGAGGGCATGGCCCTCGTCTCGGCGATGCACATCACCGCGGGCGTCTTCGTCAACGACAACGAGTCGGGCCTCTTCGAGGACATCTGGGCCTGGCTGGAGCACCTCGCCCCGGCCAAACCCGACTACCAGCATCACCAGACCGGCGAAGACAACGGCGATGCGCACCTCAAGTCGATGTTGGTGCACCACCAGGTGATCATTCCGGTGACCAAAGGCCTGCTGGATCTGGGAACCTGGCAGCAAGTCTTCTACGCTGAATTCGACGGTCAACGGCGCAAGCGGGTGGTCGTGAAGATCATGGGCGAGTAGGTGCAACCGCTTGTTTTGAGAAGTCATTTCTAGAATCTCGCAACTCCGGCGCACACCTGCCGACAACACACACATCGTCGTACCTTCCGGGAGAAAACCATGTCGGTCAGTGACGTGAAGAGCGCGTTTCAGCGAGTGACGGCGGACCGCAAAATCGACGTGAAGGATGTCGACACGATCCTTCAGTCTGCGGGCAACATCTCCAAGGAGGAGCAGAAGGCGATCAAGGCCGAGGCCGACAAGTTCGCCGGCATGATGGAGCCCGACGCGAAGCGCAAGCTGCAGACCAAGCTGGGTGAAGTCGACAGCCTGCGCCGTGACGCTGCTGAGGCCAACGCGGGCGTGCAGGCTTCGGCCGCGCGCCTGACCGCTGAAGCAACGAAGCTGCTGACCGTGGGCACGGCCACCAAGAGCTTCGGGGGCTCGCAGATTCCCGACGCGGTGAAGACCGCCGTCAGCGGCATGCTCAAGAACGGCGCGATCGCGTACGACGTGCGCGAGTTGAAGCCCGACCCGGTCTACGACTCGTCGCACGGCGAGCCCGAGATGACGGTCGAGGGCAAGTTCAACCCGTATTCGCAAGAGTCGAACGCCGCTGACTCGCTCGCCTTCAAGCACACCGAGCTGACGCCTTCGAAGATCGCCGAAGACATGAACACGGTGCAGACGTTCAACGTGATCACCGGCGTGAAGAACAACCAGGCGACCTACGAGAAGGTCACGCAGAAGGGCAACGGAAACATCACCGACCTGTACGACGAGGCGAACCACGCCGACACGTTCGCGCGCGGTCGGGGCGGTCAGAAGTTCGCGTCGAACTTTGCCATCCTCGCTGACGGCTCGATGCACGCGGTGCCCGCGGCTCGCCGCTCGAAGGCCGACCCGGGCCTCATTCTCACCACGGCGTCGCTCGCGCGCGGCAAGCAGATGCTCTTCAATGGCCACATCCGCATGGAAGCCGGCGTCATCACGTACATGGGCATGTCGGGTCGCTTGTGCAAGCAGCAGAACGACGGCACGAAGTTCGTCGACCCCGTCGAGATCGCGAAGGCGTGGGGCTTCAAGACGGCGCCCGGCCTCAAGGTCACCAACGAAGGCTGAGTGTTTTTTTCAGCGGGGCGCACGGCCGGCGAACTTGCCGTCTTTGCGCTCCCACCCGCTGGTGAGGTCGTAACGAGCGCTCCAGAGCTTCGACTGCTTCACGTCGGAGCCGCTCACGTCGACCGGCACCTCGCCGCCAAAGTCGATTCCTTCGAGGCTGGGGATCAACCGGATGGCGCGTGCACTCAGTCCCGCTTTGACGGAAGCGCGCATCGCTGCCGCAAACCGTGGATCGTGAAAGGCGCTGGGTCGAAGCAAGACCGCGTCATCGCGTTGCAGCGTGAAGAGCACCGTCGAGGGAATGCCCTTCTTCACCAGGCGGGTCAGCGCTTCGACGTGCCCCGTCGCGCGCTCACTGACTGAGTCAGGGAAGTAGCCGCAGCCGTCCGGGTAGACGAGGTGGCAGTTCTTCACTTCGACGTAGTGATCGCCGCGCGCGTGCTGGAGCAGAAAGTCGACGCGGTGTCCTCGGCCGAACACGCGCTCGGCGTGCACGGCGGTCGCGTCGGCGAGGCCAGGCAGCAGACCCCGCCGCAACACTTCGCCCACCAGCTTGTTCGGCAACGACGTGTTCGCGCCGATGAGCCGGCCTTCGAACTCCATCAACTCCCACGTCCACGGGAGGTGACGGCCCGGCGCTTCACTGAGCCAGACCCGCGCTCCGGGCACGACCATGCCTTCCATGCGGCCGGGGTTCACGCAGTGCGCTCGCACGAGGGTTCGCCCGAGCTGCACCTCTGCGATGAAGCGCTCGTAGCGCCGCACCAGCCGACCTTCGTGCAACGGCGTGGGCCACTTCCACAGCATGCACGAGACTTGTCAGTTTCCCTCTGAGGCTGCCACTGTGTCGGCTCGATGCGCTCGTTTCTCTTGCTGATCTGCCTGGGTTTGACCGCTTGCTGCATTCAGATGCCCACGCCGCGGCCCGATCCGCTCCAGGAGGAAGACGGGGGCGTCCTCGGCACGCCCCTCTGGCCCGAGGGCTCCATCGTGTTC
The DNA here is from genome assembly GCA_043773025.1 of Archangium sp. Taxonomy (GTDB): domain Bacteria; phylum Myxococcota; class Myxococcia; order Myxococcales; family Myxococcaceae; genus Archangium_A. The sequence continues at coordinate 25,013 of JAYVFP010000252.1, forward strand.
GGGACCACCGATGACAACGGCGAGGTGTTCATTCCGATCGGCTCGGACATCGCGCTGCACCGCGGGCCGCAAGGCGGCAACCACGCGTATGCGAAGTATCAGGTCAGCGGCGGGCGGCTCGCTCAGGACGTTTCGTTCGAACATCGCGTGCGGCGGGTTCGCGACAATGTGTTGGTCAGTCGGGGCAGCCGGAATGTCGACGTGACTGCGGCCGATGGCGGGGTGTGGAGGTCGGAGGGCGCGGCCACGATGTTTCTGTGTCCTACGGCTCCGGGCGTGAACATCGTTGGTGAGGCGTTGAATTTTGAGGTCACGGTGATCGGGAGTGACCGGAAGTTTTATGGGCGGACCAGCGTGAGTGCCACTTTGGCTTGCTCTGGGTGCGAGGCGGATTGCGGCGGGTGATTTGTAAGACCCTCACCCTGACCCTTTCCCAGCAGCAGCGCGCGCATCACGGGGCGCGGTAGACGTCGACGCCGTCGACCACCGTGACCTGCACCTTCGCGTCGAGCAGCGCCTTCGGAGCGTCGGCGACCGGGTCGATCGGCAACACCAGGAAGTCCGCGTCGAAGCCCACCTTGAGCTGACCGCGCCGCGCCTCGGCGAACGCAGCGTACGCCGCGCCCTTCGTGAAGCCTGCCAACGCTTCGTCACCGCTCAACACCTGCTCCGGCATCCAGCCTCCGGTCGGGGTGCCCTTCGTGTCTTGTCTGGTTCGCGCCGCGTAGAGCCCCAGCAGGGGGTTTGGATCTTCCACCGGGAAGTCACTCCCGAAGGCGACGTGCGCGCCCGTATCGAGCACCGACTTCCACGCGTAGGCAAACCTCATGCGCTCGGCGCCCAATCGCGCGGGCGCCCACGGCATGTCGCTGGTGGCGTGGGTGGGCTGGAAGCTGGCGATGAGGCCGTGCTGGGCAAACTTCTTCACGTCACCTTCGCTCAGCACCTGCGCGTGCTCGACGCGGTGCCGCAATCGGGGATCGAGCTTCGCGAGCGCCGCGATCACCACGCTGTTCGCAAGGTCACCGATCGCATGCACGGCCACCTGAAAACCCCGCTCGGCAAAGCTGCGCGCGCGTTCTTCGAAGGCCTCCGGCGTGAGCAGCAACAGGCCCTGCTGTGAAGGCTCGTCGCTGTACGGCGTGTGCAACGCGGCGCCGCGGCTCCCCAACGCACCGTCGATGAGCAGCTTGACCGTCTTCATCTCGAGGTGCCGCCCGGTGAAGGTGCCCAGCCCGAGGAACTGCTCGGCGTCATCACCCTGCCCGTCGGCCATCACGTAGAGCCGCAGCGGCAAGCCGCCCACCATGTCCCACTGCTGCAACTGGCGAAACGTGCGCAGGTCCATACCCGCGTCGTGCACCTGCGTCAGGCCCAACCGCGCGCAGGTCTCGAGCGCGACCTTGAGCCGCTGGCGCACCTCTTCATCGGTGGGCGCGGGGATCTTCGAGGCGACCGCGTCCATCGCGTTGTCGATGAGCACGCCGGTCGGCTCACCCCTCTCGTCACGCAAGATGCGGCCACCCGGTGGATCCTTCGTCGCAGCCGTGATGCCCGCGCGCCGCAGCGCCTCAGAGTTGACCCACGCCGCGTGACCGTCGACGCGCGAGAGGAACACCGGGCTCTTCGGGTGCAACGCGTCGAGCGAAGCCTTGCTGGGAAACCGCCCACCCACCCAGTCGTTCTGATCCCACCCGCGGCCCATCAGCCAGTCGCCCTGGTACGCCGAAGCCGGCGCCGCTTGCACCCGAACGATCGCGTTCTCTTCGCTGGTGACCAAGAGCAGCGAGACGGTCGACAAGCTGCGGCCCAACGACGCGAGGTGACCGTGCGCATCGACCAACCCGGGAACGATCACCGAATCAGGAAAGGTCTCGACGATCGCCTCGCCGCCCGCGGCCTCGAGCACCTCGCGCTTGCTTCCCACCGCGAGGATCTTCCCGTGACGCCAGGCGATCGCCTCGGCTGTCGGGCGCTCGCTGTCCATCGTGCGCACCTGCCTGGCGACGAAGACGATGGTGCGATCACCTTCAGGCACCCGCTTCACGCACCCCGCACAGAAAACGAGAAGACCGAGCGCGACGCCCCTCACGGCAGCGAAGGATCGGTCGTGTACGTCGACTCACCGGTCAACGACTCGAGGAACGCCTTGAGCGCCTTCGCTTCTTTGGCCGACAGCTTCTGCGGCTTGAACCTGGGCGAGAGCTTCGGGTTCGGGTTGCCCCCCTTCGCCATCAGCGAAATCGCCTCTTCGAGCGTCTTGCCGCTGCCGTCGTGAAAGTACGGGCCCGTCAGCGCCACGTTGCGCAGGCTCGGCGTCCTGAACTTGCCGAAGTCGGCGTCGTCCTTGGTCGCGTCCTTGCGGCCCGGGTCGTCACCAATGCCCGCGTTCTCGAAGGCATCGTCGGTGAAGAGCGGCGGCACGTGACAGGTCGCGCAGCCCTTGGCGGCAAAGACCTTGAAACCCTCGGTGGCCTCTTTCGACATGGCGTCTTTTTCCTGCGCTTGCGCGCGATCCCACGGAGAGTTGCCGCTGTTGAGCGTGCGGAAGAACGCCGCGAACGCCCTGGGCACGTTGTCGGCCGTGGCCGGCTCTCCGAACGCCCTCTCGAACGACGCCTTGTAGACCGGCACCTCGTTGAGCGACTTCGCCACCACCGCCGGGTCTGCGCCGAGCTGGCCCTTCCACGCGGCGTTGGAGACCGCCTCGAGCGTGGGCATGCGGCCGTCCCAGTAGAAGGCCGAGTGGTAGCCGAGGTTGAGCACCGTGGGCGAGTTGCGCTTGTTGAGCGTACCACCCACCTTCGCGTCGACCACCGCCCCTGAGGTGTACGCCAGGGGAATCAGGTGGCACTGCGCACACGCCATGCTGCCGTCCTTCGAGAGGCGCTTGTCGTAGAAGAGCTTCCAGCCGAGCTCGGCCTTCTCTGCGGTGGTCGGGTTGTCCGTCGAGGCCGCGACCTCCGGCAAACCCGCGGGCGTCCTGGGAAGCGCGCGCGCGGGCGGCAGCTCGAGCTTCGGCGCAGGCGGCTCAGGCGGAGCCACGGCCACGACGGGCTTCTCTTCGATGGGCTTCGCGGCAGGGGCCGGTGTCTCGGCGGTCTTGCAGGCCACGAACGTCAACACGAGCAGCAGTGACAGTGAGCGCATGCCCGCTTTCTGCACCCATGCGCCGCGCCGCGCACTGGAAAAACTTCAGAACGAAACGCCGAGCCCAGCCGTCACGCGCTGCTCCCCGAGCGGGATGATCTCGGCCGAGAGATCGAGGCCGAGCGGCAACCCCACCACGAAGCCGGCGCCGAGCTGCACGTGGTACGCGTCGGTGCCGATCGCGCTTCCGTAGAACACCGGCCCGCCGAACGCGCGCACCACCGCGTACGGCGTGAAGCGCTCGAACAAGGTCCAGCCGGCGGCGAGGCCTCCGCGAAAGTCGATGGCCACGTAGTTCGAGTCAGCCGCGCGCATCGCAGAGAGCGCGATGGAACCAGAGAACTGCAGAAAGGGCGAGTACGTGCCCTGCTCCAGCACCAGAAACGAGAGCGCGAGGCTGCCCACGCCGCCTGGTTGAGTGGGCGCCCCACCCAGCGTGCCCGCGATCATCACGCCTCCGGCACCCACCAGCGTGATGCGCTCGGTCACCCGGTACTCGAGTGAAACGGAAACGGCGAGCTGCTCGAGCCGGCGGTTGAGATCGGTGAACAACAACAACGTGCGGAAGGCGCCGAACGTCGCACCCACCCGGTACTTCGGAGGTTCGTGCCCCTCTTGATGGGCACCCTGACACCGCTGTGCGAGCCCCGTCGGACCGACGGGAGGCGAGACGCCTCAGGCACGTGCGTCGCGCGGGTACAGAATCGCGAGGAAGAAAGTGATGGCCGTCAGCGAGCAGAGCCAGCGCATGGCCCCACTGATTACCCGGTGTGCGTGTCGACGTCGACCACCTGCTCCGCAGGCGGGGCGTCTTTGGCGTGCTTCGCCATGTCGCGCGCGATGAAGCCGAAGGCCACCGTGAGAAAGCCCACGTCGTCGAGCCAGCCGATCACCGGCATGACGTCAGGGACCAGGTCGAAGGGAAGAATCGCGTAGGCGACCGACAAGACGCCCAGCATCTTCTTCCAGCGCGCCACTCGGGGGCTGCGCACGTATTTGCCGACGTGGGCGACGTTCATCACCATGATCAGGTGAACGTTCTAACGCAGAAACCATTTCACGCCCCTGCGCGTTCGGGCACAGACTCACGACATGGGAAAGCGAGAGAAGAAAAAAGTGTCGAAGCGCTTCACCGACCTCACCCACCAGTCGTGGGACTTCGAGGTGCACCCGCACGGCACGCTCGACCTCGAAGACACCGAGCTGGGCTTCAAGACCGAAGACAAAGACGCCGCCGACAAACAGATCAAGGGGCTCCAGGAGCGGCTCTACGAGCTTCAAGTTCGCTACTGGATGGAAAAGCGGCGCGCCGTCTTCGTCTTCGAAGGTTGGGATGCCGCGGGCAAGGGCGGCGCGATCAAGCGCATGACCGCGCTGATGGACCCGCGTGGCTACAAGGTCTGGCCCATCGCCGCACCCGGTGAAGAAGAGCGGGCGCACCACTATCTGTGGCGCTTCGCGACGCGCATGCCCTCGAAGGGCACCATCGCGATCTTCGATCGCAGCTGGTACGGCCGCGTGCTGGTCGAGCGCGTCGAGGGCTACTGCAGCGTCAAAGAGTGGCAGCGCGCCTACGATGAGATCAACGGCTTCGAGCGCATGCACACCGACGACGGCGTCACGGTGGTGAAGTTCTTCCTGCACATCGATCAGAAGACCCAGCTCGAACGCTTCAAGGAGCGCGAGAAAGATCCCATCAAGAACTTCAAGATCGGCCCCGACGACTGGCGCAACCGCAAGAAGTGGGACGAGTACCTGAACGCCTATCAAGACGCGTTCGATCGCACGCATCGCCCCGACGCGCCGTGGATCATCGTGCCGGCCAACGACAAGAGATCAGCGCGACTGCAGGTGCTCAACGCGGCCATCGACGCGCTCGATGCGTGAGGTCCTGCAAGGCCGTGCGCTCGGCCCCGACTGGCGGGTCACCCTCCACACGGCCGACGAGCTGGTGATCGAACAACGGGCCGGTGGCTGGCGCAAAGCGGGCGGCTCGCTGGTCGTCTCGCTGGGCTCGCTCACGCTGGGGCTGGCCCTCGCGTTCTCCACGCCACACAGCGCGCAGCTGATCATCTGGCCGGTCAGTGGGCTGCTGCTCGTCGTGGCCCTGCTCGGGCTGCCCGCATCCTTGCGTAACCTGCAGCGGGCCCGGCTCGGCGTGCGCGTGCGCTTCACGCGAGACGAAGTCGAGGGCTGGCCGGTGGCGTTCTCTTTCGTTCCCCGCAAGAGCCCCACGGCCGAGGTGGAGCGCGTCTCGGTGCAGGTCTTCGAACACCCGCCTTTGTCCCTCGCGCTGCTCGAGGTGTTGCTGCGCGACGGCACCCGGCTTTCCGGCCCCGAGGTCGCCGTGCCCTCGGGCGAGAAACACCCGCTCGAACCCGTGACCCGGGCGATCGACGAGCTCATCAGTGCAGATTCTGCGACGAAGTGACGTGGGTCACGGTTCTTCTTCAACTGACTTGCTGCCCCGACTGAATCGCGACAAGAACCGGGCGTCTGCTCGCCGTTCACTCTCCCGGAGAATGCCGCCCATGAAGAATTTCGTGCTCGTCGCAGGTCTGATCTCGCTGCCCGCATTCGCCGTTGATGCCGCCGCTTTCGAGCTGAAGGGCGACGCCGCCAAGGGCGAGGCGCACTACAAAACTTTCTGCATCACGTGCCACGGCGAGAAGGGCGACGGCAATGGCCCGGCCGGTGCGGCGATGAACCCGAAGCCGGGCAACTTCACCGACCCCGCCAACGCCGAGCGCCTCACGGGCGAGTGGGTCTACAAGATGGTGAAGAACGGCGGCGCGGCCAACGGCAAGTCAGCGATGATGATGGCGTGGTCGAGCGCGCTGAACGACCAGCAGGTCCGCGACGTGTCGGCCTACGTGCTCAAGTTCAAGCCCGCGGCTGCGCCGGTGAAGGCCGAGCCCGCGAAGGCTGCGCCGAAGAAGAAGTAATCAATCCAGCCACCGTTCCCCCCGAGCAGGAGACCGGCTTCACCTTCGAATTCACCCGAAGGAACAGCCAGCCGGTCATCCCGAGCGAAGTCGAGGGATTACCTTTGCTCGCGCAGCAAGTGGCATCTCGACTGCGCTCGATGCGAACGGTGTGGGCTGCCTTAGGAGCGAAGACGAGGGAGCACCTCGACCTCGCGCGACAAGT
>JAYVFP010000253.1:0-9652 GCA_043773025.1 Archangium sp.
GCGCAGTCGAGGGGGCACTTACCGCCCGAAGGCGAGGTAATCCCTCGACTCCGCTCGGGAAGAACGGTGGGCGCTCCTTATTTCGATCAACCCTGCGAGCGCAGTCGAGGGGGCACTTACCTCGCCTTCGCACTGCAAGTGCCCCCTCGACTTTGGCTCGGGAGGACCGGTTGGTGCGCGTTCCGCTTACGGACGCTTCTGCCAGGCGGCGAGTGACGCACCGGCCCTGTTCGCCACGGCGCCCCTCAAAATCGGGGTCCACCCCAGCAACAACCCCGCGGGCCCGAGCGCCTGCCGGCTCCACCGCCAGAAATCGAAGGTGTCGACGTGCCGGGTGATGCGCCCGTTCACGAAGGTGAACTTCGCGTCGATGATGTTGTGCACCTTGCGCTTGCCGCCGAAGCGGTACCACGCCTCCCAGTGCGCAGAGCCGCTGGTGTCGTCGGCCCGCACGTCACGGAACTCGAGGCGAAATTCTTTGGCGTTGGTGCACAACATCGTCCACATGTCGCCGACGGCCTGGCCGCGCAGCTCGGGGAACGCGGGGTCAGAGAAGTGCGCATCAGCCGCGTACGCCGCGCGCATCGGCGCGGGATCCTGCTTCGCGAACGCGGTGTAGAACTCAGTGATGAGCTGCGCGTTGGGGTGGCTCATCGGCGAACCACCATCACGGGGCAGGGCGCGTGGTGCACCACCCGATCGCTCACCGAGCCGAGCAGGAACCGCTGCGCTGCGTTGTGACCGCGTGCGCCCACCACCACGAGATCGACCGCGAGCGTTCGTGCCACTTCGCAGATGGTCTCGACCGGCTCACCCAGCTCGACGCGGGTGACCACCTTCACGCCCGCCCGCTCCCTGGCGATCTGCTCGACGAGCGCTTCGGCCTTCTTCACGTCTTCTTCCGAGCGCGCGGGTGAGGTGGTCACGTAGCCCGACAGCGGCCCGAAGGGGATCACCTGAGGCGTCTCGAGCACGAACAGAAACGTGAGCTGCGCCTGGGTCTGCGAGGCGAGGTCCATCGCGAAGTGGCACGCGTCGACCGAGGGTTTGGATCCATCGACTCCAACGAGAATGTTTTTGACCATGGCCTGCTCACGGTCTTACTTCTCGAGCTTGATGTCGAGCGTTTGGGGCTCGCCTCCCCTGAGTTTGCCTTCCCACGAGCGGTAGCCGGGGAGCTTGATGACGAGGGTCGGCTCGCCCACCCAGCGGTTGTCGCCCGCCCAGGGCGTCTGGCCAAGCTCCTTGCCGGCGATGAAGACGGTCGCCCCGGTCGGGGTGGAGCTGATGATGATCGGAGGCACGGCTTCGCCTGAGACCGCGTCGTTCAGGAGCGACGTCACCTGCACCCCGATTTCGGGCGGGGCCTCGAGCTTCGGCTTGAAGACCAGCAACGCCACCAGGCCGATCGCGCCCACGGCAGCCAGGGCCACCACCAGCTTCAGCGGCCCCCTGCGGGGCGCGGGCGCAGGTGGCTCGTCGCGGAACGTCTCGAGGCGCTCTTCCACCACCTTCGGCGCTCGTTCTGCCAACTCGAGCGCGTGGTCTGGCGGCGCAACGGGCTGCTCCACCCGGGAAAGCCGCTGCTCCAACGTCCCGTCAGCCCCGAGCACGGGACCCTTCTGCAGCTCGTCTTCGTCCTCCTTGTCGGTCACAGGCCGCATTGTGCCGTGTTTTCCGGCCGCGCTCAGGCGTATGGCAGGGGGCGTCGTGAAACCTCGCGTCAACGGAATCGCCGTCATCGCCGTCTCGTCGCTCTTCTTCGGGCTGATGGCGGTGCTCACCCGGTTGCTCGCAGGCCGGGTGCCGGCGGCCCAGGTGGCCACGGTGCGTTTCGCGGTGGGCGTGGTGGGGTGCGGCTTTCTGTTTCTCGGGAGACGGCAGCGGCCTGCGCTGGGGCAATGGAAGTTGCTCGGGCTGCGGGGCCTCTCGGGCGGCATCGCGGTGCTGAGCTACTTCTTTGCCATCGAGCGGCTGGGCGCTGCGCCCGCCACGGTGCTCAACTATTCATCACCCATCTACGCGGCGGCCTTCGCGGCCTGGTTCCTCAAAGAGACCTCGACCCCCCTGCGCCGGGTGGGCCTGGTGATCGCCACGTCGGGCGCCGTGTTCGTCACCTTCTCCACGGGCTCGGTCTTAAACCCGTTGGTGCCGGATCTCGGGGCGATCGCTGGCATTCTTTCCGCGATCGCGGGCGGGGCCTCGATGACCGCCATCCGCAAGCTGCGCAATGACACCGACGCGACCACGGTCTTCTTCGCGTTCTGCGTGGTGGGCTTGGCGGTGAGTTTGCCGCTCGCGTTGCCGGGGTGGGTCGCCTTGTCGGGCACGCCGTTGCTCATCTGCCTCGCGGTGGGCCTGCTCTCGATCGCAGGTCAACTGCTCTTCACGTATGGCATGGGCTTCACCAGCGCGACGTCGGGCAGCGCGACCACGCAGTTGGTGCCAGTGGTGGCGTGGACGCTTGCGTTGGGGTGGCTGGGTGAACCGGTGACGGTGCTGGGCGTCATCGGCGCGGTGCTGTGCGTGAGCGGTGTGCTGCTGGGCGTGGTGCCGTGGCGCGAGGTGCTGCGCGAACCTGTCAGGCCGCCGACAACTCCCTGAGGTATTCCCACTGGTAGATGCCCGTGTTGTGGAGATCGCCGAAGGTGAACGAGATGGCGTAGTTCCCCACGCTCTGCACCTCGATGATCTTCATGCCTTGGGGAATGGTCTCCACTTCGAAGGTGCGCTTGCCGCTCCACTCTTCGACGCAGCCCGCGCAGGGGCAGTACTGACGCAGGCGGCGCGCGCTCACGCTGCTGTCCGCGCCATCGCTCCAGGTCAGTGACAGCGTCAGCTGATCCTTCGAGACCACGACCGCGGTGGCGGTGATCGACTTCTTCTTCGGCTTGACCGAATCCCAGATGCTCACGGTTGCTCCTCTACCAACGCGATGGTGGCGCTCGCCAGACGATCCACGAAGCCGTCGATCAGCACGTTCGCGCGCGGCCGCTCGTCGGCCAGCAGGCCCTCTTCGTAGGTGACGTCGAGGCCGAACTGCCGGCGCAGCGGCGTCACGTTGGCCAGGTTGACCGCGAAGTCGGGCTGGCTGGGGTACTTCACGAGGCGCTGCTGCAACGAGGCCGCGTCGAGCTCGAAGCGCTCGACCAGGCCGTACACGCGCACGGTCTCTTCGACCGGGTTGATGTTGAAGAGCTGGAGCGGCCAGAGGACGAGGCCGAACCCGAACGCGAGGTTCTTGAGCGTGCGATCGCTGGCGACGGTGTCGTTGCCTTCGATGATGGTGCGCACCACGACAACGTTCCCCTTGAGAAGCTGCGCGCCCGACGTCGAGGTCACCCGCCAGCTCGGCCGGCGGCGCTGCACTTCGGCGATGATGCGGTGCTGCAGCTCGACGAGCGTGAGGGCCTTCGCGAAGAAGGGTTTTTCCTGCACCTGCCGGGTGATGGCGAGGTTGCTGGGGCCGGTGCTGTTGAAGCCCGAGCCGAAGCCGAACCCCGGGTTGCCGTAGCCTGAGCCGAGCGTGGCGAATTCGGTGCGCGTGGTGGTCTGCAGCTCGGCGAGCTCGAACAACGGCTCGATCACCACGGTGCGCGCGACCTGCGGATCTTCGGGCGTGAACGCGCGATCACCGACGAGTTGCGCGGTGGCGCAGCCGGAGAGCAGGGCGAGCATCAGCAGGGCAGTGACCCGCGCGGAAAACATGAAGGTCCTATACCCCGATCACGGGAATTTGCCCTCCGTGTCGGTGTCGGCGTTTCGGGCAAAACTCAGCTCTGAAGGGGGCTTCCGTGCCCAACGCGTGGAGAACCGATTCACAGCCGACGGTGCTGCAGAGCGGGCAGGGTGCGGCGCACCTTGGCGAGGTACTCGAGATCGAGCTCGGCCATCGCCAGGCCTTCACCTTCCGACGCGCGCGCCACCACCAGGCCCCAGGGATCGACGACCATCGCGTGACCCCAGGTGAGGCGCTCCTTGGGGTGTTTGCCTTGCTGGGCCGGGGCCAGGACGTACGCCTGGTTCTCGATGGCGCGCGCCCGCAGCAGCACCTCCCAGTGATCCTTGCCGGTCATCAACGTGAAGGCCGACGGCACGGTGAGCAGCACGGCCCCCGATTCGGAGAGCTTCCGGTACAGCTCCGGGAAACGCAGGTCGTAACAAACCGACAGACCCACCTTTCCGAACGGGGCGTCTGCCACCACCACCTCGGTACCCGGCGCGACCGCCGCCGACTCGCGGTACGTCTGCCCGTCACCGACCTCGACATCGAACAGATGGATCTTCCGGTACAGCCCCAGCCGTCCCCCATCGGGGCCGAACAACACACTGGTATTGAAGAGTCGGCCACCCGGCGCCAAGGTCTCGAGCACCGAACCCGCAAGCACCGAAATCTTCAATGATCTGGCGAGCTCTGCCATGCGGCTGAGGGTCTGCCCTTCGACGGTTTCCGCGTTCTGGTTGCGCTCTGTCTCAGGGCCCATCCACGAGAAGTTTTCGGGCAGACCCACGAGCTGAGCGCCCGCTTCCGCTGCCTTGCGAATCAGGCGGGTGGCGACGTCGAGGTTGTGGGCTTTGTCGGCCCCGCTGGTCATCTGGGCAGCGGCGATGCGCATGGGCATCTGTTTACACGGGGTGGGGCACTGTCGTAGAGGACGGCCACCAATTTTTCGGAAGCACACGAAAAGTGGGCCGGGGTGCCCACTTTTTCCTTTTCTGGGGGTCGATCGCAGTGGCCGAGACGAGCAAACAGAAGGTGGAAGAGAGAGCGCAGCAGATCTGCGAGCCGCTCATTGCGGCCGAAGGTCTGGAGCTGCTCGATCTCGAGTTCATCCGCGAGCACGGCGGGTGGATCCTCCGGCTGTTCATCGACAAGCCGGGCGGCACCGTGGGCGTCGAAGAGTGCGCGCTCGCAAGCCACGCCGTCGACAAGGCGCTCGACGTCGACGAAGTCATCCCCCACGAATACAGCCTCGAGGTCTCCAGCCCCGGCCTCAACCGGCCGCTCAAGAAGAGCGCGCACTTCGAGGCGGTCAAGGGCAAGCAGGTGCGCATCAAGACCTTCGCGCCCCTCTTCGAGCCGCCCCGCAAGAACTTCTTCGGAACGCTGTCTCAGGTCTCCGCGGATGCAGTGACCGTCGAGGTCGAAGGGGCGGGCCCCTTCACCATCCACATCAAAGACATCGCCCGCGCAAACCTCGAATTTCAGCCGTAACGCAGTGCCCGTCGTAAACCGCCGTCCCACATACAGGCCGTCATCAGACGGCCGAGGAAAAAGGATTCCCCCATGACGCCCGCTACCGCAGCCCTCCGCCTCGACGACGTGCTCACCCAGGTCGCCAAAGACAAGGGCATCGACAAGACGATCCTCATCTCGACTCTTGAAGACGCGATGAAGACGGCCGCCAAGAAGCACTTCGGCCAGGACCGCGCCCTCGAAGCGAAGTTCGAAGCCGGCAAGGGCGTCGTGGAAATCTTCCAGGCGATCACCGTGGTCGACGTGGTCACCGACCCGCTCAACGCCATCAACAACATCACCGTGGCGCAGGCGGCCGGGCAGGGCATGGAAGTGCAGCCGGGCGACGAGCTCGTCTTTCAGATCTTCTACCGTGACGAAGACGCGCTCGAGGCCAAGGCGCAAGATGAGCAGTACGGCGACATTCTGGGTCTCAAGACCTTCCGCCGCGGCTTCGGCCGCATCGCCGCGCAGACCGCCAAGCAGGTGCTCCTGCAGCGCACGCGCGACGTCGAGCGTGAGAACGTCTTCAACGAGTACAAGGATCGCAAGGGTGAGATCGTCACTGGCATCGCCCGCCGTCTCGAGCGCGGCAACCTGATCGTCGATCTCGGCCGTGCCGAGTCGGTGCTCCCCGTGCGCGAGCAGGTTCCGCGTGAGGTGTACCGCCCGGGCGACCGCGTGCAGGCCTTCGTGCTCGACGTGCTCCGCGAGTCCAAGGGGCCGCAGATCATCCTCTCGCGCGCCTCGGTGAACCTGCTCACCAAGCTGTTCGAGATGGAAGTTCCTGAGATCGCCGAAGGCATCGTGGTGATCGAAGCGGCCGCCCGTGAGCCGGGCCGCCGCTCGAAGATCGCCGTCTCGAGCCGTGACGCAGACGTCGACCCGGTCGGCGCGTGCGTCGGCATCAAGGGCAGCCGCGTGCAGGCCGTGGTGCAGGAGCTGCGTGGCGAGAAGATCGACATCGTGGAGTTCGACGAAGATCCGGCGCGCTTCGTGTGCGCCGCGCTCGCCCCGGCCGAAGTCAGCCGGGTGATCATCGACGAGGCCAACCACGCGATGGAGATCATCGTGCCCGACGACCAGCTCTCGCTGGCCATCGGCCGCTCGGGTCAGAACGTGCGCCTGGCCGCCCAGTTGACCGGGTGGAAGCTCGACATCAACTCAGAGTCGCGCGTGAAGGAGATGCGCGAGTTCGCAGATCGTTCGCTCGGCTCGTTGCCCGGCATCAACGAAATTCTGGTCGAGACCCTGTACGCACACGGCTTCCGCATGGCGAAGGACATCGCCGAGGCGAACCCCGAAGTGCTCGCGCAGATCCCCGGCCTCGACTCCGCCAAGGTTGCGCCCATGCAAGAGACGGCGCGCAAGCAGATGGTCAACGACGCCATCGAACTCGAGAAGATGCAGAAAGACCGCGAACAGCGCCGCCTGGAAGAAGAGCGCCGTCACCCCGACGAGCTCAGCCAGGAAGAGCGGCTGGCCCGCGTGCGCGGCATCGGCACCACCAACGTCGACAGCTTCAAGCTGGCCGGGTTCGGTACCGTCGAAGAGATCGTCAAGGAGATGGATCTGACCCGCATCGGCAACGTCGCCGGCATCGGCATCAAGAAGGCCCGTCAGATCAAGGCCGCCGCCGAGCACTACATGAACGAAGAAAACAAGCGCCGCGCCGAGCTCGACGCGCTCAAGAAGGCCCAGACCCCGGCCGTCGTTCCGGCCCCGGCTGCACCGGCTGCGCCCTGACGTTAGAGAGGGCCTCGATCATGACTGAGGAGCCCAGACCGCCCGTACGAACGTGTCTGGGGTGCGGAAAGAAGCAGACGAAAGCGCTGCTCCGGAGGCTGGTTCTCGACGAGAAGAACCAGCCCCTGTTGGACAGGTCGCAAGGCGCCCCTGGCAGGGGGGCGTACCTCTGTGGACCAGGCTGCTTGCATGCAGCCGTGAAGCGGAAGGCCTTCCAGCGGGCCTTCAAGAAGAACGTGGCGCTGGATGTGACCTACCTGGAGGCAGCCTTCCTGCGGCAAACCGACGACTGAGCTTCACCCACAATTGGTTCGCTGTATTTCCGGTTGCCCGCCGCACGTCCCAGCTTCTGGTCTCCAACCCCTCGCTCCGCGCGGTCTGTCGCGGTTCGTTGGCATGGTTCCTTCACTGTCTTTCTCTCGTCACCTGCAGTACGGGGGTCTCGCCCTATGTCAAAGAAGCGCGTTCACGAAATCGCCAAAGAGCTCAAGGAAAAGTACGGCATTGAGTTCGACAACAAGGCCGTGGTCACCGAACTGGTGAGCCTGGGCTACGACGTCAAGAGCCACTCATCGTCGCTGGAAGACGATCAGGCCATCGCCGCCGTGCAGAAGATCGTCGAGAAGCGCAAGCCGAAGGCCGCTCCGGCGCCCGTCGCGCCCAAGGGCTTCGTGGTGCGCCGCAAGGTCGGCGAAAGCACGGTGGCCACGCAGGTGGCTGCCGGCGCCAAGGTCGACCTGCCGCCCGTCGAGAAGCCGGTGGCTGCTGCGGTTGCCGCGCCCGTGGCCGTCGAGCCCGAGCCGGTCGTCGACCTGCCGGCCGACACCCAGAGCGCCGTCGCTCGTGCCATCCCCCGCTTCAAGGCGCTGGCCGAAGCCGAGTTGGCGCCTGGCGAACCTGCTGTTGCGGCCCCTGCTGCCGTGACGACGACCCCTGCGCCCGAGGTTCCCATGTCTCCGGTCGTCGAGGTGCCCGCGTCGGTCGCCGCCACTGCCGCTGTCGCAGCACCTCCCGCCGCGATTCCTCCTGCGCGGGCCTCTGCGCCGCGTGCGGGTGTGGCCGTCGCGCGCGCCTCGGCCCCGCGCCCGGGCACGGTCACCGTGGCCGCCGCGCCTGCCCCGCTTCCGCCCGCAGCCGTGCCGCCGATGGTGCGCACTGCCTCGAACGTGGGAACCCGCCCGTCATCGCCTCCGCGCGTCGGCGTGACCATGCGCCCCAGCCTGGGCGGCACGCCCGGCGTCGCTGGCCCCGTGCGCACCGTGCCCACCGCCACGCAGGCCGTGGTGGTCAGCCGCCCGCTCATCCCCATCAAGCGCGTCACGCCCAACCAGCCCGGTGCGGGCCGGTACCCGATGGCGCCCGGCAAGAAGGCCATCGGCGTCGTTCGTGAGTTCAAGGTGGTGCCCGCGGGCACGGCCGGCGCGAAAGACTTCGGTGATGCCCGCCGCAAGGAAGCTGAACGGCGTGGTGCTCCCGGTGCTGCAGGTCAGCGCCGCGAGAAGGAAAAGGAACAGACCACCACCTCCGACATCAAAGAGCTCATCTTCGGCCGCTCGGCGATTCCCGTGCGCGGCAAGAAGCGCAAGCCGACCAAGAAGGGTCAGAAGACCCTCATCACCACGATGGCCGGCGACAAGAAGATCATCAAGGTGCAAGAGGGCATCACGGTCAGCGAGCTGTCGCAGCGCATGGGCGTGAAGACCACCGACCTCATCAAGAAGTTGATGCAGTCGGGCAAGATGACCACCGCCACGCAGACCATCGACGTCGACACCGCCGGCGTGCTGGCGACCGACTACGGGTGGGCCGTGAAGAAGGTCGGCTTCGAGGTGGAAGACTTCCTCCCTGTCCTCGAAGACAAGCCGGAGAACCTGATTGCCCGCCCGCCCGTCGTGACCGTCATGGGCCACGTCGACCACGGCAAGACCTCGCTGCTCGACTACATCCGTCGCGCCAAGGTCGCGTCGGGCGAAGCTGGCGGCATCACGCAGCACATCGGCGCCTACCACGTCGAAACGCCGCGCGGCATGGTGTCTTTCCTCGATACCCCGGGCCACGAAGCGTTTACCGCCATGCGTGCCCGCGGTGCGCAGGCAACCGACATCGTGATTCTGGTGGTTGCAGCGGACGACGGCGTCATGCCGCAAACCCGTGAAGCCATCAAGCATGCGAAAGCGGCCGGTGTGCCGATCGTCGTGGCAATCAACAAGATCGACAAGTTCGATGCCAACCTGGACCGCGTCAAGCAGGAACTGGTGGCCGAGCAGGTCGTGCCCGAGGAGTACGGTGGTGATGTGCCGTTCGTGTCGGTGTCTGCCAAGACCGGACAGGGCGTCGACGATCTGCTCGAACAAGTCTTGTTGCAAGCCGAGGTGCTGGAACTCAAGGCGCCGATCGATGCGGCTGCCAAGGGTCTGGTGATCGAAGCTCAGCTCGACAAGGGCCGTGGCCCGGTCGCAACCGTGATGGTGCAATCCGGCACCCTAAAGACAGGCGACGTGGTGCTTGCCGGTTCCACCTATGGCCGCGTGCGCGCCATGATGGACGAGAACGGCAAGGCCATCAAGACGGCCGGACCTTCGATTCCTGTAGAAATCCAGGGCCTGACCGAAGTGCCGCAAGCCGGCGACACCTTCATGGTCATGAGCGACGAGCGCCGGGCGCGCGAAA
>JAYVFP010000254.1:0-31262 GCA_043773025.1 Archangium sp.
AACTCCGCCAGTACGTCTTCCAATCTGGTCTCGCTCATCCCCTGCGAATCTCACGCGCCAGCTTCTGCGTCAGGAGGGGCGCGGCGAGGATTCACGAAACAGCTCGTCGTGAAGTCGCGCCGCTCCGTCGCCATGGAGTGAGAGTCGCCCGACGAGGATCACCTTCGGCACGGCGCCGGGAGACAGGATGGCGCAGGCGCGCGCGAGGTCGTCGTGCAGGAACCCCTGCGAGAGGAAACGCCCCAACAACCGCTGCACGAGGCGCTGCTCCAGGTGCAGGTGGACGCAGTCATCGTCGAGCGCGCCCACGTCTTCAAAGACGACCGGTCGCGGTGGGTTTCCCTTGCGCCATGCCCACAGCTTCTCGTCCGGCTTTCTCGGTTTGCGAAGCGTATCGAGGCTCTCGAGCCAGCCAGGCCCGGCGTGCTTCACGTCGAGGAGATCGGGGAACTTCCACAGCTCCTTCCCGTTTGGCCCTGTTCCGAGGTCGCCCAGCTGCGGCGCGGAGATCACCTCGAGCGATTCATTGAGGGCCAGCCGCAGCGCCTCCGGCGAGAAGCCCAGGTGCTCCTTCGAGACCTTCAGCATTCCGCGCAGCCGCTGGACCTGCTCCGAGAGCTTCTCCTGGCGGCGGGTAGTGGCCTCGAGTTCCTCTTCAACGACGGCCCGCTCATCACCTGGCTTCTCAGTGCGAATGGCGAGCTCGAGGTCTCCGATGTCAGGCCGACGGATTCCGCCCGCCAGCCGCCGGGCGAGCTTGGTGTCGACCACCTGCGCGAGGCTGCCCAGCTCTTCCTGAATGGTCTTCGACTTCTCAACCAGCACCTGCAGCACGCGGTCTTCCGGACGCTGCGTGTAGACGAAGTAGTGGCAGCGCACCTCCTTCTCACGCTGGCCCTTCCGATCGATGCGACCGTTTCGCTGCTCCATGCGGCTCGGGTTCCACGGGATGTCGAAGTGGAAGAGGTCGGCACAGTGGTTCTGCAGGTTGACGCCTTCGCGCGCAGCATCGGTCGCGAGCAGGATGCGCAGCGGGTTCTTCCAGGGATGGGCGTTGAAGGCCTCCTTCAGCTCTTCGCGTTTCTTCGAGGACCCGGCGCCGCCCTCGAACACGTCGATACGAGCCTCGGTGTCAGGGAGCAGATCGTTCAGGTGCCGCCTGAGGATACGCAGAGAGTCGACGTACTCCGTGAAGACGAGCACCCGGCGATTATTCCACTTTCCCTCGGTGAGGCAGTTCGCCTTGAGCCACTCGACCAGCTTGAGCACCTTGGAGTCGGGCAGGTGCCGGTGCTTCTCGGCAATGACCGTCATCTGATCGAGGACTTCGCGCTCTGTCGCTGAGGGCTGACCTGCGAGCTGCGTCGCCATCTCAACCTGTGCACCCTCCGCGTCGAGGAGTTCGTCAGGAGTAAGGCTCTCGGCCTCCTCGTCGTCCGCGCCTGGCGCTTCCTTGAGGAGGTTGAAGTCAGCCTGAGCCGCGAGAAGGGCAGCGGCGTGCTTCCGTTTGGGCGCAGTGATGTGGAACTTGAGCGTCCGCGCGAACGCATCGACGGACGAGAGCAGTCGCTTCTGCAGCGTGGTGATGACGAGGAGTCCTGCAGCGGTCTGCGTCTTGGTCGCCTTGATCGACGAGAGCGATTCTTCCTTCAGGGATCTGTAGCGCTCGAGCAAAGCGGGGAGCGAGAGCTCAGGGGCGTCATCGGGTAGCCCCTTGATGTCGAGTTGAACCACGTGGCGCGTGGGGAAGGTCCCTGCGTTTGCTTCGCGAAGGTCCGACTTGAGCCTGCGGACCATCACGTCGTCGAGAAGCTTGGCGCTCTTCACCGGAACCCCGCGACAGAAGCGCTGAGGGTCCAACATCTCAAGTAGCGCGGAGAAGCTGTTGCTGTGCCCGTTGTGCGGCGTGGCTGAGAGGAAGAGACGGTGCTCGAAGTGCTGCGAGAGGTCGCGCACGACCTGAGTGAGCTTGCTATCGATGGCGTACTTCGAGCCGCTCGCCGGGGCCGCGTTGTGCGCCTCGTCGAGCACCAACAGCGAGCCAGTGAAGGGCGTCTTGTTCTCCATCCAGTCTCTTAGCGGCGATGCGTAGTCTTCGTCGCGGAGGAGGTTGTGGCTGATGATGAACTGGGTGTGCGTCTTCCATGGGTTGACGCCGTAGCCGCGCTCTGTCCGGCAACGACGCACGAACTCGCGGTCGATGACGGCGAAGGAAAGGCCGAAGCGCGCCTCGAGCTCGTTCTTCCACTGCCACACCACCGAGGCGGGGCAGGCCACCACCATCCGCCGGACCTTCTGGCGCAGGAGCAGCTCGCGCATGATCAGCCCGGCCTCGATGGTCTTCCCTAGGCCGACGTCATCGGCGATGAACAGGTTCACGCGCGGCAGGAGGAGCGCCTTGCGGAGGGGCTCGAGTTGGTACGCCATCACCTCGATACCGGCGCGCCAAGGGGACTGGAGGAGGCGCGGATCCGTGGCGGTGACGCAGTTCCAACGCTGCGTGTGAAGCCATGCGGCGAAGCGGGAGGGCTCATCGAAACCCTGCTTCGCGGAGAACAAGGAGGCGTTGAGGACCTGAGCGTCGACCTCACTCTCCCAGAGCACCTCGAGCTGCTGCCCCTGCGCGTCGTCGTCGAGACAGGAGAGTCGCACCCTCGTGTCTTCCCCTGGGCTTGGGGGGATGACGTCTTCAATGAGGTACTGCCGCGACCGCACCCTCACCACCCCACCAGGTTGAAGCTCTGCCATGGAGAGAAGGTGGCAGAGTCGAGGGTCGAGCGGGAGCCCGAACTGCGTCGAGAGGAGTAGTGAGGTGCGGCTATCGGTGTCCGCCTTGCGGTGTGCCGGTGCAGCGCCTGTCGAGCGGCGAATCCACGTGGCTCAAAAAACGTCGACTTGATCGGACGGCGGTTTCAGGCGTGGCCCTGTGCACCTCTCGAACTTGTCGCACCGCCGCGAGCCCAACTGGTTTTGAAACTCATCGCCAGCCAACACCGCGCGTCATTTCAAGTCCATTTCCGCCGCGCGGCGCGGCCACGCGCGGCCATGACACGCGCACCAGTGACGTTCATGCGCATCGCAGCCATAGGGACACTGACGCCGAAGAAGTTTGCAGCCGTCTCGTCATCGTCGCCTCGACGCGCAGCGGCGAATGTTGCTTCTGCAGGAATGAGAAGGCACCCAGCCAGCCAATCCGCCTCTCGTTCCTGCTCGGGGTTCCAGTCGCGCCGCCCTTCGTCTCCGAGCGGAGCTTCGCTCTCGTGTGCAAGGATGACGTGCCCGAGTTCGTGGGAGAGGCTGCTCATTTGGCGACCATCAGAATGCGCGGGATTGGTCAGGATGAAGCGCCTGTACTTGTTGCTGTAGACCGTCGCAGCCGAAAAATCGAAACGACCACCTCCGTGCAGGAAGTATCGAACTGCTTCTGGTGCTGAGTGGCGCACGTCCTCTAGCGAAAGAACTGGTACGCAGAGGTGCTTCGCCAACGCGACCGGGTCCAGCCTCGCTTGGCTCCCGATCCCGAGTTCCTCGCGAAGCTCCAAGGAGATCCGCTCGGCGTCCGCCTTGAATCCCCGCACCAAACGCACAGCCGCCACATTCCCCCCCGCGAAAGCCTACCCTTTGAACCCCTTCATCTGCTTGTACGCCGCTTCGATGATGTTCTCGAGGGCTCTGGCGCTCTCTGGGCTCAGTTCCTTCGAGGCGCGAAGGTGCCGCGACACAACGACCCGGAGATCTTCGGGCTTTGCGCTTCGGGTGACTTTCTTGTCCCTGGCGACGAACTGGTCGGCCGACTCTCCGAGCCATCCAACCAACTTTCCGAAGCCCTCCACATCAGGGTTTGCGCCCTGAGCCATCCGAGTCAGAGTTGAGGCGCTTACGCCAGCCTGCTCGGCGACTTTGCGCCACGAAAGTCCTTGGGCTCGTCGCTTCGCGTCGAGCGCTCCGTAGAGCGCTTCGAGGTCAAAGGTCGGCAAAGTCATAAGGCGCGCAACTTAGCGCACCTGTTCGAAGACCGCAACGTCGGAGCGAAACTGCAATGCGACCATTGCCATCGACCTCGTGCATGGCTATTGTTTGATAGTCGCAACACTGGACGACAATCGAAGCGAGGGCGGCGAGGGCGGCGAGGCCGGGGAGGGCGAAGAAATGGTGCAGGTAGTAAGGCGCAAAAAACAAGGGAGTTTTCAGATGGCGAAGCATGAAGACGAGAAGACAGTAACGATCGTGGTGGACGGCACCCCGCATGAGGTCCCGAAGAAGGAGACCCTCACGTACGCGGAAGTCGTCACCCTCGCGAATCCGGATTTTCCGCAGCACCCGGAGATCACCTACTCCGTCACGTATACCCGCGGCCACGGCGATAAGCCGGACGGCATCTTGGCGCCGGGGGGAATGGTCAAGGTGAAGGAAGGGATGGCATTCAGTGTTAATCGAACTGGCCAGTCATAACGAGGACCTCGGGCGGCTTCTCGACAAGGGCTATGCGCTGCGCATCGATGGCGCGCACCTTGTTGTTCGCGACATCCCGTACCTGAACTCACAAGGGGCAGTGGAGACGGGTGCGATCGTCGCCAAACTCGTCTTCATCGACAAACTCCACGTGAAGCAAGACGACCATCAGGTCTACTTCGCTGGCTCAGTTCCCCACGGGCTGAATGGTCAGCCGATCCCCAATCTGGCGGGCGGACCAACAACCATGGTGCTGGAGAAGACCGACGTTGTTGTCCAGCGTTCATTCTCAAACAAGCCGGCATCGGGCTCATTCGCGAACTTCTTTGACAAGATCGAAAGCTACGTTGCCGTTCTTTCAGGGCCCGCCATGGAACTGCCGAGCGCCGCAACGCCGCTCACCTTCAGGGTAGACAAGGAAGAAGCCGCGGAGTCAGTCTTCAAGTTTCAAGACACGCTTACCAGCCGCGCGGAAATAGGCGACTTGGCCGCCAAGTTCAAGGATGAGGTCATTGCCATCATTGGGCTCGGCGGCACCGGTTCTTACCTTCTCGACCTCCTGGTGAAAACGCCTGTGAGGGAGATCAGAGCGTTCGATGGCGATGCCTATCACGTGCACAATGCGTACAGATCGCCAGGCAAACTAGAGGAGCGCGATCTCGGGCCCGGGAAAGCCACAGTCTACGGGCGTCGCTATGAGAATTTTCGTAACGGCCTGGTGATGCACGAGAGGTATGTGGACAAATCATCGGCCGCAGACTTCGCGGGCGTCAAATTCGCCTTTGTTTGTGTCGACAAGGGAACGGCGCGTGCGGAAATCTTTGACCTTCTTGTTGGCCTACAAATACCTTTCATCGATGTGGGGATGGGTCTCAATCGAAAGCAAGGGCCGCTGGCAGGAGCGCTTCGCGTGACGTACTTCGCTGTCGACAATGCAGCCAAGGTCCAAGGCATGCGGCTGGCGGAAATGACCGACGACCCAGACGATATCTACCGAAAAAATGTGCAAATTGCTGAACTGAACGCCCTGAACGCCTGCCTTGCGGTGATTCGCTACAAGCAGCTACGAAGATTCTATCTTGATGAAAATGCATCGTACCATTTGCTGATGGGAGTGGAGACCCTGCGAACATTGTTCGAGACATCTCCGTGACCTCAGTGAAAGCGATTGCACTCAAACACGTCAAATACATGCCCCGGGAGCTCACTCCAGGCGTTCTCTGCGTCTCGCTCGAGTACGCTGTTGCTGGTCATCTCTGTGCCTGTGGCTGTGGCAATAAGGTGATCACACCCCTGGGCCCCGCAGAGTGGTCCTTCTCGGAACGTGGCGGGCATCCGACGCTCTTTCCATCAATTGGCAATTGGCAGTTGCCTTGCCGATCCCACTACGTGATCACTGACGGCAGTATCGAATGGGCGACTCAATGGTCGAATGCCCAGGTGGAAGCAGGGCGGCGCGGGGAGGAGGAGCGACGACAGGCCCACTACGCGTCGCTGCAGCGCGCCGAAGGCTTCTGGCCCAGCCTCTGGCGGTTCGTGCGCAAGCTTTTTGGCCGAGTCGATTGAACCTTCACAACAAAGACGGACTCCGAAATCTTCACAACAAGCAGAGACCATGAACCCTTCGCAACAAGCTGCAGCTCTCCTCGGTGAACGTTCCGGCCGTTCCATTTCGCGTGTCATCGGCGCCGGTTTGTCGCGAACCGTCAACGGCAACATCAGCCCCGAAGCCGCGACGGAGTTGGCGCACGCCGCGATGATCCTTGGAGCGCTCGCTCCCAAGACCCGAAACTGGGTGGCGGCGACGCTGACTTTCGCTTACTTCGTCGGCAGATAGCCCTCTCTGCATGGTCAGTCCTCGCAAAAGCGCGCGACCTCCGACCACGAGAGTCGCGCGGTCCAGGACCTGACCCGTAGAGCTCGACCTGTCGTGCGACTCTGCCTGACGAAGGACGACCCGATCGTGCGCGACGAGGTGTCCGAGGCCCTCACCAGCTTCGCGGCGTCGCTCGGGCTCGTGGCCTCTGACAATCTGCCGGCGAGGAGGGTTGCTGAAGTGGGTAGCGGACGGCCCACGCGCTGGAAGGGTCGGGAAGCCACCACGCGCGAAGCCACCAAGCTGGATCGCACGCGCCTCGCCGCCTAGGCTGCCGCCCCGGAATCATTCAGCAAGCACCCGGGAGGGGAGCAACATGGGGCGTATCGAATTGGCGCAGTTGATCGCAGACCTTAGAGACACAGATTCTCTGGCGCCGGCGCCTTGGGTTGATGAAGCCTATTGTCTTCAAAGCAACTTCCTTACGAAACCTCGGACACAGGTATTTTACGTTCCACCACACCTGCTGGTAGCCGAGGACAGCAGCGCTGGGTCGCCGTTTCTTCTTCTGTCCGCCCCTGCTGCGGTGGGAAAGACATCGCTCGCAGGCTACCTCCACACCTATTTGGCTGTGAATGGGCGCATCGTTCTCTACGTTCCGATGAAGGGATTGGTAATTGGGCATAACTTCTTTGGCGGTCTCTTATCCAAGGCGTTCCCGAGGTCGACGCGAGAGGACGCACTTGCCGCCCTCTTCTCTGGCAGAGTCCTCCTGCTCTTTGACGGCTACGACGAAGTCTCGATGTCATCAGCCCAGATTGAACTCAATCAGCTTTTTGCGAGCGAACTTTCTATGGCGCTCGCAGAGTTCGAGAGCAAGGGCAAGAAGGCTCGACCGTGCATACTATTTCTGTTTCGATCCGTCTTTCGCGAACTCGGAGTCTTTGACGCCATTCTTCCTCGCTCGAGGGAGATCGGTGTCGACTTCTTTGACGCCCCTGAACGCCGCGACTACCTGGCGGGCTATCTTGCGAATCGCAACTTCCAAACAGGCGACGCTCGCAAGAAACTCGTTGGGACGTTTCTTGATGCATTTGAGGAGATCCTCGGCCCAGCCAAGAGAGAGGCCGCCGCGTTCTTCGGACATGCAATCGTTTTGTCCGCATTTGGCGACTATCTCTTAGAACAACAAGAGCAAAATGCGCTACGCATTGCAAACGAGATGAGCCGCAAAGACGCACGGGAGACCTATGCGGTCAACATCCTCGCAAAGGTGATCAACATCATTCTCGAGCGGGAAACGGAGAAGTTTCCAAACAGCGATTTCATTTCCGTGGCACAGGATTTCGATGGCTATCCGGCTAGTCTCCAAGAACAGCTATTGGTGTGCGTAGCTGAAGCGCTCGCGAGACGCGAAAACCCCATTCCCGCCGTGAACGAGAGGGTCTCTATTGCGGCGCGAGATAGGCTTGAGACGCAGCAGGCCTTCAAGGTCTTGCCAGAATCCGCCCGCAAGGCGCTCTCCGCCAAGTACTGCGACGAGCTTCAGCAAAAGCTTGCTCACCACCCCTTCCTGGATTCCACCTACAGTTCCGTTTGGACCTTTCGAAATCCAATCTACTTCGAGTTCTATCTCGCCAAGGTTTTGGCCCGCCCCCAAGAGTCGGTCGCGCCCTACTTCGCAAGCAACAATGCATTCTCATTCTATCTCGCGCTTTTTGCCCTAGCCGAAATACCGAATCGAGATCTCAGCGCAGTTTCGACTGACTTCTTCTATTTTCTCGCGCATCTGCTCTCCAGTGCAGCGAGCGACTCGGAGGTCGATGTTCTTCTGGAGGTCAATGCCGACAGCGGGGCATGGATCGGCGAAGTAAGCTCGGACGACCTGAGCGTTGAACCCTTCCGCTATCAGTCGGAGATCCTGGTGCTCCGCATTCCGAGCGGAGGCCGACTGAGGAATGTGCAGCTGATTTCTGAGTTTGGACATCCAGCAGAAAACGGATTCATGATTTCAATTTCGGCGCCGCCGGGGAGCGACCCCAAGGCCTGCCGGATAGAGATTGCGGACAGCCACCTTGTTGGCTCTGAAATAGAACTGGATTCGCCTGCGATCAAGTTCAGCGGCGCATTCCTGGACACGCCACGACTGGTGTTCTCTGAGCGCGTAGCAGAACTGGAGGGAGTGGAGTCTCTCTCGATTTGCGGCCAACATGACGTTGAGATTCGCGGCAGCAACTTCTTTTCAAATGCGTGGCACGCGAAGCTGACGGGAAGAGTCCAGACGCCGGGAGCTGAGCTCGACGAACTCCGCCAACTTCTCGAGCGAGTTCTGCTCTGGTTTAGGAAGCACAAGCGGGCGGAGTTCGGAATGTACGACAAGCGCTTCAACACGATCGTGTTGCGCAAGGGGCGCGATGAGCAGATGGTCGCCTTTACCGATTTTCTGTTTCAGCGTGCCATTCTCGAAAGAGCTGGCCACTTGATCATTCTCAATCAGAAGGTGCTCTCGGGGTTTGGCGTCGCTTACGTTCAGCAGAATTCGCTCCAAGTCGACGAGGCACTCGCTCAGCCCCTTGGGGCGGCTTGGGTCGCTGCCCGAGATGGGTGACTGCGAGCAGCTGGGACCATCAACGCCCTCCTCGACCACGACGGCGAGATCGATGTCGCGGGTGAATCTCGGCTCGGCGCGAGCGGAGACGGCCAGCCCCTGACCGGGGCCCAACGGCCGTCAAGTTCCCACAGTCGGCGACCAACCGGATTTGTCGACTCGAGCGCCGTCACGGGACTTCGACAGCAGCCTCGTGGTCTTCGCCGTGGCCGAGGATGGGGAGCCATTCATCGACCTGCAGCAACCACCGGTCAAGCTGGCTCTCAATCTCCTCCACAGAGGGATTCGGCGACTTTCGCCGCAGCTTCCCCGCATCATGGCGACGCCGACCTCGAACATCTCGAAGGCCAGGAGAAAGTTCACAGCTGGGTCGACGCTCGCGACTCACGAAGCCAGCGTAGCGAACTCGGCCAAGGCGGATCTCCGGATGCGGACGCCGTTGAGCACGTGGACAGCTGGAAGCGAGCCGTCCTTCACCATCCTGTAGACGGTGGCCTTGCAGACGCGGAGCAGCGGGGCCACTTCCGCAACGGTGAGCAGCTCCTCGGGCAGCTCGAATCGCCGCCGTACCGGCGCCGTAAGCGGACTGATAAGTGGTGGAAAACCGACCATCCGGTGGGGATCGCCGATGCCCTCTGCTCGTGAAGTTGCGAACGCTTGCGAGCCGAAGAGAGGCGGTGCGAAGGGGTGGGTGGCCGCACTTCGTCCTTCGGGACCAAGGGGTCGCAGGTTCAAATCCTGTCTCCCCGACTGGTGAAAGCCCCCGAGGTTGTTGGAGAAATCCTTCGACCTCGGGGGCTTCTTTTTGCCCGGAGGGTCGGTCCGCGTTGCGTCTACCAACTGCACATCGATTCCGGATCGCGCGGCCCCTGGCGGGAGCCAGCACGGACGCGAGCGTCGGCCTCACGTCGTCGAAGGTCCCTTCCCGCTCCACGTCGCGCCACGAGATGCCGTGAAGGTACGTGAACTGGAACGTCCGGCGCGGCGGCCGAATGAGCCGATGCTCCCGGCGCACGACGCGGCCCGCCTCGACGCGCACCACGCCGACGGCGCAGGCGCTGTCACGCCCTGTATCCGCGGTCTCGAAATCGATGGCGACGAACGTCGGCCCTGCCGCCTTCGCCTTCACCGCTCCGTTTGCGGAGAGGCACCGGCCTGACGCAGCAAGCCCGCGAACCCTTCGAAGAGCGCCGCGAGCTGGTTCGCGGAACCGGGCTCCGCCTCGATGATGAGCCGCCCGTCAGGCTTGCGCTCGAACTTGACGCCCGCGAAAGGCGAGCTGGCGCTCGGCTCGACCGCAGCCCCAAGTCGAGGTGGAACGCTCGCCGGCAGCTCGGGCACCGGGGGCGCGGCGTCGCTGGTGAGCGCGTCAGGCTCCACGGCCGCGTCGTCCTCCTCGGGCCCCAGCACCTCGGGCATCTTCGGCACGATGACAGGCGCGAGCAGGACCTCGAGCCCCTTGAGGAAGCCTCCGCCGCCCTCGAACTGCACCTCGTCGGACTTCCCGTCGAAGAGCCCGCTGAAGAGGGCCTGCTTGTTCTTCACGATGGAGGCGATGCGCGCCTCGATGCCGGTGGAGGTGACGAGCGCATAGATGTCGACCGGCGCCTTCTGCCCGAGCCGGTGGATGCGCGCCGAGCGCTGCTCGAACACGGCGGGGTTCCACGGCAGGTCGAGGTGGATGACGGCGTTCGCGGCGCGCTGGAGGTTGAGGCCGACCCCGCCCGCGTCGGTCGAGAGGAAGACCCGGGTCGCGTCGTCGTCGTGGAAGTCGACGATGTTGCGCGTGCGCCGGGCCTGGCTCTCGGCGCCGGTAAAATAGACCGCGCGCAGGCCTGCCGTTCCCAGGATGTCCGAGAGGGCCCACTCGGCGAGCCGGAGCATGCGCTTCCACTGGCTGAAGACCACCACCTTGCGGCCCTGCACCACCACCAGGCTCTCGATGAGCTCGCGCAGCTCCTGCAGCTTCGGCATGAAGAGCCCGGCGAGCGTGCTCTGTGTCGGCTTCGTTCCCTCGAGGCCGGGCCAGATCTCTTCGAAGTTCCGCTGGGCGAGGCCGTTGCAGATGATGCGCTGCTGCGTGAGCATCGACATCAGCTTCAGGAACTCGGGCTGGGTCAGCGGGCGGGTCTGCGCCTTCCGCATCAGCACCGCGATGGGCTGCTCGAACTCGGAGTGCGCCTCGGTCTGCTCGGCCGTCATCGGCACCGGAACGGTGGAGTCCGTGCGACTGGGGAGCTGCGCGATGACCTCCTTGCGCAGGCGCCGGAGGCTGCTCTTCTCGATGCGCGTCCTCAAGGTCTCGAGGTTCCGCGCGCCCACCACTTCGCGGGTCCCGTCGGAGCGCACGGCGTGCCAATCCGTGAGCCGCCACTTGGGCTCGAGCGCGAGGTCGTCCACCCACTCCATCAGGGACGCCAGCTCGCCCAGGCGGTTTTCCATGGGCGTGCCGGTGAGCACGAGGCGCCACGGCGCCTGGAGCTGCTTCACATAGGCCGACGTCTTGGCAGCCCAGTTCTTGATGCGCTGGGCCTCGTCGAGCACCACCACGCCGGGGGCGAAGTGGTGCATGTGCGCGAGGTCTTTGAGCACCTGCTCGTAGTTCGCGATGAGGAAGCCCCGCTTCGTCGAGCGGTAGAGCCGCGCGCGCTCGGCGGCAGCGCCCTCGACGATGGTGACGGGCACGTCGCAGACCATCGACCATTCCCGCTGCCACTGCACCTTGAGCGCCGCCGGCACGATGAGGAGCCCCCGCTCGACGGCCTTCGTCTCGAAGAGCGCGTGGCAGGCGGCGATGGCCTGCGTGGTCTTCCCGAGCCCCATGTCGTCAGCGAGGAGAAACCGCCCTTGCGTGAGGAAGCGGCGCACGCCCTCGAGCTGGTACGGGAAGAGTGGCCGCTTGAGCCGCGCGAGCGCCTTCGTCACCTCGGCCCAGGCTGGCGCGACCTCGAGCCGGTGCTCGAGCAGTCCGATTTCGCGGCGGAGGAGCGGCGCGAGGGCCGGGTCCACGGCGGTCTTCTTCTTCGCTGCGCCCTCGACGAAGGCCAGGAGTGCCCGGCACAGCGCGAGCCGGTCAGCCGCCTTGCTGGTCACGCCGGCCCTCAGCGGAGATGGCGTCTTGCGGGTCTCGAAGAACCGAATGCCGCCTGGCGGGGGCTCGGCGTTCGTCCAGAGGACGCGCTCGAGCCAGTCACCTTCGCCGGTGAAGGGACGGATCGGGTTCCAGAAAAGGTCGGGAAGCATCGCCGTGCCGGCCGGCAGTCCCTTCGCCGCCGTGACGACCCGCTCCATCAGCCACAGGAGGTGCTTGCACAGCCCCAGTGAGTTCCGCGCGTAGTCGGGGCACTCGCAGCTCCCGCGCAGGGGCCGCAGGGAGGCGAGAAACAGCCGGTAGCGGCGCGCCTCGGAGGTGACGAGGGTGAAGCTGCCGAAGGGGCTCTTGCCGCGGAGGGGGCTGACGAGCCGCCAGCCGTCGGCGGCCTTCGCTGACTTGATGCGCCGAAGCAGCGCCTCCAGCGCCGCGGTCTGCACGTCGAAGTCCGTCTCTCCGGCCACGTCGAGCACATGCGAGGCGATGAGGTCGGCGGGGAGGCGCCCGGTCTTGCCTCGTGCTTCGCCGTGGAGCTGCGTGTGCGCCTCGAGCGTCGTGTCGTCGGACGCCGTGGAAACCGGGGTGGGGGCCAGGCGGGCGAGCGCGGTCGGGGGCATGACGGGGCTGCTAGCAGAAGGTGGGCGGTCAGGCGCTGTGGCGCCGCGCATGGCCCGTCGGCCGACCTGCTGCCAACTGCTCCTCGATCGCCCGCGCCACCTGCGCCACGCTGTAGCTCCTCGGCAGATAGACCAGCGCGAACGGCGCGCGCCTGCTCGGCGGGTTTCCACGTTCGCTTTGGATCGAGCCGCAGAATGACGACGGCCCGCTCCACCATCGCCTCCCAGGGCTGTGCGGCCGGCTCTGGAGGCACCGACTCCAGGAGCGGGGTTTCAATGTCCGACCTCCACGCGGCTCCGGCCCGAGCCGGTACGGGTAATGCGGATCTGCGCACCAAGCCGCGATTCGAGCCCCGGCACGTGGGAAATGATGCCCACCTTCCTTCCAGTGGCTTGCAGCGCGTCGAGCACGTCGAGTGCCACGTCGAGCGTCTCAGCGTCGAGTGTCCCGAAGCCCTCGTCGATGAAGAGGCTGTCGAGCCGCACGCCGGCCGCCCCCAGTGAGGAGAGGCCGAGCGCCAGGGCCAGCGACACCAGGAAGCTCTCGCCCCCGGAGAGGCTCGCAACCGAGCGCACTTCGTCGGCGAGGTCGTGGTCGATGAGCTGCAGCTCGAGGTCGTGGTCGGGCACGCGCATCAATTCGTAGCGTCGGGCGAGATCCTTCAAGTGCACGTTGGTCTGCTCGAGGAGCGCCTCGAAGGAGAGGCTCTGCGCGAACTTGCGGAACTTCTTCCCGTCGGCAGAGCCGATGACGTCGCGCAGTCGGCCCCAGGTGGTGGCGCGGACTTCCTGCAGGGCAATCGCCTTGGAGGCCGTGGCGTCCCTGGCGCGCCGCTCGTCGTCTTGCTGCTGCTGCTGCCCGAGGGCGCCGAGCTGCTTCTGTTGAACGTCCTTCGCATCGGTGAGCAAGGCGACCTCCGCCTGCGCGAAGTCTTCAGCCGTGTCGGGCCGCGCAGAGGCCTCGTGGGCCGCGCGCTTCTGCTCGCGGTCCACCACGCGCGTGGCGTGGTCGCGACGGGTATCTTCGAGCTGCTGCAGTGCCGCCTGCTCTTGTCGAAGGGACTCGGCGGAGGTGGCGAGCAGCGAAGGGAGCTCCTCGACGGAGAGTCCCCGCGAAACGGCAGCCGCCTCGAGCGTGATGAGGGCGCGCTCTACTTCCTCCTCGAACAGCGTCGCCTGCTGCTTCACACCCCGCAGGCGAGCGTCGGCCTCCGTGCGGGCCGTCTCCCGATGGCCCCTCGTCTGTTCAGCCACCTCGCTCGCTTTGCGGTGCGTGTCGAGGTCGCGCTTGAGTGCCTGTTCAACTTCATCTGCGCCAAGGCCATCGAGAAGCCTGGTCCGCTCGACCTTCAGCGCGGCGAGCTCGTTCGAGCAAGTCTCGACCCGAGCAGCCTGGTGCTTCACCGCGGCGGCGAGCCGCTCTACGTCCTTCGCCGCGTCGCGTTGGCGCTGGAGGGTGGTCGCCTCATCAGTGGCGAGCAGGCACTGTGCGACCTCTGCCTTTCGTCGCGCTTCCACGCCGGCGTCCACGAGGGCGAAGAACTTCACGGGCCCATCGAGGAAGCGGCGCCGCCAACCCTCGAGTCGATCCAACGAGGCGGAGACGGAATCAAGCGCCTCCTCCAATTGGTAGCAGCGGTCGGCGATGCCGAGGAGTTCTCTCTGAGCCTCGAGCGCTTTCGCTGAGCTTCGCGCAGTGGCTTCGAGTGCAGTGATAGTGGCCTGACGCTGCTCAAGCTGCGTGCGGGCTGCTTTGAGGACCTGGTGTTGCTGCGACAGCCACCCGATGACGAGGTCATTCGCGGCAACGAGGGGCGCGGCGTTGTCGAGCGCTGAGGCCTCCACCGTCCACCTGGACTCGAGTCGGCCGACGGTGGCACGAGCCTCCTCCGCGGCGTGGGTACGCAGCTCGGCCGCCGACTTTGCTGTGTTCGCCTCGAGCAGGTGCCTGTTCTGATCCACACCGAGCCGCTCCAGGCTCGCTTTGTACTGCGCGACCTCGGTCGTGAGTTCCTCGAGCCGCGCCTCGATGACGGAGGACTCATTCGCCGCCGGATGCTCCTTCGCACCGCACAGCGGGCAAGGGCTTCCGTCGCGCAGTTCAGCTCTGTGAGCGGAGAGCCCAGCAGCCTTCTTGAATTCCCGCTCGACGGACTCGATGATCTCCAGCTTCGTGCGCGTGGAGGTCTGCTCCTGGCTCGTAACCCCAGCGCTGGCGGAGGCCTGTTCGGATTGTTGGCGGTGCGCCGCCACTTCAAAGAAAGTGTCCTGGAGCTTCTTCGAGGCCGTTCGCCAGTCATCGTGCACGCCAGTCAGAGTCTCGAGCTTCGGCCCTCTGGCTTCGAGCGCCCGAGCCTCGACCAGGAGCGCGTCCCTGTCGGTGGTGTTGAGCGCGGCCATCGCCGCGATGTCTGCTTGCTTTGCCCTGGACTCGGCCTGCTGGGCGACGTCACGTCGTCGGCGCGCTTCGGCCAGAGCATCACTGGACGAGAGCTCCAGCCAAGGCGGGTCGAACTCTACTCCTGAGAGCTTGGTTCTGGCGGTCCAGAGGATGCCGCGCGCAGTGGGCCAGCCCGTCACCAGCGCCTCAAAGGGAGCAAGTCGCTCCAGGTCGGCCTCGATGGACTTCCGTTCCTTTTGGAGAGAGAGCGTTTTCTTCTCGACGTCGGTGTGAGCGGCGATGGCCTGGTTGGCCTCCTGCTTCCCCTGGGCGGCGACCTTCGAGACCTCGATGTGCTCCTTCGCCTTCGCAGCGACCTGCGTGTCCAGCACACGGGCGGCCTTGAGCGGTTCCTGGGTGGTCGCGCAGACCTGCTCGGCCTGCTTTTGCGCCTCGAGCGCGGACACCTGGTGCTGCTTTGCCAACTCGAGCGCGGCGCTCGCCTGCTCGAACGTGGTGACCGCTGGCGCGATGGCCTGGGTTGCCTGCTGGGCGCGGGTCGTGGCCTGGGTCGACGCCTCGTGTTGCGCGCGCACTTCGTTCGCAGTGCGCAGGCGAGTCAACGCCTCTCGTCGGGGGGCGGCGTCGTTCAATGCCTTCGCTGCCAACGTGAGCGTCTGTTTGGCCGTGGTCTCTTCACTGACCAAGTTTGCGAACGTGGCGAACCATGCGACGGCCTTCACCGCATGGTCGAGACGGGTGCGGCTCGACTCGAGTTCGGTCTCGAGTTGCTGCACCTGCTGATTGAGTGCGAGGCGCTGATCCTCCGGGAGTGGCGGGGTTGCCGCGCGGTCGCTCTGAAGCTTCGCGAGCGTTTCCTCCTCGGCCTTTGCGCGTTCGAACGCCTTTATCGACACGTCTGTGTAGAGCCAGGAGCCCGTCATCTGCTCCAGCAGTCCTGCGCGGTCGTCCTCCTTCGCGCGGAGGAACGCGGCGAACTCGCCCTGCGCCAGCACCACGGAGCGCCGGAACTGTTCGAAGTTGAGGCCGAGTCGCAGCTCAATCTCCTTGAGGGTGTCGGTCTTTTTCTCCCCGAACACCTTGTTGTCAGCGACATCGCGAAGCTCCATTTCCTGATTCTGCAACGCCCCGTCGGGCTTTTTCCGCGCTCGCCGGACCGTCCAGGTCGCGCGGTAGCGCCGGCCATCACGCCCGATGAACTCCACCGCGGCGGAGCCCTCGGCCGCGCCCTTGCGCAACAGTGAGCGGACGTCGTTGGATTTGATGCGGTGCTTCTCGTCTTCGGATCCGAGGCCGATGGCCGGCCCACCTGTGAGCGGGAGCCGCGGCGTGGCGTCGAAGAGCGCGAGGAACATCGCGTCGAGCAGCGTGGACTTGCCTGCGCCCGTGGGGCCGGTGATGCCGAAGAGGCCCGCGTTGGAGAGCGGCGCCTGCTCGAAGTCAACGACGAATTCCTCGGCGAGGCTGGCGAGGTTGTTTCCTC
Organism: Archangium sp.; assembly: GCA_043773025.1. GTDB lineage: Bacteria > Myxococcota > Myxococcia > Myxococcales > Myxococcaceae > Archangium_A. Next base: position 16,469 of record JAYVFP010000254.1, read on the forward strand.
GAATGGAGCAGATCCTCACGTGGCGTCCTCCTGCTTCACCGCTTCAAGGGTCTCGTGGAAGGCCTCGAGCATCGCTTCGTCGGGTGCGCCCTCGAAATCCTTCTCGTACATGCGGCGAAAGACGTGCTCCGGCTCGAGGTCGCGCAGCGCCGTGCGTGTCTCAGCGGCGGCGAGGGGGGCTCCGGTGCCAGTCAGCACGCGCTCGATGCGCACCAACCGCGCCGCCCGGTCATCCAGTTCTTCGTGGATCCTTCGCACCAGCCCCGGCTCCGGCTTCTCCATCTGCACGCGCAGGTCGACGAACGGCCACCGCCACGCCGGGAGCGCGCTCTTCTCCGGCAGGGCCTTCAGGGCCTTGAGCACCTCGGGCAGCGAGGCTGCGCCGACATCCGGAATTCGTAGCACTTCCACCTGTCGCGGGATGAGCAGCGCCTTGACCTCGCTCACTCCGCCGGGCTCGAGGTCCACCAGGAGCACCTGATGGCGGTAGCTCGCCTCGGTTGTGGCCATCGGCAACGGCGAGCCAGAGTAGCGCAGGTGCGCCTTGCCGCCGACCGTCTGCGCCTTGTGCAGGTGTCCGAGCGCCACGTAGGCAACGTCGTCGGGGAAGACGTCCACCGGGAGCGCGTGCTGGTTGCCTCCCAGAACTTTGCGCTCCGACAGCTCGGAGACCTCACCACCCACCATGTACAGGTGGCCCATTCCGATGAGCGGTTCCTTCGCGGTTCGCTGCTGGCGCGCTAACGTGAAGACCTCGCCGTAAACCGAGCGCACGCCGTCGACGAGCGCGTCGCCCTTGCCAGTCTCTTCGGCACACTGGAGATCCGGCATTCGGAGAAATGGCACCGCGCAAACCCAGGCGCGGAAGTCGCCACGGATGAGGGGAATGACGAGGTCCTCCCGCCCGCGCCCGGGCAGACCTCCCACGACGTGCAGGCGCGAACCCGTCAGCAGTGGGTTCGGCGCATCGAGCCGCGAGGCCGAGTCGTGGTTACCGCCGATGGCGATGACGTCGAGCGAGGGAAAGCGGCGCACGCACTCAGCGAGGAATCGGAACCATTGCTCGAGGGCCGCGGTCGCCGGGTTCGACGTCTCGAACACGTCGCCGGCAATGAGCAGCGCATCGACTTGCTCGGCCGCGATGGTCTCCAGCAGCCACGCGAGGAAGGCCTCATGCTCCTGCTCGCGCGTCCAATCATTGAGCGTGTGGCCGAGATGCCAGTCTGACGTGTGCAGCAACCGCAGCTTCTTCATCGCACCCACTTCCCGACGCCGTTACAGCAGCGACCCACAGGATTCTCAAGCTTCACGGGCGCGGGCGACGGGTACGATGCGCGCTGAGGCCTGAATAGTGGAACATCGAGTTCGACGCCTCGCTCGCCGGGCTCGAGTTCATCGCGCCGACCATCACCGTGCGGAGCAGCGGCACCAAGGTGAAGGCCACACCGAAGCAGGCCGATGGCCTGAAGAACGCCGGGGTGCTCTGGCGCGACTGCCACAGGCCCTTCGGTTGGTGACCCAGTGGGTGGGGGGGCCACGACGTTGACAGGTCGCGTCACGTGTACGTAGATGCCCCCCCAGTGAGAGGAACGACCAAGACCAAAACCAAGACCAAGTCTCGTCGGAAGACTACCCCTCCGTCCCTGACTCTCTGGTCCTCGACGATCGCGTCGACGCACAGCCTTCTCGCTGGGATTCGATTCGCGAAGGGGGCTCCTTCTGCGAAGCGCGTCGAGGAAGCCGAGAACGAGGTCCGCCCACGGCTGGTCGCGTTGGCTGCTCCGATTCGACCTGAGGCGTTCGCGCGCAGCATCCGGTAGCTGATGAAACTCCATCAGTTTGGCAGCAGCGATCCTCTGGCCGAGCTCGCGAGCGATCAGGCGCAATATCTTCGCTGCTACCTCTCGGATCTCGGCGCAAAGGCCGTGATCGAAGAACCCGAGTACTTCGACCGCGACTACCTCGACGAATACTCGGCGTACTACTCGAGGGTTGCGACCGCCACGCCCAACCGATGTCGTCGGCTTCACTTCGTTAGTCGGCTCATCACGAAGGAAACGCTGAAGGCGGCGCTCGAAGGGTCTGCGGCCGAGCGAAACAGGCTCCAAGCCGCGTACCTGGGCTTCGTCGTAGTCCGGCCACTGAAGCACGCGCCCCTCGGCCGCTCGGTCATCAAGTGGTACCCCGACAATCTGAAGCGGTACCAGGGCAACCCGAGGATCACACCCGCGGCGCGGGAGTACGTCGTTCACTTGGCGGGCATGTCGCTCCGGGTCGTAGGCCTGGCCTGGCAGCAACAGGACGGGGCAGTTGCCCTCTGCGCCACAACCGCCCTGTGGTCGATGCTCCATTCCTCCGCATTCGACGACCACCATGCGGTGCCAACGACGGCAGAGGTTACCCGACTGGCCTACCACTCGGCTCGACAGGGTCTTCACGTGTTTCCGGCGAGCGATGGGCTCGATGTCAGGCAGATGACCGATGCGATCGCCCGAGCCAAGCTGACGCCCATGCTGATGGCTGGCGATGTGCTCTCCACCGACGCCTCGCGGCCCGCATTCTCGCGAGAGAAGTTTGCAGCCTGCGCCGTCATGCTCCGGTCGGGGTTTCCAGTTCTGATTTCCGGGCATCTCGCTGACCGCGGAGGTCACGTCATTTGCGCGACGGGCTTCAGGGACGTTGGGGCTCGCGGCGGCCCGGGAGACGTGGTCTTGCAGGACGCGGAGGTCGAGACGTTCTACGCCCACGATGACAACCTGGGACCGAACGTGCGACTGAGTGTCGGCGTTGGCGAGCATCAGGAAGTCACGCTTCGGACCTCACCTCCACCGAAGCGCTACAAAGGGAAACGGCTTCCAGATCCAGCCAAGGACTATCCAGAGTTCACGCCCGGTGAGCTGATCGTCGGAGTCCACGAAGGTCTCCACATCACCCCAGACGAGTTGCACCAGATCGCGGTGCGGATCATGGTCAACTTGAAGCTGCAGATCGAACAGCCGACGCAACCTCTCACGGCTACGGCGCGCTTCGTCCGAATCGCGGAGTACCTGCAGACCACACTCGCCACACCATTCGGCGGGTCAACGATGCGCTCTGCTGCTCTTGGTCAGGCGAGGGTCGAGAGTTCAAATCTCTTTTGCGTCTACTGCCCTCGGACGAGCGCAACGCCCAGCGGCAGGCGGTCTTGCAGCGCCGCGATCGCGGGTTCGAACTCAGGCGCGAAGAGAATCGTCCCGAAGGCGTTCCAGTCAGAACTCTCCAGGCGCGGCCGATCGCTCGTGTCGATCAGGATGGCAACGGTCGGCTCGGGTCAGTGAGTTCGCGAACCTCTCGGAACCACGCGAGCAGCAGAGGGCAGGGGAGCGCAGCAGAGGCCCCAGAAACCGCGCCGTTTTCATCAGCGCTTCATTCAGTGGAGGAGCTGATGAAGTCGGCAGTCGTGCTCGAGTCCGCGATGAGATCGGTTGCTGCCTGAACCCTCCATGCCCTCTCCCTCGGTACACTGCTCCAGCCCCGATGAACTCCATGCCGAACTCGCGCGATCACGATAGATGCCGCCACCCTGCTTGTGAGGCCACCAGACGACTTCAGCGCGGTGGTGCTCCCTTGGTCTGGGGAAGTCCGCGGCACATTGAACTTGCAGCAGTAGCGGCTGCTGGTGCACTCGGCCTTCTCGCTTCCGAGGTGGCTGTCGCTCGCCGCGAGTATGCCGCCCATCTCGGGTTCGATCTTCGCGAAGGGGTCCCCACTGGTGAAGTGGCCGATTCGGATAACCCGATCCACGTTGAGCACGAGCTCATTGATTGGGCGGCGCTCAAAATTCACCGAATGGGACTCGGCAAGGCGCGGGTGCACTTCGTCGAAGGTCGCTACTCGATCACCTCGCCAAGTACGGGCAGGGTCAACTAAGCCTCAAAGAAGCGTGAGCCCACCATCGGCTCGCTGGATGCCGATTCCAGAAATGTGCCGCACCAGGCGGCAACGTTCGGACGCACACGTACAAGGCGCGCTTGAGAGCGCGTCTCGCCAGTCGTGATGTGAGGTGCCACTGCGCTCTCCTTTCCGGGCCGGTACACGAAGTGAGGAGGGCTGTGCGGATGATCTGCGCGGGAGGCCGAGGCCAAAGGAGCAGCGCTGGCAGGCGCTGAGCACCGAGTTGGGAGGGCTGCGGGGGCACGATGTTCATCGACGAAGGCTTCGGCACGCTGGACGCCGAAACGCTGCAGGTCGCGATGGGCGTGCTCGACTCGCTCCAACAGCGGGGCACCCAGGTGGCCATCATCTCCCATGTGGGCGATCTCGCCGACAGCATCGGCTGGGGCTCAGCCGGGTGCGGGTCTTCCCCGAGACGCGGGACCGGCCGCCCGTCAGCGAACCCACTTCGACGGGTCGCTGAGCGCAGACCAGCGCTCCAGGCTCCGCGCCACGGCGTCCCCCAGCGCCTCGGGTGAGCCCAGCACCGTCACCGAGCGGCGCGCGCGGGTCATCGCCGTGTAGACGACCTCGCGGCAGGCCAGCGAGGTGCTCTCGTCGGCGCGCTCGCGCTCGGCGTCGGTGGGCAGCACCAGCGCCACGTGGTCGAACTCCGAGCCCTGCGCCTTGTGCACCGTCATCGCCCAGCAGGCCCCGACCTGAGCGCCGAGCGCGCCGGGCTCGTACACCTCGAAGGCCCCCTTCACCCGGAACACGTAGCGCAGCCGCGGCGCGTCTTCCCCCGGCCGCGCCACCCACAGCACCAGCCCCTGGTCGCCGTTGAAGAGGCCCAGTTGGTAGTCGTTGTGGGTCATCAGCACCGGCGTGCCGGCGAGCAGCGCGTCGCGGCGCCCTTCCCCGGCCCCGGAAGCGTCGCGCAGCAGGGTGGTGAGCCGCTCGTTGAGCTGCTCGGTCTTCCTGCGCGTGAGGCACAACACCCGCGCGCGCTGGTTCTCGCGGTCGAGCTCGGCCAGGGCGTGTTGCTCGTCGGGCGCGAAGCCCGCTTCCCCCACGGGCCAGGTGCGACCGATCGCCGCGAAGAAGCCCGGCGCCGCCGCGATGCGCTCGGTGAACCACCGCGCCGCGAAGTCCTTCGTGGTCTCCTCGCCCGACAGCAACTCCACTCCCGAGAACGCGACGTCTTTCACCGTCGCCCGCGCGCGGAGATGCGCCGTGGCCTGCGGCGCGTCCACCACCGGCGGCACCTCGCCCGCGCGCACCGACTGGCTCAAGAGGTAGATGCTGCGCCCCTCGGGGTTGTCCTCGTTCATGCGGTAGCTCTTGGTGAGCCGCACCGCCCCCTCGGCGCGGAGATCTTCCCCGGCCGCGCCGCCCTGCGTACCCACCAGCGCGTCCCACGGGCGGGTGGGCGTCGTCAGGTGCACCGGCACGAGGTCTCGGAGCACCGCGCCGGCGTCGACCGAGGGCAACTGCTCCGCGTCGCCGAGCAGCACCAGCTTCGCCTCGGGCCCCACCGCGCGCAGGAGCTGATTCATCAACGACAGATCGATCATCGAGGCCTCGTCGACGATGACCACCGAGGGCGCGAGCGGGTTCTGCGCGTGGTGCCGGAAGCGGTCCTTCGAGGGCGAGTACCCCAGCAGCCGGTGCAGGGTGGTGGGCACGGGGCGATGGGTGAGCAGCAGCTCGTCCTCTGCCGAGCGGTGCGCGATGCCCTCGAGGTACTTTACGATCGACTCTTCCATGCGGTTGGCCGCTTTGCCGGTGGGCGCCGCCAGGGCGATCGACGAGACGGGCACTCCCAGCCGCAACAGCAAGCGGAGAATGGAGACCACGATGGACGTCTTGCCCGTGCCCGGCCCACCCGAGATGACGGTGAGCGACTGGTGGGCGGCGGCGACGATGGCCCGGCGCTGTTCCTGCGACAGCTCGATGGCCGTCCCACCCAGTACAGGCGCGCGAGAGGTGAGCTCCTCCAGCGCGGCCTTCACCTTCGGCGCGTCCCAGGCCGAAGGCTTGCGCGCCAGCCGCGCCCGGAACCTCCCGCAGAGCTCGAGCTCCTGCGCCAGCATTCGCTGCATGCACAGCGCGCCCGCGTCCACGATGAGCGGCCGGTAGTCTGCGGCTTGGCCCACCACCTGGTCATCTTGGAGCAGCTCGAACGCGCGGGCGCGCACCCGGAAGGGAACGTCGAGCGCCTCCAGCGTCCGGGCCAGCGGCCCCTCTTCCGCGGTCCCGATGGGGATGCGCGTGCTCCCCCCCTGAGACGTGGACAGACAGGCAGCCGCGAGGGCCAACACCGCGTCCCGGTCAGCCTTCTTCTCCACCAGCGACTCGGCGAGCTCGCGCGCGATGACGTACCCGTCGTCACCCATCGCCTCGCGCAGTTGCTCGCGCCACCCTTCACCCTTCGGGGCCAGCACTCCCAGCGGCGACAACCTCTTGAGCCTCATGAGCCCACCTCCCGGCGCCCGAAGTCGTGCTCGAGCAAATCCCGCTCCCAGCCCTGCACCACCTGCCAGGTGGGACGCTCGAACCACACCCCGCGCGTGGGCTCTCCTTCCGGGGTCTTCTCCATCTCGCGGAGGAAGAAATAGAGGAACCCGCCGAACTTCTTCTCGAAGGTCGCCTCGTCACGAATGCCCAGCAGCCGCAGCACCGCCACGCCGTACACCACCACCTGCCAATGGAAGTGCGAGGTGACGTACGCGTGCAGCGCCTCAGGCGAGGCGTCCCGCAGCACTGAGCTCTTCCAGTCGCCGAAGTACAGCCGCCCGTGGTGCTCGAAGACGACGTCGATGAAGCCCTTCACCAGGCCGCGGTCGACGAAGAAGGGCGCGTGCTCGTCGCGGGGCTGCTCGCCCAGCAACCGCTGACCCCGCTCGGGAATGGGGAAGAGGAACTCGCTCTCGCGCAGCACCCTGGGCAACGAGGCGACCCCGGGCACCACCCCTTCGTCGCCGAGGTGGAGAGGGCTGCGGAGCGCGGCGAAGAGCAGCCGGTAGGCGTGGGGGCGCTGGTCCGGGGCGATGCCCGCGCCATCCGCGAGGGACTCCACCAACTGGTGGACCGCTTCGTCCTTCATGAAGGCCTCCCCCGAGGCGAACGCCTTCACCCGCGGCAGGTCGAGCACCTCGAGCGCGTCGTGCAGGAAGTTGCCGACCACGTTGGAGGTGACCAGCTCGTTGGGGTCGGTCTGGGCGTAGTTGGTTTCGCCGGTGGTCTCTTCGCGATCAACCTCGGTGGGCGCCAGGCGAGCGGTGCGCGCAGCGAGCTGCGAGTACGAGGTGACCAGCGAGCCCCGCCGCGCCCGGGCGAGGGAGTACCGGGCGCCCTCGAGCTTCGGGTCGAAGGCGAGCCCTTCGGGCGTCTTCCACTCCGAGGTTGGTGCCCTCGTCTCACCCCCGTCATCCCCTGTCGCAGGGCTCACCTTCACCACGGCGAAGTGCCGCGGGTCGAAGGAGGTGCTCGCCAACTGCCCCAGTCGCGCGTTGAGCACCTGGTAGGGGCCCTCGAGCTCGACGGACTCCCCCTCGCCGTCCACGAACCACGGCAGGTACAACCGCAGCCGCGCGCGCGTCAGGGCCACGTACAGCAGCCGTTCGTCCTCGCCGCGCGTCTCCCTCTCGACGAGTTGCTCGATCTCCCCGGGCGGGGAACCCAGCCAGCCCTTGCGCGCGCTCTGGCGATGGAAGACGTGCAGCGCATTGTTGGGCGGAGCGCTGGTCCCTCCGAGGAGGAACACCACCGGCGCCTCCAGGCCCTTGGCGGCGTGCATGGTCATCAACTGCACCGCGGGTCGCTCCGTTTCCAGCGGCTGCACGTCGGCGTCTTGCTGCGAGGGCTGCGCCCGTCCGGCCTGCCACGAGCGGAGCAGGTCCACCAACTCCACCAGGGTGGCGTGACGACGACGGGACTCCTCGGCGAGGAGATCGAGCACCCGCTGCACGTTGGTCAGGGGCCGCTCGCCTTGCGGGAACAAGGCCGCGCGCCGCGCAAGCCCGCTGTCTTCGATGAGCGCGGTGAACAGGCGCCGGTAGTCACGACGGTTTCCGTGCTCGTGCCAGTCGCGCAGCCGCTGCACCAGCGGGTGCTCGTCGGACACCTCGAGCGCGGCCTCGACCTCCGCCGGGGTCAACTCGAAGAAGGGGGTCAACCACGCCCTGGCGCGGCGCACCCGATCGAAAGGCTCGAGCACGGCCTCGAGCACGTCGAGGAGATCCACCACCTCCTCGGTCTGGAAGAGACCGCTGAGCTTGTAGAACGAGAATGGCACGCCGCGGAGTCCGAGCTCGATCGCCACCTTCTGGGAATCGGGGCCGCTGCGTGACAGCACGTAGATGTCCCGGGCGGTGAGCGAGCGGCCCGCGGGGTGCGAGGCGTCGACGAGCCGCGGTCCGCCGGGGCCGAGCAGCCGCGCCACCTCGGCGGCGATGAACGCGGCGACCGGCGCGACGGTGCTCGCCTTGGCCTTCGACTTGACCAGCGGCACCTGCACCAGGTGCACCGGCTCGAGCTCGGTTCCGCCGGCGTCGACGAGGCGGCCCCTGGGCTCACCGCAGCTCACCTCGGAGCGCGGGCCATAGGCGATGCGCTCGTCGGCCTGGAAAAAGGTGTGCTCAGCCGGGGAGGCCTGACGGAGGATGAGGTTGTAGGCTGCGATCATCCGCTCGCTGGAGCGGAAGTTCTGGGTGAGCCGCACGATGCGCGCCTCAAACCTCTCCTCGTCAGGCTCGTTGATCAGCGCCTGGCGCGCCTCGAGGTACGTCTCCACGTCGGCCGCGCGGAACCCGTAGATGGCCTGCTTGGGATCTCCGATGACCGCGAGGCTGGTGGTGCTCCCAGGCTCTGCGAAGAGGCGGTGAAACACCCGCCACTGCACGGGGTCGGTGTCCTGGAACTCGTCAATGAGCACGAAGGAGAACCGCTCGCGCAACGAGGCCTTCACCGCCTCGGCGGCTTCTCCGTGGAGGCTCGCCTCGACCACCTCGAGCATGTCGTCGTAGTCGAAGAGCCCCTGCTCTTCTTTGCGCTCCCGCAGGGCCGCGCGAAGCGGTTCGCGGTACAGCCGGGCGAGCAGCGACTCTGCGTCGGGGATGCGGGCGCGGAGGGCCCGAAGCGTCTCGAGGAGCGTGGCCGCGGCGCCGAGGTCCGTGGTCTCCAGCGCCTTGAGCGCGTAGTCGATTCTCTTTTCTGTGCGGCCGCCCTTGTCCAGCAACGCCCCCAGGGCCAACCACCGGCGCGCCCCGGTCGACGTCCGCGCCTGCGCGAGCGCGTCGAGGACGAGCTGCAGCACCTCCGCGATGAGCTCACGCTTCATCCGCCCCTTGTACGCGGCCGCGATCGCAGCCCCCGTGGGCAGGGTCTTCGGCAGCCACGCCAGCGCCTTGACGACGACGTCCTCCTCGAGCACCGGCTCCAGCTCTCCGTGAAAACGCACCACCTGGTAGAGGCCCTTCTCGATCTCGAGCATCGCGCCGTCTTCGTCGAGCCCCGTGCCCAGGTGCGGTCGCAGAAGCAGCTCGAAGTCGGCGTCGCTCTTCAGTGCGCGGCGAAGGAAGTCGCGGAAGACGGCCGAGAACAGCTCTTTCCCGTCGGTGAGGCGCTGCGAGAACAGCCGGCGGTGCGCGAAGGCGTTCTCCGTCAGCAGCCGCTGGCAGAACGCGTGGATGGTGGAGATGGTCGCCGCATCGATGCGCGACAAGGCGGCGAGCAGCCTCTTCACCGCGTCGTCATCGAGCGTCCACGCCGGATCGGGGACGGGCTTTGCCGGCTCACGCGCCGCCACCACCAGGCGCCACAGCAGCGCGCGAATGCGGGTGCGTAACTCGGCGGCCGCGCGATCGGTGAAGGTCACCACCAGGATCTTCGTGAGGTCCACGCCCTGGAGAACCCGGTCCACCACCAGGTGCTCGAGGGTGAAGGTCTTCCCCGTTCCCGCCGACGCCTCGATGACATGGTGGCCGTCGGAGGTGAGCTGGTCGAGGACGAGCGGGCGCGCATAGCGCGGAAATTCTGGGACGCTCATGGCGCCTTTCCTTCCAGCGTGAGCCGGGAGAAGAACGGGGTGAAGCGGCGCTCGATGAGCCCGCGCGCTTCGTCATCGGAGGGAATGCGAAACCGCTCCGGGCGCCGCACCGGCCCGGTGCACGCCGGGCGACGTCCCCCGAGCGCGTCCTGGACCAGCGCTTCGAAGCCCATCGGTTCCGCAGACTGCAGGTCGACCTGCTCGACGGCAGAGAGGGGCAGCAGCAGCTCGTTGTCTTTGAAGAGCAGGTCTTCGATCAGCGCCTGGAGGTAGCCACGCGCCTCTTCCTGCGAGACGGGGGCGAGCGTCGCGGTGAAGGCCGCATCGCGATACGCGAGGAGCACCCGATGGGGGTGGGGCGAGACCACGCCGCTGGCGGTCAGCACCAGGTGATCGAGCCACGCGCGCAGCAGTTCGCGCGAGTGCTTGTCGCGCCCAGCGCCGGGGAACTTGCGGCGGATGAGTAGCAGCGAGGTGTCTGAGCCGATCAGCGGCTGCGTCGCGCCGACGAGCTGGACCCGGGCGCCGAGCTGGAATTCCAGCGCCTGCTCCACGCGCTCCAGGCGCTCGTGTTCTTCGGCGGGCCCGAAACGCACCACCTGCAGCCCGCGCCCGGCGCCCACCGCGCCTCGCCACGCCCCCAGCACCTCGAGCGCGTCGAGCTTCTCTTCCTCGAGGAACACCCCCAGCGGGAGCTGGCCCTGGGCTACCAGCCGCTCGGCCCTGCGCGACCAGGCCTGCTCGAGCGCCGTGGGCTCGGCCGGGAACGCCTGGCCCCCCGCATTCCGCCAGGCGTCCACGAAGGACTGCTTGAGCAGCGACACGGCAGTGCGCGCAGAGCTGTTGAAGACCTCATCGGAGCGATCGACGAGCTCCTCTTCTTCATCACCCAGCCGCAGCCGCACCCGCGCCGAACCCTGGAGCGGACACTCGAGGAAGCCGCGCAACGCAGAGATCGACACTCGTCGCACCTGGTCGTCGACGCTGGGCCCCTTCGGGGGCGGAGCGAGAAAACCCAGCGCCGGCGCCAACACCGCGCGCGCGGCCTCAGGAAGTGACTCGAGCACTTCTCGAACCGGGGTCCCGGGAGGCGAGCGAAGCGACAGACCCGCCGCGCGCAGGCTTCGCTCGGCGAGCCCGGAGGCAGAGGGGGCGACCAGCGCGTCCTGCTTCAGGTTCGAGTCGGCGCGCCACAGGGGAACGTGGTGAATGAGCGGGTGCGGGGCAGGGTCGTCCACGCTCCGCCCGAGGTAGCCCTCGTCGATGAGCCGCAGCAGCTCCACCACCACCGGCGAGGGGCTGCGCGCGTCACCTGTGCGCTCGTCGCGCGCGAGGTACGAGAGCACCAGTCGATCGTTGGTGCACAACAGCGACTCGAGGAAGAGGTACTCGTCCTTCTCGCGGCCGTTGGCGTCTCCGGCGAGGGGCTTGGAGGGGCGCAGATCGAGGGCCTCCGCGCGATCGCTCGCGGGGAAGGCCCCTTCTGAGAGGCCCACGATGAAGGTGACCCGCGCGGGGATGCCGCGGGAAGCGTTGAGGGTCGAGATGCGCACGCCGCCGGTGACGGCCCCGCCCGAGCTCGAACCGGCCGTCGCGAGCTCGTCGCGCACCAGTTCCTTCGCGAGGAGAAACGACACCTTTCGGTCTCCGAGCTGCCGGTCGGCGAGGGCGCGCACCGTGCGGAGCACCGCGTCGAGCGCGCGCCGCTGCGGATCGTCCTGGGGCACGAGGTACGCCGAGAGGTACTTGTCGAGCGTGAGGGCCCAATCCCCCGCGGTGAGCTCCGCGTCCTTCAGGGTGCGGGCGTCGGCGAGGAGCGAGCGGGTGAGCAGCAACAAGGCCCCGGCGCCGCCGTCGAGATGCCGCCCCGAGGGGTCCGCAAGGTAGCGCTCGCCGTTCAGCTCCACGAGGCGCTCTTCGTTCTCAGCGTGGGTAGAGAGGAAGGCGCCGAGCGCCAGGCGCTTGAGCCCCTGGTCCCAGTTGAGGAGGTCTCGGTCGACGTAGGTGTCCTGGTGATCCGCGTGGCTCTGGCCATGAACGATGCCCAGCGCGTCGACCCAGCGCACCCACGCCTCGACCTCAGCGCCAGGGAAGCGCCCGGCCACGACGGGATGGGTGAGCACGCGCAGCACGTCGGCGCGGGTGAAGCGCGAGAGCGGCAGCTCCAGCAGCAGCAGCGCTGCCTCCACCACCGAGCTGGTCAGCGCGAAGGGCACCCCCACCAACTGCCACGGGAGATCGTGGTTCTCGCGGAAGGCCGAGAGCAGCGGCGCGACGTAGGACTCGGCGTCCGTCGCCGAGATGTGCACGGCGATGTCGTCGAGACGGAGGTTCTTTTCCTGCTGCAGCAGCGCCCAGATGCGGCCGGCGACGAACTCACACTCGCGGCGAAGACTCGGGGCGCGCGCCACCTCGATGCCATCGAAGGGCTTCACCGGCCCGGGCTGCTGAGCGCGCGCGGTGGGTTTGCGCACCAGCATGTCGGCCTGCAACCGGCGCAGCAGCGAGGGGGCCTGCCGCGAGGGGTCCACGAAGACGCCCTCGGCCTTGCCCCCGGTGGCTTGGTTGAGCAGGCGCACCGCCTCGCGCCCGGGTCGGCCCCACAGCGCGAGCGGCCGACACTCATCGGCGCGCAGGGAGAACGGGTCTTCCTTCGCCAGGTCCTCGGGGGTGAGCGCGAGCGACTTGTGCAGGAAACGCTTGTTCCGATCGCGGACGGACTCCACGTCTTCCCAGAACTCCATGCAGGGCGTGAGGGTGAAGAGGAAGACGTCGGTGGCGCGCGCGAGGTGCACCAGCAGCTCGTGGTAGCTGGTGCCGAGGAAGGAGAGCCCGAAGACGAACAGCGGCTCGCCGGGGGTAATCAGCCGCTCGGGTTCCACCTCGAGCAGTTCGGTGGGGAGCACCAGCTTCCCCTTCGCCGAGGCCAGCACCCGCTGCCAGAGGTGACGCTGCCAGCGTGCCAGCTCAGAGCCGCCGTCGAGGGGCGAGGCGCGACCGCGGGCCCAGGAGGCGAGCATCTCGCGACGGCTGAAGACGTATTCCTCGAAGACACGGCCGAGTTGAGCTGCGAGCTGCACGGCCCGGAGCTCGGAGCTCGCTCCCCCGCGCGGCCCCAGGTAGTGGCGCACCGGCCCGAGTTCGGGGCCCGACACGTCGCCTTCGAGGAAACGCGAGAGCAGCAGGTCGCGCAGCGCTTCGCCATCGAGGACGTCGCGATCAGGGAAGACGCGCTCGATGAGCTCCGAGGAAAAGCGGCGCAGCAGCCAGGTCTCGAAGTTCGCCACGATGCCGGCGCGGTGCACCAGTTGGTGCTTGAGCCAGGTCTCCAGCGGCCGACTGGCGATGATCAGCTTCGTCGTCCGAAAGAGGTCTCGGGGAGGCAGACCCACCTGCGCCTCGAGGTGAACCTGCAACTGGGCGACGAGCGCCTCCGGCTTGTTCGAATGGAAGACCTTCAGCACGCCACGAGTGTCGCGTGGGGGGTGACCGACGGACAGCCTGAAGTTGCGGCTGTGTCCCGAGATGTCACAGCGTTCGGGCCCAGGAGAGCGCCTCGTCGACGTCGAGGGAGAGGCTGGCGTACCCGCGGCGCAACAATACCTCCGGCAGCGCCCAGTCCCACCGCTCGCGTTGCAGGTTCTTCGCCTGGGCGAGGAGAATCTCTGGCGGAGGAGCGGGCTCGGACGCGGCGTCGCTGAGCAGATCGAGAACGTCCTGCGCTTCCGTGCCCCCCGAGGTCACCTCCAGCGCGACGCCCAGGTTTTCCGCGGTGATGCCACGCCGCGCGAGGAGACAGAGCAAGGCTTCGTTGGCCGCATCACCCAGCCAGGTCATCAACATCAGCCCCGAGCCCTCGCCCAGGGTGACTCGGTTCGCGAGGTCGAGCCGCTGGTATTCAGCGCGCGCCTCCGTGAGCAAACGGGTTGCCACCGGGTCGAGGAAGGTCGGCACGTCCTGTCGCGCGAGCAGCTCGCGCATGCGTCGACGAACGCGGGTGTGTACCCGACCTCGGCCGCCGTCGAACTGAGGCGCTCTTCCCCCGGGGGAGGGCACGACGAACAGCACCTTCTTCTCCTCCTCGATGGACTCCACGAGCCACGTTCGCCCCGCGAAGAGGATGTGCTGACCGGGAAGGAGCACGTTCGAGATGGGAAGGCTTCCGAGAGTCCTTCCCGAAGTCACGACGCGGAACTCCTCGTCCGTCGAGAAGGCCGCGTAGAACGAGTAATGGTTGACGAACTTCTCTCCCACCCGCCCGTGGAGCAGAACGCCTGAAGAGTCCTGCATGAGCAGTTCACGTTGGCCGAGGTGGCGAATCAGGTCGACGAAGTTGTCCTTGTCGATTCCCTGGAACGGCCCTTCCTGGCCGCAGAGCGCAGAGAACAAAGTCCCGATGGTGGCACCGCCTCGCTCGGCGATGAGGGCCAGCACCTGCTGAACCAAGGTCGAGTAATGCGTCCCGTGCGGTCGAGGAGGCTCGAACCAATGCTCTCCCAATAACTCGACGGTAGCGATGGTCTGCACGAGGCGTTCGCGGAGCAACACATACAGCGGCGAGTTCACCTGGATCGCCGCCTCGATGGCGTAGCCCCGCAGCCTCGACGGCTCGCCCTTGCGTCGGCCCGATCGACCCAGTCGCTGGCGAAGACTGGCGACGGATGGTGGCGGTCCAATCTGGGCCACGCACCTCACCGCGCCGATGTCGATGCCGAGCTCCAGCGTGTTGGTGCAGACCCCCTGTGTCAGGGAAGTTGTCGCCTCGATTGAGGCTGAAATCCGCAGGGGGCGATGAGCCGAGAACGACGTGAAGACCTATTCAGAAGGCATCAA
>JAYVFP010000255.1:0-9632 GCA_043773025.1 Archangium sp.
GCCCACCGAGACGCCGTCGATGAACACGGTGACGGTGGCGTTGGCCTCTGCCGTGCCCGTGATGGAAGGCGTGGTGGTCGCGACGCGAGAGCCGTTGGCCGGACTGGAGACCGCCGGGGCCGCGGGCGCCGTGGTGTCGACGGTGAAGGTGTTGGTCGCCGAGTTGATCGACACGTTGCCGACTGCGTCCGTCGCTGCGGCCACCACGGTGTGGCTTCCATCACTCAGTGACACGAGCGCCGCGAAAGACCAGGCGCCCGCACCGTTGGTGATCGCAGTGCCGATGAGAAAGCCGTCGACCATCACGCTCACCGTGCTGTTCGCCTCTGCGGTGCCCGTGAAGACCGGCCTGTTGTTGCCAGTGCGCGAGCCATTCGCGGGCGCGCTCACGACCGGAGCAGCCGGAGCGATCGAGTCGACCGTGAACGTGTTGGTCACCGACGCTGCCGAGGTGACCCCGCCCACCGTGGCCGTCGCGTAGACCGTGTGGCTGCCCTGTGTGAGCGCAGTGGACGCGCGGCCCCAGGCACCTGACGCGTTCGCGGTGGTGGTGCCGATGGAGACGCCGTCGACGTAGATGGTGATGGTGGCGTTGGCCGGCGACGTGCCGCTGATGGTGGGCGTGGTGCTGTTGGTCAGTGAGCCGTTGGCCGGCGCGATCACCGCCGGAACCGTCGAGGCCGAGCAGGTGCCTTCAGCCGACGTCGCCGAGCTGCAGACGTTGCCCGAACTGCAGGCGTTCCCGCCCGTTCCGCGGCAGCCATCGACGCAGGTTCCCGAGCTGCAAATGCGCCCCGAGGTGGCGCCGCCGCAGGTTGAGTCCGTCGAGCACAAGAGCTGCGGCACCGACACCGTGCCTGCGAGCGTGCCAGGGCCGGGCGAGGCGCCCGTGCCCCCCAGGTCGACCTGAATCTGGCGCGACGAGTTCGAGACACCGACCCAGAAACGGATGATCGTCGAAGGGCTGAAGTTCAGGTACGCGCCCCCATCGGGGTTGGCGCCGTAGAAGGTGCTCAGCGGCACGGCCACGTCGAGAAAGTAGTCTTCGTTGCCGCTGAAGCCGGCGGCGCCCACACCGATGGTGCTGATGGCGACGTTCTGCGTGGCGCCTGCGTACGAGGTCGGCACCGAATTGAGGGACAAGTCGGCGAGCTCGGTGGGATCGCCTGCGAGCGTCTTGGCGGTCTTGCGGCTGTAGTCGATGGACTCGCCGGTGCCGTTGATCATCAGCGCATAGTCGTAGTCGCGGA
This sequence comes from Archangium sp., assembly GCA_043773025.1. GTDB lineage: Bacteria > Myxococcota > Myxococcia > Myxococcales > Myxococcaceae > Archangium_A. Next base: position 1,251 of record JAYVFP010000255.1, read on the forward strand.
TGTCTCCGTCGGCGTCGATGAGGATGCCCCAGCCGTACGAACTCAGGCCACCGGGCCCCGCCGGATCGGTGTCGATCCGCATGCGGAAGAAGAAGTGGGTCGAGTCGCTCGCCGTGTAGAAAGCCGGCCGCGCGTTGTCGCCCACGATGTTGCGGCCGTTGTTCGAGCCGTCGTTGATGGGGTCACCCAGGTTCACCACGCCGCCGTCCGGGTCGTTGATGGCCACGGGGCGCCACGAGCCAGGAAAAGTGGCAGCGCTCGTGGAGAGCGACGCAAGCGTGAGCAACACGGGCACGACGTTCGAGAGGCGCATCACGGGGTACCTCGAGGGTTGGAATGACCCAGAAAACCGAGCCTGACCCACCCCGCCGCAAGGACCTGCAGTACCAGTGGCCTGAGGAAGAGCTGTGTGTCGCTGCGAGAGCCGGGGATCATGTTCACCCTTTGTGCAAGGAAGATGCGCAGCGGCTGCGCCAGAACCCTGACGCGTCGAATGCTCTGGGTGGCCGGGCCCAGCGCGTTCGAGCGCCTGTTCGGATAGCGGGCCCAGTCGCAACCGGCCACAGGCCTGTGCTAGTGCCGCGGGACGATGTTTCTGACCACTGTCCTGTCGGCCCTGCTGGCTGCCCCTGCCGCACCGAACGCCGAAAAGCCCATCAAGCCGCTGCCCACCCTGGGCAAGGAGCCGAAGGTCGATGGCGTGCTCAAAGACCTCGCACCCGCGCAGGACTTCAAGATGCCCGAGTCGGCCACTGGCTCGTCTTCGAGCGTGGCCCTCAAGGCGGCGTTCAAGAAAGACACGCTTTTTCTGGGCATCACCGTCGACGACGACAAGCTGCAGGCAGGCGATCACCTCGACGTGACGCTGTTCTTCCCCGACTCAGGGACCACCTCGAAGGGCGTGGTGTACCGCTTCGGCAAAGACGGCCTGCGTGATGCGCCCACCGACCTCGGAGCGCCCGCCTTTGCGCAGGCGTTGGTGCAGGCCACAGCGCAACCGAGCAAGACCGGCTACGTGCTGGAGATCGCCGTGCCCGCGCGAGCCCTGCCCCGCTTCCAGGCGTTCAAGCAGCTCGCCGTGTCGATCTGCGTCGACTACGCCGACGTCGACATGGAGGGCGGCGAGGCCTCGAAGATCACCAGCTGCCCCACCGGTGAGATGGCAGGCGGCCCGACGCGCATTCCCGATGAGCTGCGCAAGACGCTCAAGCTGACGCCCACCGCCGACGTGGAAGGCATCGAAGCGCGTGAGAAAGGCTGGCTGGGGTTTTCCAAGCTGCATTACCCGACCTGGGCGCAGGCTGACGAAGCCTTCACGCAGGAGTCGCTGGCCGAGCTCATCGCCGGTGACACCGCCATTCCGCCCGCGTCGGTCGCCCTGCCCGCGGTGAAGCTGGTGCTCAACGACAACCGGCCGATCTTCACCATTCTCACGGGCAAGAACCCGTACGTGAAGGAGTCGTGCGTCTCGGAGAACGAGCTGCGCATGGCGATGTACGTGACGAAGGATCGCACGGCGAGCCGGGTGCTGGAGTGGCCCGCGGCGACCTGCAAGCTGGGCCGGGCGATGCGCCTCGAGCTCGGCGCCGAGGGCTCACTCGAGATTGGTTACACCAGTGGCACCACCCACCACTTTTCGTGGACGGTGGATCACTTCGAACGCAGCGAGCTGGGGATGCGGCAGTGAAGAAAGCAAACGTGGCGAAGAAATCGTCGAAGAAGAACCTCTACATGATGACGCTGGGTTGCCCGAAGAACCGGGTCGACAGCGAAGTGATGCTCGGCTCGCTCCAGCACAAGGGCTACACGCTGGTGCAGGAGCCTGAAGGCGCCGACGTGATCGTCGTGAACACCTGCGCGTTCCTGAAGGCCGCCGAGAAGGAGTCGGTCGACAGCATTCTGGAGATGGCGGAGTACAAGAAGGGCGGCAGCTGCAGCACGCTGGTGGTCACCGGTTGCCTGGTGCAACGACACGGCGACGCGCTGCTCAAGGAGCTGCCCGAGGTCGATCACTTCCTGGGAACCAGCGCCTACGTGCAGATAGGCGACCTCCTCGCGGCCGAAGCCAGCCCTCGGCAGGTGATCCCCGACCCCGAGTACATCCACACGGCCTCGGTGCCGAAGGTGAACTCGATGCCCGGGTACACCGCGTACCTGAAGATCTCAGAAGGCTGCGACAACAAGTGCGCGTTCTGCATCATCCCCAAGCTGCGCGGTCTGCAGCGCTCGCGCACCATCGAAGACATCGTGACGGAAGCGCACCAACTGGCTGACTCCGGCGTGATGGAGCTCAACCTGGTCGCGCAGGATCTCACGGCCTTTGGGCACGACCTGCCGGGCAAGCCGAAGCTGCACGATCTCTTGAAGGAGCTCGTGAAGGTCGACGTGCACTGGATCCGCCTGCACTACGCGTATCCGCGCGTGTTCCCCGATGAGCTCATCGAGGTGATGGCGAAAGAGAAGAAGATCGCCAAGTACCTCGACATGCCGCTGCAGCACGCGAGCGACCGGCTGCTGCGCTCGATGAAGCGTGGCCGTGAGTCGATGTTCTTGAAGGAGCTGGTCGCGAAGATTCGCGCGCGCGTGGGCGGGTTGTCGTTCCGCACGTCGATGATCGTGGGGTTGCCGGGCGAGACCGAAGAAGACTTCGAGATCTTGAAGGAGTTCGTGAAAGAGCAGCGCTTTGAGCGCCTCGGCGTCTTTGAGTACTCCGATGAAGAAGGCACGCCCGCCTTCGAGATGGACAACAAGGTGCCCAAGCGCACCATCGAGCGTCGTTGGCGCGAGATCATGGCGATCCAGAAGCGGATCAGCCGTGAGCAGAACAAGAAGCTCGTCGGCACCACCATGGAAGTGCTCGTCGAAGGCCGCAGCCCCGAGACCGACCTGCTGCTCGTCGGCCGTCACCAGGGTCAGGCCCCGGAGATCGACGGCAACGTCTACATCAACGACGGCATGGCGTACCCGGGCGAGCTGGTGACCATCGAGGTCACCGAAGCTCACGACTACGATCTGGTCGGCAAGGTGATCGCACGTCACGATCCCAAGCAGCGCAAGCACACCGCACGAAACAAAGTGCCCGAGCACGTGCGAGGCGGAGAAAAAATCATCAGCCCGCCGACCTGGCTGGCACCCCGCTAAGGCGGCTGGGCGAATTTACGTTTCCACCTCGCAGGGTCGATCGAAAGTGCCCCCTCGACTGGGCTCGGGGAGACCGGTGGTGGAAACCCAGTGCGCAACCAATATCGATCGGCCGCCTCAGGGTCAGGGTGAGGGGCCAAACCTTCACCCAACCTGTTCTGCATACGTCATCACGAGATAGAGCACGGCCTCACCACCACCAGCGTTCCGGTACACGTGAGGTTGATCTGCCTCGAACAAGATCGCATCACCGGCCTCGAGCTTGTGCACCTCGGCGCCCATCAGAATCTCGACGCTGCCTTTCGCGACCACGAGATTCTCCGTCGTCCCCGCAGCATGCGCCTCGGCCTTTTCCACGCCCTTGGCGCTCAGCTTGAGCTCGTAGAACTCGACGCGCCGGGGCTCGTCATACGGGAAAAGCGCGCGCGACTGAAACGAGCCATCGCTCGACATGAGCCGCTTGGCCGCGTCACTGCGCATCACCTTCGTCCCGCTGGTCTGGTTGCTCGCGATCAACGCCGAGAACGGCACGTCGAGCGCGCGCGCCATCTTCCACAACACGTTGATGGTCGGTGCGCTCTGGCCGAGCTCGACCTGGCCCAACATCGCGCGGGAGACGCCTGAGGACTGCGCGAGGCGCTCGAGGGAGAGACCTCGCTCCGTGCGGAGGCGCTTCAAGTTCTTTCCCACCACGGGCGCGAGATCCGTCGACGGCCCGGTGGATTCGGTTTCTGCGGGCTTCTTGGACTTCGGGGGGCGCGCCATGCCGCGGACTCTCGCAGGGCTTCGTGAAGCGTCAAGGCGCGACTGCCCTCTGCCCCTCGGGAAGACGGGGCTCACTTCAGAAGCCGATTCCTACACAGCCTCCCAGCGTGATGCCCCGGGTGGCTTTGCTCACCGGGATCGCCTCGATGAAGACCGCGGCGAAGGTCGTCACGCCGGTGAACGTCGCCCGCGCCGTTTCGCTGGTGAAGTGGAACCCCAGCCGAAGCCGGGTGAGCAGCTCCCAGGTGTTCACCCCGGGCGCGAGGGGCGCCGACTCGAGGTCGAAGTTCGAGGCCAGCACGTCGAGCTGCCCGAAGTACATCGACTGAGCCCGCGCCACGCCGTCGCGCACGTTGGGCAGCCCGCGCGCCCAGCCGCCTTTCAACGCCACCCCGCCCGCGCCCCGCTTCGCGCAGAACGTGGTGCCCTGACACAGCGGTCCACCGACCCAGCCGTAGGCGCCTTCGACGCCGGCTTGAAACAAAAAGCCTTCGACCTCACCCGGCACCGTGGGTGAGTGCTCTGGCGTGCCCACCACCAGCACCAGCAACGCGACCTCGATGCTGAACGAGTAGCTCTGCAGCCCAGAGAACAACACCGACGTCGAGCCACCCAGCCGCGCCCAACTCGGAGCAGGCGGGGGCTTCGGCGGTGCCGGCAGCGGCGTCACCTGAGGCAACGGAGGCGCGGAAGGATCAGGCAAGCCCGCATCGACCACCTGCTCCTGAAATGCAGGAAGACTGAACTCCTCGCCCTGCGCGAAGGCCGCCCCCGAAAACACCATCAGCACGACCAGCAGTCCTCTCACGAGAAGCCCATTTCCTCATTCTTCGCGCCTTGAGGCGAGCCTGTTGAAGGTGACGCGGCCGAGTCTTGACACCGCGACCCGTGCCCGGCGGTTGAGGCACACTGCCGGGCATGCAGCTCGCACGGAAGATCACCCTCCCGCTCGCTCTCTGTGCGTTCCTGGCGCTGGGCTTTTCTGCATGGCTGTCGGTGCGCGAGGCGGTCGAGCTTCACCACGCCGACATCGAGCGCGATCAGAGCGTGGCGGGCCGCGTGCTGCTCGCCGCCCTCGAGCGCGAGCGGCAGGCCGGTACCGCGCAGGCCGGAGCCGAAGCGCTGCTGGCGGTGGCCAACCGCGACGCCGCGCTGACCCAGATGCGGTTGGTGCCGCTCGCGCAGCTCGGCTTGAGTTCAGCGCAACGTGAAGCGCTGGCGCGCGGAGAGCCGGTGTTCGTGCTCGACGTGTGGCACACCGCCGAGACCCTGCTGGCCACGCCACTGCCCGATGGAACGCCCGGCGTGCTGTGGGTGCAGGAGACGCTCGGTGCAGAACGCGACACCGTCGCGCGCATCGTCAAGAGCCACGTCTTCAACTTCGGCACGCTGGCCCTGTTGTGGGCCGTGGTTGCGATTGGCCTGGGCGCGGTGGTGGTGGGCCGCCCGATGCGCTCGCTGGCCCAGAAGGCGCGCCGGGTGAGCAAGGGCGACTACTCAGGCCCGCTGGCCATCGCGCAGCGCGACGAGATTGGCCAGCTCGCCACCGAGATGAATCACATGTGCGACGAGCTGCTGCGCGCCAGGGAGCGGCTGCAGCAAGAGGTCACCGCGCGCAACACCGCCCAGGACGCGCTCCGTCACGCCGACCGGCTCACCACGGTGGGCATTCTCGCAGCGGGCATCGCCCACGAGCTGGGCACCCCGCTCAACGTGGTCTCGATGCGCGCCCGCATGATCGCCACCAGCGAAGTGCAGGGCGACGAAGCGAAGAGCAACGCCGAGATCATCCACCAGCAGACGGGGCAGATGACCCGCATCATCCGCCAGTTGCTCGACTTCGCGCGGCGCGAGACGCCCAAGATGACGCGGTTCTCGCTCGACCAGGTGGCCACCGACGCGGTGGCCATGCTCAACCCACTGGTGGAAAAGGGCGGCTGTACCCTCGCGGTCTCGCCCTCGGAGAACGTGCAAGTCGACGGCGATCCCAACCAGCTCAAGCAGGTGATCGCAAACCTGGTGATCAACGGCGTGCAGGCCATGCCGCAGGGTGGGCCGGTGACCCTCGTGGTGAAGAAGGTGCGCGCCACGCCCCCACCGGATCTCGGTGGCCCAGAGCGCGCGTACGCCCGCCTCGACGTAGCCGACCGCGGCAGTGGCATCGCACCCGAAGTGTTGCCCCGCATCTTCGAGCCGTTCTTCACCACCAAGGCGGTGGGTGATGGCAACGGCCTGGGGCTCCCGGTCGCGTGGGGCATCCTCAAAGACCACCGCGGGTGGATCAGTGTCGACTCCCAGCCCGGAGTCGGCACAACCTTCTCCCTGTTTCTTCCCCTGGAGCACGAGGCCCCATGAACCACCCACTCCTCATCGTCGAAGACGATCACGCCATGTCGCAGCTGCTCGTCGAAGGGCTCACCCGGCGTGGGTACCAGCCGTTCGCCGTGCACAGCGGCGAAGCAGCCCTGGCCCTGCTGCAACAACGCGATGTCGAGGCGGTGGTCACCGACGTGAACATGAAGGGGCTCGACGGCTTGAGCCTGTGCGAGCGCATCGTGGCCGGCCACCCCGGGCTCCCGGTGCTGGTGATCACCGCGTTCGGAAGCATGGACACGGCGATCAAGGCGATCCGGGTGGGCGCGTACGACTTCATCACCAAGCCCTTCGAGCTCGAGACGCTCACGCTCGCCCTGGCCCGCGCGGTTCAGCACAAGCAACTGCGCGAAGAGGTCAAGCGGCTGCGGGAAGAAGCGGGGGTGCGCAAGGTCACCTCGACGCTGCTGGGCGAGAGCAACGGCATGCTCGAGCTGTTCAACCTGATCAACCGCATGGCCGACAGCGATGCGACCGTGCTGGTCACCGGCGAGCGCGGCACCCGGAAAGAAGCCGTGGCGCGCGCGATTCACGAGGTGAGCCGCCGCCGGGCGGGGCCCTTCGTCGCGCTGACCTGCGGCGCGGTGCCTGACGAGCTGCTCACCGCCGAGCTGTTCGGTGTCGCCCGGGGGGCCGGCCCCACCAGGCCGGGTGCCTTCGTGCGTGCGCAAGGCGGCACGGTGTTCCTCGACGGCGTGGCGGAGCTCTCGGGCGAGCTGCAGCAGCAGGTGCTGCGCGCCATTCGCGAGAAGAAGGTGATCCCCGTCGGAGGGGACGATGCGGTCGCCTTCGACGCGCGGCTGATCGCGGCCACGCATCGCGATCTGGAGACCGCGGTCGAAGAGAGCCGCTTTCGCGAAGATCTCTACTTCCACATCAACGTGATCAACCTGCACGTGCCCCCACTGCGCTTGCGCGGCAACGACGTGCTGCTGCTCGCGCAACAGTTCGTGCGCGCCTCGGCTGAGAAGTGCGGGAAAGAGGTCACGGGCATCGCCACCTCAGCTGCCGAGAAGCTGCTTGCGTATGCGTGGCCAGGCAACGTGTCAGAGCTGGACAACGTGATCGAACGTGCGGTGGCGTTGACCCGCTACGCGCAGCTCACCACCGAGGATCTTCCCGAGAAGGTGCTCCACCCGAGCCACGCGAACAGCGCCGCTGATGCAGACGAGGCGTCGCTGCTTCCGATGGAAGACATCGAACGGCAGCACATTCTCCGGGTGCTGCACGCCGTGGGGGGCCACCGCACCCAGGCGGCCAGGCTGCTCGGCCTCGATCGAAAGACGCTCTACCGGAAGCTCGAGGGGTACGGGCATGAAGAGGTCGACGCCGCGCTGCGCGACGCGCCACCGCGGCATACCGGCGGCGACAACTGATTCTTTTGACAGGGGGCCCCTCCGGTCGCACGCTCCGCGCCTTACCCACGGAGAGATCAAACAATGCGCAAGTCATCGCTGATGCTGGCACTCATGTTGAGCGGTTGTGGCGGTACCTCACCTGAGGTGTACCAACTGCTCGTCGCCTACTTCACGCTGCCCGACAGTTGTTACACGAGCATGATGCAGCCCTCGACGGTCACCACCACTTCGCCGCCTGCGCCGATCTCGGTGCAGGTCTGGGATGGTCCTGACAACACGGCGTTCCTGCAGATCGAGTCGGCGGCGCTGCAGGTCGACATGGGCGCGGCCCCGAACGTCACCGTGGGTGGCATCTTCACGGGCAAGAAGGTCGACAAGGGCTGGACGTTCTCGAGCGACGCCTCGCAGAAGCAGACGCTGCCGGGCAACAACGTGGTGACCACCACCACGCACGCTGAGATCACCTTCGAGCGCAACAACACGTTCAAGGGTACGGGCCTGCTGAGCTCGTCGAGCAACTGCGTGGGCGCGCAGTGCCCGGGCACGAACCCGGCCTGCACGGTGAGCAGCCTGGTGTTGACCGGCACGCGCGTCGCTGTCGAGTACGAGCGCGCCCCGTAACCAAAAGACCATCGGTGTCTCGACTCCGCTCGCAGGGTTGATCGAAATAAGGAGCGCCCACCGTTCATCCCGAGCGGAGTCGAGGGATTACCTCGCCTTCGGGCGGTAAGTGCCCCCTCGACTG
>JAYVFP010000256.1:0-31150 GCA_043773025.1 Archangium sp.
CGGTCTCCCCGAGCGCAGTCGAGGGGGCACTGACCGCCCGAAGGCGAGGTAATCCCTCGACTCCGCTCGGGATGAACGGTGGGCGCTCCTTATTTCGAAAGAACCCTGCGAGCGGAGTCGAGGCACTATTTCACCAGTCTTTGAGGGGCTGAGGGGCGCTGATCAAAGCTTCGACCCAAGTCACAGGCGCGGATCGCACAGGTCGACACATGCGCATCCAGGGCGCTCCGCTCATTCCGGCGGGAACTTCTTCAAGAGCTCCGCGCTGATGTCGCCCTTCTTGATGATGTCCGCGTACGTCGTCACCGCAGACCTCTCCGTGCGCGTCTTCGCCGCATCATTCGCCACGCTGTACAGCCCGAACTTCATGTCCATGCCGTGGTTCCACTCGTAGTTGTCGGTGAGCGACCAGTAGAAAAAGCCGCGCACGTCAGCGCCGTCTTTGATCGCCCGCTTGGTCCACTCCAGGTGCCGCACGAGCCAGCTCTCGATGCGCACGCCATCAGGAGCACCGTCGGTACCGGTCTCGGTGATCATCATCGGGATCGCGTACCGATTCTTCACGAACATCTGAATGTCGTAGATGCCCTTCGAATAGTCCTCCCAGAGCTCGAGGCTGAAGGGATCGAAGTTCGAGATCGACGAGAGCAACGGCAGGCTCGCGGTGTCCGTGCCCTTCACCGTGATGCGCGTGTAGTAGTTGAGCCCCAGGTAATCCATGCGCCCCGCGAGCGAGGCCACGGGCTCGGCCGCATCGGGCTTTCCATTCAAGTCCGCGTCGAGTTTGCCCAGCGTGACCGCGTCGAGGAACGCCGTGTTGTAGAGGTAGAAGAGGTTCTCGGCGGCCTTCACGTCGAGCCGGTTCTCAGGGTCTTTCGGCCTGGTCGGAGCGATCGGATACACGAGCCCGACCAGTGACGCCTTGCCGTCCTTGTCTGCGTCGACGAGATCGTTGGCCTTCACCGCGTCGTACATGCGCGCGTGTGCCTCGATCATCGCGTTCATCGCCGCCTTCGCCTCGACGAACTTGTACGAGAGCCCCGGCGGGTTGACGCGGTCCTTCGACGGCAACAGGTAGCCCGGCAGCACCACCGCGAACGGCTCGTTCTGCGTGGCCCAGAGATCGATCTCGCCCCCGAACTCCTTCGCGACGAAGCCTGCGTACTTCGCGATCTCGGTGATGATGCGCTCGCGATCGAGCCAGCCGCGTTTGGTACAGGTCGACAGATCCTTGTGACAGGCCACGCCGTCGTGGATCCACAAGGGCAGGGTGTAGTGATGAATCGTCACCAACGGCGTCATGCCCCGGGCCTTCAGGGCCGCGAACTGCGCATGGTACGAAGCGATGTTCTCTGCGCTGGCGACCGCCGCGAGCGCGTCACCCTCGAGCCCATCGGTCGCGGTGGGGAAGATGCGTGACCACTCGATCGACAGCCGGATCGAGTTGAGCCCCATGTCCTTCTGGGCGCGGTCGAAGTCCTGCTCGTAGAGTTCCCAGAACCCCGGCGCGTGGTCGAGCGGCTCGAAGGTGATGAGCTCTTTCAGATCTTGCAGCTCACTGCCACTGGTGACCCACTGGTACCAATCGGAGTTCGTGTCGACACACGCACCCGAAGGACACCCGGGGTCGACCTGAAAGCCCGCGGTCGCAGCGCCGAAGTAGAACTTCTCTGGGAACGGCTTGGGGCTGGGGCTGCTGCAGCTGAGCAGGACGAGGGCGAAGAGGAGAGGCCGCATGGGCCTTGGAACCTAGCCGACTAGACGAACAGGCTGGAGAGCGACTCTGCCCGGTAGATCCGCGCGAGCGCCTCTCCGAACAACCGCTCGGTGCCGACCTGGCGAATCTTGGTGCAGCCCTGCGCGCTGCGAGACAGCGGCACCGTGTCGGCGACGACGAGTTCCTCGAGCACTGACTCGTTGATCCGCGTGATCGCCGGCCCCGAAAGAATGGGGTGCACGATGTACGCGTAGACCCGGCGCGCGCCCTTGGCCTTCAACGCCGCAGCACCCTGGGTGAGCGTGCCGCCCGTGTCGATGATGTCGTCGATGATCACCGCGTCTTTGCCAGCCACGTCGCCGATGAGGTTCATCACCTCAGACGCGTTCGCGCGCGGGCGGCGCTTGTCGATGATCGCCAGCGGGCAGTTGAGCCGCTTGGAGTACGCGCGCGCACGCTCGACACCCCCGGCATCGGGCGAGACGATCACCAGGTCGTCGGTGGTGGGGAAGGTCTTTCGCAGATCGTCCAGGAACACCGGAGAGGCGTAGAGGTGGTCGGTGGGGATGCTGAAAAACCCCTGAATCTGGCCTGCGTGCATGTCCATCGAGACGACGCGCGTGACGCCTGCCGTCTCGAGCACGTCGGCGATGAGCTTGGCGGTGATGGGCGTGCGGGCCGCGATCTTCCGGTCTTGCCGGGCGTAGCCGTAATACGGGATCACCGCCGTGATCGAAGCCGCGCTCGCCCGCTTGAGCGCGTCGGCCATGATCAACAGCTCCATCAGGTGATCGTTGACCGGAGGGCAGGTCGACTGCACGACGAAGCAGTCGAAGCCACGCACGTTCTCGCCGATCTCCACCTGAATCTCGCCGTCGGAAAACCTTCCCACGTCGGCCTTCGAGACCGGCCGCTTCAGGTATTCACAGATGCGCTCCGTCAGACCACGGTTGGAGTTCCCGGTGAACACCTTGAAGTCATGGCTGCGGGGCATGCTTCGCGAAGTACACCAGCGCTCCGACCCGTTCAATAAGCAGGGACGCGGAGCCTCAATGTTCAGGGTGTGATTCAGGCGGTGAAGGTGAGGCCTGCTTCGTCGCGCGCTCGTATTCGGCGAGCACCGTGCGCTCGAGCTTCTCGCGCATCTGTGCGTTCAGCGGGTGGGCGATGTCTTTGTACGAGCCGTCTTTGCGCTTCTTGGCCGGCATGGCCACGAAGAGCCCCACTGTGCCTTGAATGACCTTGAGATCCCGAACGACGAAACACTGGTCGAGCGTGATGGTGACGTACGCTCGCAGCTTGTCCTCGTCGACGAGGAAGACTTTGACGTCGGTGATGTTCATGGGCCCCTCAGGCAACCTTCGGCCCCACGTCCACAATCCGCCCGGCCGACCTGCCCGTGCAAGTGAGGCCTGACCGTCTGGTCCCCCACCAGCCTGCTTGACTGCGGGGGGCCGATCGTTAAGGTGCGCCGCTTCTTACACCTCGTCTTTTCACACCGTTTCAGAAGGAGTCGGACCCTGGCTCTCGCACGCGACCAGCGCACAGATCGTCGAATCAAAGCCCGTGAAGTCCGAGTTGTCGGACCGCTCGGCGAGCAGCTCGGCGTCATGCCTACCGAAGTGGCTCTGGCGAAAGCTCAGGCCGATGGGTTGAACCTCGTTGAGGTCAACCCCATGTCCAAGCCCCCGGTCTGTAAGATCATGGACTACGGGCGCTTCAAGTACGAAGAAAAGAAGAAGGCCAACGAGACCAAGAAGAAGCAGGTCGTCGTGAAGATCAAAGAGGTCAAGCTCCGGCCGAAGACCGAAGAGCATGACTACGAAACCAAGGTTCGTCACGTGCGCGAGTTCCTCGAAGAGGGGAACAAGGCGAAGATCACCATCATGTTCCGCGGCCGTGAGATCACCCACCGCAACCTCGGCACCGCGATCCTCGACGACGTCGTTCAGGATCTGAAGGACGTCGCGGTCGTCGAACAGACGCCTCGCCTCGAAGGCAAGCAGATGTTCATGATCCTCGGCCCCAACAGCAAGGTCGCCCAGCGCGCCCGCGATCAGCACCGCACCGCGCTGATGGCCGCTGAAAAGGAAAAGGCCGAGCGCAAGCCCGGTGACAAGGGCCCGCGTGAGTCAGGCCCCGACCAGGATCTTGAAGAAGGTGCTCCGGCCCCCGTGCCTGAGCCCGCTCCGGCTGAGGCTGAGGTCGCGAAGACTTAGTTTCAGCCCTGTTGACACGTGGGGTGCGACACCGTATGTCCGCCGCCCTTTCGCAGGTTTCCAGGGACTGAAAGTTATGCCCAAACTCAAGACACGGAGCGGCGCGAAGAAGCGCTTCCAGGTGAAGAAGAACGGCAAGGTGAAGCACGGTAAGGCTTTCGCCAAGCACCTCTTCACCCACGCCAAATCGCAGGATTCACGTCGCCGCAATCGCGGCACTTCGCACCTCGATAAGATGGATGCGAAGAAGGTCATCAAAGAGATGTTCCCCTACGGGGCGAACTGAGAAAGGAGCTGAACACCCATGCGCGTTAAAAAGGGCGTAAAGGCTCGTCGTCGTCGTAACTCGATCCTCAAGCTGGCCAAGGGTTTCCGTGGCCGCCGTAAGAACTGCTACCGCCGTGCGAACCAGGCTGTCGAGCGAGCGCTCGATTACGCCAGTCGCGACCGTCAGCGCCGAAAGCGCGACTTCCGATCGCTTTGGATCGTCCGCATCAATGCGGCGGCCCGTGCGGTCGGTCTGTCGTACTCCAAGCTGATCGCCGGTCTCACCAAGGCGAAGGTTGCCATCGACCGGAAGATCCTCGCGGATCTCGCCGTGCACGATCCGGCAGGGTTTGGCGCGGTCGCCCAGATTGCCAAGGCGGCCTAAGAAGTTCGCGAGCTGAACAGCAGCTCGGGTAACGCGGGGTCGCTCTGAAAAGGGCGGCCCCGTTTTTCGTTCTTAAGACTTCAACTTCAATATCCATCCGCCTCCCTCTCCCCGAGGGGGAGAGGGTCGGGGAGAGGGCTTTCCATGCTGGACGAGCGACTGAAGAGCATCACTGAGAGCGCGCATCGCGAACTCGAGGCCGCGGTCGGCGTCGAGGCCGTGGACGCGCTGCGAGTGAAGTACCTCGGCAAGAAGGGCGAGCTCGCCGGAATCATGAGCGGCATGGGCAAGCTTTCGCCCGACGAACGCCGCGCGCTCGGCGAAAAGGCGAACGTGGTGAAGGCCGAGCTCGAGACGAAGCTCTCCGCCGCCATCCTCCGGGTGCAGGAAGCCGCGCTCGAAGCCGAGCTCAAAGGCCCGCGCATCGACATCACGCTCCCCGGCCGCGGCCGCACAGGCGGTCACCGTCACCCCGTCTCTCAGACCCTCGAAGACATCTGCGCCGTCTTCGCGCGCCTGGGCTTCGTGGTCGAGCAGGGCCCTGAGATCGAGCTCGATTGGTACAACTTCGAGGCGCTCAACGTGCCGGCCGATCACCCCGCGCGCGACATGCAGGACACCTTCTACGTCGACGGCGGCACGCTCAACGCTTCGCACGCGAACCCGGTCGTCCTGCGCACGCACACGTCACCTGTGCAGATCCGCACCATGCTCTCGCAGAAGCCGCCCGTGCGCGCGGTGATGCCCGGCCGCGTGTACCGAAAAGACAGCGACCAGACGCACACGCCGATGTTCCACCAGGTCGAAGGCCTGCTGGTCGACACCAAGGTCACCTTCGCTGAGCTCAAAGGCACGCTCGACGCGTTCGCGAAAGCCTTCTTCGGGGCGAAATCGAAGACGCGTTTCCGCCCCAGCTTCTTCCCCTTCACCGAGCCCTCGGCCGAGGTCGACGTGTCGTGCGTGTTCTGCAGCGGCAAAGGCTGCCGCGTGTGCAAGCAGACCGGCTGGCTCGAGGTGCTCGGCAGCGGCATGGTGCACCCGAACGTCTTCCGCCACGCGGACTACGATCCGTCGAGCGTCACTGGCTTCGCCTTCGGTATGGGTGTCGAGCGGCTCGCGATGCTGCGGTACGGCATCGACGATCTGCGCACCATGTTCGAGAACGACTACCGCTTCGTCGCGCAGTTCTGAAAGATCCTCAATGAAGCTCTCTTTGAAGTGGCTCGCGGATTACGTGGTGCTCCCAGGTTCGGTCGACGAGCTGGCGCACCGGCTCACCATGGCGGGGCTGGAGATCGAAGGCATCTCCCGGCCTGGTGATGCGCTGCGCGGCATCGTGGTCGCGCAGATCCTCGCTTCCGACAAACACCCCGACGCCGACAAGCTCTCGGTCACGAAGATCGACGATGGAAGCGGCACCCCGCTGCAAGTCGTCTGCGGCGCGAAGAACTACAAGGTGGGCGACAAGGTTCCGCTCGCCACCGTCGGCACCGTGATGCCCGGCGGCATGAAGATCGGCAAGGCGCAGATGCGCGGCGTCGACAGCAGCGGAATGCTCTGCAGCGCCAAAGAGCTCGGCCTGCCTGAAGGCGAACACGGCCTGCTGATCCTGGATCCTGCGTTGAAGCCCGGCACACCGATCGCCGACGCGCTCGGAATGGACGACGTGATCTTCGAGGTCAACGTCACTCCGAACCGGAGCGACGCGCTCTCTCACCTGGGCATCGCCCGCGAAGTGGCGACGCTCACCGGCGTTGCGCTCAAGAAGCCTGAAGGCAAGCTGGCGGAGTCGGCCACCGACGCTTCCACCACGGTGCAGATCCGCATCGAGGACCCCGAACGATGCTGGCGCTACGTGGCGCGCGTGATCGAAGGCGTCACGGTGAAGCCCTCACCGAGTTGGATGCAGGATCGCCTCAAGTCCTGCGGCATGCGCGGCATCAACAACCTCGTCGACGTCACCAACTACGTGATGCTCGAGTCGGGCCAGCCGCTGCACGCGTTCGATCTCGATCGCATTGGCGGTGCGCAGATCGTGGTCCGCACCGCGAAGGCCGGCGAGAAGCTCAAGACGCTCGACGACAAGGAGCGCACGCTCCACGCCGAGGACCTGCTCATCTGCGACGACACGTCGCCCCTGGTGATCGCTGGCGTCATGGGAGGGGCCAGCAGCGAGGTGACCGAGAAGACCACCCGAGTGCTGCTCGAGTGCGCGACCTTTCAGCCCACCACCGTGCGGCGTTCGGCCAAGCGGCACGCGCTGCACACCGAGTCGTCGCATCGTTTCGAGCGCGGCACGGATGTCTCCGCGGTGACCGAGGTGATCGACCGAGCCGCGGCCCTCATCGTCGAAGTGGGCGGAGGCATCGTGCTCAAGGGCCGTGTCGATGCCTACCCGGTGAAGAAGCAGCCCCGGCAGGTGAAGCTGCGCATCGAACGGGTCGCCGAAGTGCTCGGCGTCGCCGTGCCTGCGGCGGAGTGCAGCCAGATCCTCACCTCGCTCGGCTTCAAGAGCGTGGGCGATGCGTGGGAAGTGCCGATGGCGCGCGTCGATGTGTCGATCGAAGAAGACCTCATCGAAGAGATCGCCCGCATTCGTGGGTTCGATGCGATCCCCGCGGCGCTGCCTCGTGGCCTGAGCGCGCTCGAGCCGGAACGCCCGTGGGTGACCGCTGAACGCCGCATTCGTGGGGCGATGTCAGGAGCTGCCTTCGACGAGGTGGTGAACTACAGCTTCGTGGCGCCCGCTGAGCTGGCTGCATTCCAGGCAGAGAAGGGCGCCATCGCGGTCGAAAACCCGCTCTCCGTCGAGCAGTCGGTGATGCGCACCACGCTCTTCGCGAGCCTCGTGCCCAACGTGGCGCGTTCGGCCCGGCACCAGTCGCAGGGTGTTCGTTTCTACGAGCTCGCGCGCACCTACCGGCCGCACGAAGACGGTGGGGTGAAGGGCAAGCCTGTCGCCTCTGAAGTGCTCGAGCTGGCGGGTGCGTTGTGGGGCATTCGAGATGGCGCGCGCTCGTGGACGGGCGCTTCTGCGGTGGTCGACTTCTACGACGCGCGGGGTGCGGTCGACGCGGTGCTCGCTTCACTGCACATCACCTTCGCCCGCTATGAGCCGCTGGAGTCGCCCTGGTATCACCCGCGCGCCGCGGCCACTGTGAAGGTGGGCGATCGGGTGCTTGGCACCCTGGGCGAGCTGCACCCGCGTGCGCAGAAACGCCTGGATGCACCGGCGGGCGTGTTCCTCTTCCAACTCGACGCCGCGGCCCTGCTCGCTGAAGCGCAGCTGGTGCCTCAAGCCGAGCCGCTTTCACGCTTCCCGTCGGTGCTGCGCGACCTGGCCGTGGTGGTGCCCACCGAACTGGCAGCCGAAAAGGTGCGCCTGGTCATCCTCGAGGTCGGTCAGCCGCTGGTCGACGAGGTCACCGTGTTCGACGTGTACGCAGGCAAGCAGGTCGGTGAGGGGAAGAAGAACCTCGCCTTTGCGCTGCGCTATCGCTCGGCCGACAAGACCCTCACCGACGCCGAAGTCGCCGACGCCCACCAGAAGATCGTCGCCGTGGTGACCGAACGTCTGGGTGGGGCCCTGCGCGCGTAAAGGGCTGATTTTCCGGGCTCAAAGCCAAGTCTGCGGTCTGTCGTAAAACCATAGTGATGTCGGCATGTTGACTTAGGCTTTTGGGACGGTACGCTTTGGGTCCTATGACCAAAGCGGACATCATCGAGAGCGTCTACGAGAAGGTGGGCTTCTCGAAGAAGGAGTCAGCCGAGCTCGTGGAGCTGGTGTTCGACACGCTCAAGGAAACGCTCGAGCGCGGCGACAAGGTGAAGATCTCCGGCTTCGGCAACTTTCAGCCCCGATACAAGCGGGCGCGCCCGGGGCGTAATCCCCAGAGCGGTCAACCGATCGAGATCACGGCCCGCCGGGTCGTGAAGTTCGTGCCCAGCCAGGTGCTCAAGGCCGACTTGAACGATGGCTACGTGGCCGAGGACGAACTGTCAGCCGAAGACGAGGACGACGGCCACACCGACTCGGCTCCGAAAGACGAAGACGACGACGATTGAGATGGCTTGACCGATCACGGTCAGGCGGGCATAAGGCTCGCGTCTCAAGTCTCACCGGGGTGTAGCGCAGCCTGGTAGCGCACTTGCTTGGGGTGCAAGTGGTCGCAGGTTCAAATCCTGTCGCCCCGACCATTAGAAGCCCTCGGAGTTTTGGGAGAAATCCCAAACCTCCGGGGGTTTTGTTTTGCGCAAAGTCCGACGTTCGCACCAAGGGCGCACCAAGCCTCAGCACCATCGGCGCGTTTCTGACGGTGCGGGAGGTCGCCGATCAGCTCAGCGTCAGCGCTGCGACCGTGTACGCGCTCGTCGAGCGCGGGGAGATCGCGCACGTCCGCATCAGCAACGCGATCAGGATCTCGCCCGAGGCACTCTCGGCGTACCTCGGGCAGCCGAGCGTTTAAACGCACAGTTGGGATTCGGACCGGCCCGCCGAAGTCGCGAACTCCCTATGTACCTTCAGCGAGCCTGAGCGCTCCGGCCAGCGGGTCAAAGGAGAGGGCCACTCGATGATGGGGTGTGAACGGCAGCAGAGATCCGCAGATGTTTGACAGTTGAGGTCGATGTTGAGGTGCGGTGAGTGCCGGAGCGAGCGCAGGCCCGAAGTCGCGATTCGGGGAGGCGTCCCGTCAATATGCGGGCCTGAAAACATGACTTCAAAGGCGGCACGAATGGCACCGACGAAGCGAAAGCCCACGGGCAAGACGGGTGACCTTCTCTGATCGCCCCCAGTGAACCTTCGCGTTTGACCCTTGAGCATCTCGAGACGACGGGCGGCTCAGGGCGTTTCTGTTTTCTGTGACCCGAGATCGTCGTCCGTGTCTGCAACGCCATCTCTTCCGACGGAGGTGACGCGTGGCTCGACTTCGCCGCCGTCGGTGGACTCCAGGCGATAGCGATACGGGTTTTCCCACGGGTCGAACGGCTCCCGCTCGAGGAATCGTTTCGTGACGAGGGCTTCGGACCACGAAGACTCGGGTGGCCAGACGCCTGTCTGCTTTCGATAGGCGCGCAGAGTGGACTGGATGTTCTTGATATCCACACGCGCGCGGTCGGAGCGCTCGTGACCGTGCCCCATGGCGAAGAGCGCCACCTGCGGAACGAGGCAGAGCGCTGCGACGGCAGTGGCCCAACCCAACAATCGCCACGCCACGCGCCGATACCCGTCATGCGCAACAGGCGCCTTCACCGCGCCCCCTGTCTTGTGCTCATGGGGGGCGGCAGTTCATGGCGCGTGCCGTCTCAGGCGCTCAATTCGATTGGCCTTCCTCGAAGCTGAATGATCACCGCGTCAGGCACCGTGGCGCTGCGGCTGCCAAATCGTCAGTCCAGAAGCTTCGACACGCCAAAGCCGATGAAAGACTACGGGTCGATTCGGCTCTCGAGCACCGCCTGAACGTTCGCGGGGACGTCCGAGAGAAAGTCGAGGCCCGTCTGCTGTTCGACGGTGTCGATGGTCACCTGCCACTGACGCCACCCGCCGCTCTGATCCGACGCAAGCACCTCTCGCAGGAGGGTATCGACACTTCACCTGTGGCTTCGGCACCGCACCCCGCACAGCGCGATTCATCGGATGCCCGGAACGTGGAATCGGGCCCGCTTCCGCGGTGCGTCTTCGGTTTGGTCATGAGGATCCGTCGGCGTCAGATGTCGGACGACGGCTTCTTCGACTCAGGCTTGGGTGGCGGGTTCAGGGCGTCGAGGATGCGCTCAAGCGTGTCTGCCTCGCTCCAGTTCAACTCCGGCTCCGTCAGGCCGCAACGCGGCACTCCGTGGTGGTTGTCGCGGCAGACCCGTCTGCGCGACCTGTCGGGTGACACCTTGTACACCCGCAGCACAGCCCGTTCGTCTCGTCTCAGGCGAATGCTCTTCGGAGAGATCGCGCCGCCCGATGGGCAACTGCTCGACCATCTCGTCGAGCGCGATCCTGAAGTCCTCCGCCACCCTCGTGTCGCGCGCCGCGTACCAGTCCGATGCCGCGCTGGCCTCGAGCATCGCTTGCCTCAGAATCCGAACGCGCATCACGTGGCCCCATTCTCAACAGAAGACTGACGCGCCATCGAACTCGCGCGGCAGGCGCGTGAAGAACGTGCGCGCACAAAGGCACTCAGCCGACGATGATGGGGCATGTGTTCGTTTCTCACCGTGGGCGTCGAAGGGGCGCGAGCCTCTGCGCTCGAGGCGGCGCTGGTGGCGCTGCGTCTCGAGGTCGGACGAGAGGTCAACCCGCACGTGGCGCGGCTGTTCGTGCCGGGTGACGTGCTCTTCCTGGTCACTCACGGAGACTGTTCGTGTGACCTCGTCCCCTTGAAGGTCGACAGTCCTCGCGAGGAGAAACGAAGACGCCGCGGGCTGGCTGGCTCACGCAAGCCCAATCAGTTGTCAGACTCGCTCTTCGTCGCGCTGCGCGCTCACGCGCCGGTGCGGCTCTATTTCCATGAGGTGGGGGGCAACCAGTTCGTCAAGCCTGTCCCCACAGGCGCCGCGGTGACCGTGGTCGAGTGACCGCTGCTGCGCAACCAGAGGCTGCGACGCCCGGCCTCGCCTTCTTCCTCGTGGGCGCAGGCTGCGCTTCACGACTGGGCGCGCTCGCAAGACGAACACCTCAGGCGAATCTCTGCCTGAAGCTCACTGGCAGGTGCTGACCACGCCGCCGTCGCTCGGCGCGGCGCAGATGCCTGACTGGCAGTCATTTCCGGTGACACAGCCGATGCCGGTGGCGCAGTCTGCCGCGCCGCCGCCGCTCATGCCCGTCATCACCCAGCCGGTGTTCGTCACCGTGTCGGACAACAGCGCGTTGCCCTGGCCACCAAAGTTGTCGTTGACGAGTCTCACCCAGGGGTTCGACGAGCGCTTGCTGGCGGTGATGGCCAGGCTGGAGCCGACGGCGTTGATGGCATCGATCACCGCGACGCCCACCGCTTCGGCGTCGGGGTTGACTCCGCTCGCTTCGAAGTCGAGCGTGATCTGACCCACCGGGCAGGTAAACGCCGCGCTGTTCAGCTTGAAGCAGAACACCGTAGGCGGGTTGACGCCGTCGTTGAGCGTAAAGGTCTGCCCATCGGCGTCGCTGTTGAGCGTGTTGTCTGACACGGTGCGAATCGTGCCCTGCGCCTCGAGCGCCGACTGGGGCACGGTGCAGTTCGCGTTGCACGTGCCGCACGAGAGCGTGTTGCGATCGTCGCACTGCTCGTTGGGCGCATTGACCACGCCGTCACCGCAGACGCTGCCATTGAGGGGCAGGGAGGTGGTGCAGGCGGCGTTGCACAACGTGCAGCTCGCCTGGCCGTAGGGGCACACCGTCTCCGTGGTGGTGTTGCCGTCATCGCAGCTCTCCGGGCCGTTGATGGCGCCATCACCACACCGCTCGCCGGTGCGCGGCAGGAGCGCCGTGCACGTGCCGTTGCAGATGTTGCAGTTGGCCGTGCCATACGGGCACGACGTCTCTGTGGTGGTGTTGCTGTCGTCGCACACCTCGGCGCCGTTGACGACGCCGTCACCGCAAAAGGCGCCCGACCTGTTCTCCATGGTGAGGCAGTTCCCCGCGCAGACGCTGCAGGTCGGCGTGCCGTAAGGGCAGTTGGCCTCGGTCACCTCGTTGCCGTCGTCGCAGACCTCGGCGTTGGCCGCGTTGACGGTGCTGTCACCACAGCGGGGCCCCGAAAGGGAGAACTGCGCCGTGCAGTTGCCCGTGCAGCCCGTGCAGGTCGCCGTCCCGTACGGGCACGCCGTCTCGGTGCTGGTGTTGCCGTCGTCGCAGACCTCGCCGCCGTTGGTCGCGTTGTCGCCGCAGAAGATGCCCGTGGCTGCCTGAAGGGTGCATATCGACGTGCAGATGTTGCAGGTCGCCTGGCCGTACGGACAATTCGATTCGGTGGTGGTGTTGCCGTCGTCGCAGGCCTCGGGGTTGCCAGCCGTGCCGTTCATCGCGCCGTCGCCGCAGCGGGGCCCGGTGAGGGAAAATTGGGCTGCGCAGTTCGCCGTGCAGCGGGTGCAGGAGGCCGTGCCGTAGGGGCACGCCGTCTCGGTGGTGGTGTTGCCGTCGTCGCAGACCTCCGGGCCGTTGGTGGTGTTGTCGCCGCAGAAGGGGCCGACGCGGGTGGGCTCGGTCTGGCAGTTGCCAGCACAGACGGTGCAACTGGGCGTGCCGTACGCGCAGGCCGTCTCGGTGGTGGTGTTGCCGTCGTCGCAGATCTCGGTCGCAGGCGCCTGGGTGTCGAGGAAACCGTCACCGCAGGTGTTCGAGCGGCAGCCTGCGATGCAGTCGTCGGTGTTGCTGGCGTTGCCGTCGTCACACAGCTCGCCGGCCACCGGGTTGAAGAAGCCGTCGCCACACGCGGTGGGCGAACAGTCGTTGTCGCAGAAGGTCGAGTTGCCCCCCGTGTCGCACTGCTCGAAGGGCCCACCGCCGTCGGGTAGCGTGCGGTGCTGGGTGTTCAAGACGGTGTCGCCGCAGAGGGCCGGC
Source organism: Archangium sp. (assembly GCA_043773025.1). Lineage (GTDB taxonomy): Bacteria > Myxococcota > Myxococcia > Myxococcales > Myxococcaceae > Archangium_A. The sequence continues at coordinate 13,116 of JAYVFP010000256.1, forward strand.
CGGCAGTTCGCGTTGCACGAGTTGGTATTGCCACCCGTATCGCACTGCTCGGTGAGCACCAGGTTCACCTTCGAGTCGCCGCAGAACGCCACCGTGCAGTCCGTGTCGCAGGTCGCCGTCTCGGTGCCCGTCACCGCCCCGGAGACGTCGCATTGTTCGCCGGCAGTCGCGTTGATGATGCCGTCGCCACAGCGCCGGTTGGTGCAGTTGACGTTGCACAACCCCGACTCGGTGCCGGTGTCGCACTGCTCGACGCCCACCTGCACGAAGGTGTCTCCGCAGCGCGCCAGCTTGCACTGCAAAGTGCACGCGGCCGTGTCTGCGTTGGAGGCGCCGTTGTCGCACTGCTCGCCCAGGCCTGATTCCACGGTGCCGTTGCCGCAGGTGCCGGTCGAGCGGCAGTCAGAGGAGCAGTTGTCGCCCGCGCCGCCATCGGGGTTGGCCGAGATGGGCCGGGTGTTGCCGTCGTCGCACAGCTCGTTGGGATCGAGGATGCCGTTGCCGCACACTTCGAAGCGGCAGGTCGAGCTGCAGCCGTCGCCGATGACCAGGTTGTTGTCGTCGCACTGCTCGGAGCCCCCGTCGACCAACGCAATGTCGCGGACGTTATCGCCGCACACCTCGAGGCCCTTGCAATCCTGCCGGCAGCCGTCGCCCGAGGTGAGGTTCCTGTCGTCGCACAGCTCGCCCCGGGCGGTGTCGCGAATGCCGTTGCCGCAGATCTCGCTCGACTGGCAGTCGGCGCTGCAGCCATCGCCTGCATCGAGGTTGCCGTCGTCACAGATCTCCGAGCCACCATCGCGCAGCCTGAGATCGAGAAAGCTGTCGCCGCAGACCTCTTTGCCTGTGCAGCGGGCGTTGCAGCCATCGCCGCCGTCGGTGTTGCCGTCGTCACACACTTCCCCGCCCTGGCCGCGGCCGGTGACCGCATCGTCGCGCTCCCCGTTGCCGCAGCGCACGGTCAGACAGGTGCGGCCGCATGAGGCCACGTTGCTGTCGCACTCCTCGACTCCGCCATCGAGCCGCGCATCGATGGCGTCGTTGCCACAGTTCTCCATCTGGCAGGTGGGGCTGCAGCCATCGCCAGCGATCAGGTCGCCTTCGTCACAGGCCTCCATGCCGCCATCAACGAACGAGTCGCGCAGGCCGTCACCACAGACCTCGCGGGTGCAGTTGCTGCGGCAGCCGTCGCCCTGAATGGTGTTGCCGTCGTCGCACGGCTCGGTGCCGCCGTCGGAGATCACGTCGACGATGCCGTTGCCGCAGCGCTCTTCTTTGCACTGCGGGTTGCAGCCGTCGCCCGCTGCCGTGTTGCCGTCGTCACAGAACTCCAGCGGCTTGCCCGCGGGGTCGAGCAGCTCGGCGTCGAGCGTGCCGTCGCCACAGATGCCGCGGCCGCGGCAGTCGAAACGGCACTTATCGCCGTTGACGATGTTGCCGTCATCGCACTTCTCCATCGTGCCGTCGGGCAGTGCGTCGGGCACACCGTTGCCGCACAACGCGGTGGACGAGATGCAGTTGGTGCCGTCACCAGAACAGACGGTACCGACCGGGCACACCAGGCCCGACTCACAGGTCTTGCTGGCGACCTCGAAGCAGCCCGTGAGGAGCAGGGCGCCCAGAGGGATGACGAGGCGGCGGAGGTTCATGGTGTCAGAACTCGAGAGCGGCGACGGCGCCGGTGACGGAGGGAGAAAGAAGGGGGAGCACGGTCACGCGGGGAACGTCGACGTTGACGGTGCGCTGATAGGCGATGGGCCGGCCGACGTAGAACAACACCGCGCTGGCCACCACGGCCGCGCCACCGACGGCGTACAGGGCGATGCCGCCAGTCTGCAGCGACTCAGCCGAGGCGCGGCGCCCCTGCACCTCGTTGTTGGGAAAGCAGCCGAAGTTCGACTTGCCAGTCGCGCAGCCCGTGATGTCGGCGTCGTAGGCTGCGAACTGGTTGGCCGCGCTCAGGTGCAGCGCCACGCCAGCGCCCACCGCGGCGACGCCCAGGCCCAGCGCCGTCCACGGGATGGCCGGGCTGAAGGCGCGGCGGTACTCGGTGAGCTCTTCGCTCTTGTAGACGCGCAGCTCGAACTTCTGGGTGTCGCCACCGGCCAGCACCAGCGAACGTTCGTCCGAGAGGAAGCCCTCGAGCGAGGCCGTCATGGTGTGGGGGCCTGCGCGCACCTGGCCCTCCCACTGGCCGGGCGCGGTGAAGAGCGGCCGGCCATCGAGGCGCACCGAGGCGCCCGCGAAGTTGCAGTTGATCTTCACCTTGGTGAGCTGGCGTTCGATGAGCGCGAGGTACCGCTGCGCCTGCTGAAACTTGTCGTCATCGAGGGGCGCGGGGCCGAACTTGAGGGCGGCCGTGAGGTGCTCGTGAACCTCGAGCGGCTGGTCGAGGTTCACCAGCGCCAGCGCGAGGTTGTAGTGCACGGCCGGGTGATCCCAGACCTGCAGCGCGTCGCGGTATTGTGCAGCCGCCTTGGGGAAGAGCGACTCTTTGAGCGCGGTGTTGCCTTCGCGGAACAGGGCGATGGCCCTCGCCTGACGCTCTTTGGGCACACCCTTCGCCCACGGGCGATCCGGTTCATCAGCGCCCCACGAGGGCAGTGCCAGCGTCAAACCCACGGCCAGCGAAAGCGCCGTCCATTTTCCAGTCGTCATGGTCGTCCCGTCCTCACTTCAGATCGTCGATCACCGAGCTGCCGAGCTGCTCTTCGACCCGCCTCGCGCGCGCTTCTGCGTCGGCCTTGAGCCGGTCGGCCTTGGCCTTTTCCCGCTCTGCGTACTTCTTCGCGGCTTCAGCGGCCTGCTTGGCTTCCATCGCGCTCTTCTCATTGCGCTTGGCCGACAACATCGCCACGCGCGCGGTCTCTGCGGCGGCGTCTGCGAGCTGGGCGGCGTTCTCGGCCGACTTGGTCGCTTCCCGGGCCTGCTCGAGCGCCACCACCAGCTCACCGGCCGCCTTCTCTGCGCGGGCTGCCGCTTCGGCGCGTTCCTGCTCTTTGCGCTGCGCCTTGGCGAGGTTCTCCCGCGCTTCGGCTTCGGCCTTGATCGCGACCGTCGCCTGCTCCTGGGCATCTGCCCGGGCGGCGCCGATGACCACCAGGCCGATCGAGGCCACCACGACCAGCATGCCCAGAAAGCCGATCGCCGCGACGGTGAGGGTGCGCTTGCGGCGCGCCTGGCGAGCCGAAAGATCGATCACCGCGTCGAGGAACGACTTCTGGCTCGCCGGCAGGTTGCCGCGGAAACGCCGCTGAAACCGCAGCGCCTCTTCGGCCAGCTCGCCACGCCACAACACGTCTTCGGCTTTGCCCTTCTGCGTCCACTGGCGGGCGGCGTTGCGCACCTGCTCGAGAAACGCGGAGTCTTCACCGCTCTCTTCCAGCCAGCGCTTGAGCATCGGCCAGCTGTGAATGAGCGACTCGTGCACGAGCTCGACGGTGGCAGCGCCCGCGCCGGTCTGCACCACCAGCAGGCGCGCCTGCACCAGCTCGTCGACGAGGCTCTGCAGCTCGGCGGCGTTGGGGTGCAGCTCTCGCAGCTCGTCGATGCCGACGATCGCGCGGGTGCGATCGGCCGTGACCAACCGCAGGAAGATCGCGCGGGCGAGCGCCTGGCTGGTGGGCGGAATCTTCTCGATCACCGCGTTGGCGTGGCTGGCCAGCGCGCCGGCGACACCGCCGATCGAGTCGTAGGCCGACTGGGTGAGCACCTTGTTGGCCGCGTCGCGCGCATCCCACAACTTGGAGGCGGCGAACTGCAGCAGGGGCAACGCGCCTGACGTGGTGGCGAGGTGCTTTATCATGTCGTCGACGATCGCCGTCGACTCGAAGCGGTAGCCCGCCATCTCGGCCGGCGAGACGATCGCCTCGCGCAGCCCTTCGGTGCCGGGCGAGTTCAAGAAAACGAGGCCCTGGCTCAGCTCGGCCATGAAGCGCGCGTCTTCAGGTACCCGGTCGAGGAAGTCCGACCGAATCGAGATGACCAGGCGAATCGGCGAGGTGGGATCGTCGGCCACCGCGGCCAGCGAAGCGGTGAAGGCCTTGCGCTCGATGGGGTCGGGCACCAGCGTGTAGAGCTCTTCGAACTGGTCGATGAAGAGCAGAATGTTCTTCTTCTCGCGGCGCGCGCGGCCCCGGAGCACCGCGCCCACGAAGCCGGGCTCTTTGACCAGGCGGTCTTCGAGCTTCTTCTGCTCGTTCATCTCGTCGGCGATCGACGCCGAGGTGTTGAGCATCGGAGAGATGAGCGAAGCGAGCCCGGCCAGTGGATGACGGCCGGGGCGCAGCACCAGCGACTCCCAGTTTTCACCGGAGCGTTTGAGCGCGGGCACCAGGCCCGCGCGCACGAACGACGACTTGCCGGCGCCCGAAGGGCCCACGATGCCCAGCAGGGGGCGCTCGCGCACGCGGTTGACGGTGGCGGCGATCTCCTGGCCGCGGCCGAAGAACCGGTTCGCGTCGTTCTCCTGGAAGGCGGAGAGGCCTGCGTACGGGCTCTCGTCGATCTTCAGCTCCCGCGTGTACCGGCCGGGAAGGAACGGCTCGAGCGCGCGCAGCAGGGTGACCGCGTCGGGGAACCGCTGCTCTTTTCGCTTCAGCAGACAGCGATCGACGATCGCAGCGAGCTCAGGCGGCACGTCGGGCGCCTTCGAGCGCAGCGACGGCATCGGCGTATCGAGCATGCCGGTGACCATCAGCTGGTGACCCTTGAGCGGGTCGAGCGGGTGTTTGCCCGCGAGCATCTTGAACAACATGATGCCCACCGCCCAGATGTCGGCGCGGTGATCGATGGCCACGCCGATGCCCCACTGCTCGGGGGCCATGTACGACAGCGTGCCCATCATCGCGCCCTGCTGCGTCAGCTGACTGTCATCCTCGTCCTCGAGGTTGGTCTTCGGCGCACGCGGGCGAGACATCACCGGCACCACAGACTGGTCATCGCCCTGGAGCACCTTGGCGATGCCGAAGTCGAGCACCTTGGTCTGGCCCGACTCGGTGATCATGATGTTGTCGGGCTTGAGATCTCGGTGAACGATGCCCTGGCTGTGCGCGAAGGCGAGCGCCTTCACCACGGGCACCATCAGCTCGACGGCGCGAACGGGCGGGAGCGCCCTGGTGTCGGGCGCCACCTTGGTCAGCGTGGTGCCCGTGATGTACTCGAACACCATGAACGGCATGCCTTGCCAGCCGTCGACTTCGAAGATGATGACGATGTTCTCGTGCTGCACCGCCGCGGTGGTGCGGGCCTCGAGAATGAAACGTTTGGTGAGGTCGGGCGAGTGCGTGCGCAGAAACTTGATCGCCACGCGGCGGCCCAGGCGCGTATCGCGCGCGAGGTACACCGATCCCATGCCGCCCCGGCCGAGCAGGCGAATCACCTCGTAGTGGTGAATGCGGGTGCCCGTCTCGGGCTCGACGATCTTCACCTCTTGGCCATCGGGCGAAGTGAACTCTTTGCTCGCGACGGGCGTGAGCGATTGCGATGAACCGGCAGAGCGGGGTGCCGCCACAGGGGCGATCGTCGGGGGGCGCAGACCCAGCGGCGGAGGCATCGTCACCTCGACCGGCGGCCTGGAGTCATTCTTGATGACCGTCTGAAGCTCCGCCTCTGCGTCATTCGGGTTCGTCTTGCTCAAGGGATTCCCTTCTAGCAGCTTCAGTCTTCGTTCTTGATGAGCTGATCGAGCGTTTTTGACGCGTCCAGATACTCTGCAAATTTCCGCACCAGGTACTTCTTGGCCTGACCGCGCAGCAGCATGCCGGGGTCGCTGGCTTCACCCGCGATTCGCGAGGTCTCGATGATCAACTTGCCGTCGATGGTGACCCCCACGGCCTTGCCCTTCATGGTCGCGCTGACGCCGGTCCACGCGGAGGTCACGCCGTACTTGCGGTTCCAATACGAAAGCAGGGCCTCGACGCGCTTCCTGGCGTCTTCCACTGGCAACGTGTTCGGAACGTCGAATTGAATGAACCCCATGGTCTTTACCCCTTCTTTTCTAGGTGCGGCGAGCGGTCTGATGAAGCTCGAGCACGATGTTGCCTTCTTTGAACAGGCGCACCGCGCCTGAGGTCTGGCTGACCACCAACGCGATGCAGCGCGTGGTGGCGGTGATGCTGGCCGCAGCGGCGTGACGAGCGCCGAGCCCCAGCGGGATCTTCACGTTCTCGTCACTGGCCGACAGGTAGCGGCCGGCGGCGAGCACCACTCCGTCTTCGCGAATCACGAAGGCGCCGTCGAGTACGGAGAAGTTCTTGATCGCCTCGCGGATCTTCGGGTCGAGCACGTTTCGCTCGCTCTCCGAGAGCCCCTGGAAAGGATTGATGGTCAGCTGACGGCTGGTCTCCATCACGGCGTTGTGATCGCCTATCACCAGGATGGTGCCGATGGGGTGGCCCTCAAAGCCTTCTTGCCCGATCTGCAACGCGAGCTGAATGAGCGCGTCGACGACCTGTGAGTTGAACTCGTCGCCCAGCTTCACGCCTTCGATCGCCACCCGATCGTCGAGCGAGCCGCCGATGCGCATGGTCATCATGGTGTCGAGATGACGGCCGATGCGGCCGGTGAGGCAGAGCACCGCGTCGCCTTCTTTGAACGCGCCCTGGGCCAGCGCCGAGACGATCGCCATCTTCACGCGCTCGGTACGCGAGTAGTCGTAGGCGGGAATGACGATGGCGCGTTCTTTCTTCGCCAGCAGATCCTGACCCAGGGCCTCGTTGGTGACCGCGTAGATCAACTTCTTGCGGCATTTGCGGCCGCGCAGATCGTTCGGCGGAATGATCGTGTCGCCGATCACCAGCAGGTGATCGACATCTGACTGACTGGCCAGGGTCAGCGCACTTCTCAAGAACTCGCGATCGAGTCGCCCGGTCTCCGACATGGAGCGCAGATGTTACGTCTCCGCAAATGATTTCAAAGGTTTATTTCCGAATGGCTTGACTTGAGAGCCTGTGATCTCCATAGTGCTTCGCCTTCATTTTTTGCCCGTCGAGGAGCCAATGTCCGAAAAGGGTGCGCTGTCACAGAAGGATCTGAAGCGTTTCAAGAAATCTCTCGAGGACAGCCGCAAGGCCATCATCGAGAACGCGCGGAAGACCATGGAAGAAGAGTCGAACTTCGACACCGACGATCTGCCTGATGAGATCGATCAGGCCTCGAGCGAGTACGCGCAGTCGATGGCGTTTCGGCTTCGTGACCGCGAGAAGTTCCTCCTCAAGAAGATCGAGAAGGCGCTGCAGCGAATCGAAGAGGGAACGTTCGGCATGTGCGAGCGCTGCGAGGAGCTCATCACCATGAAGCGGCTCGAGGCCCGCCCGGTGACCACGCTGTGCATTCGCTGCAAGGAAGAGCAGGAGAAAAAGGAAAAGTCGTACGGCTGAGCTGTGCCGTCTTCTTCAGTGAGCAGAAGCCGGTCCTCTTTGCGGAGGTCCGGCTTCTTTTTTTTGGTCACTCCGACTCGGCCAGTTCTTCGCTTCGAGCCTGGCTCGCGCTCCGGTGCGTTTCAGCTCAGCTCGACGCGCACCAATTGCCGGCCGATGAGGAACTGATCACCATTGTCGACGAACGAAGGCGCGCCCAGCCGCAGGAAGGTGCCGTTCGACGAACCCAGGTCGCGCAGCATGAGCCGCTCGGGAGCGACCTGCAGCACGGCGTGCCGCCCGGAGACGAAGCCGTCAGAGGGAAAGGTGATGTCACCGTTCTCACGGCCGATGTTGTTCTCGCCGTCTTTGAGCGGGTAGGCGCCGCCGCGAATGCCACCCTCGAGCAACTGCACCAGGCGGAAACGATGACCTGCGTCGGGTGAACCCCAGGCCGTGGCGCCGTCATCTGCAGGCGCGAGGGGCGGCACGGGCTCGACCACCAGCCGCTGGCGGCCCACGCGAATCTCGCCGCCAGCCGGCACTTCACGCTCAGCGCGAAGGCGGGTGAAGACGCCGTTGCCGCCGCCCACGTCTTCCACGGCCAGGCGGGCGCCCGAGAAGAACAGGCGCATCTGGGTATCGGCGACGAAGGGATCGTCTTCGATCGCGAGATCACCGGCGCGGCCACACAGCATCACGTCGCCGCGCATGGGAATGACTGACTCGGGGCCGCCATCGGCGCGAACGACGCGCACAGCGACGCGGGGGCGATTGGCAGCTGGCATGACTTGGCCATGGCATACCACCAGTCTGGGAATCTGGAATCTGACATCTGCTGTGGCGCTGCCCCTCTGAGGGTGGAAGACTCGGCGGCGAACGTGGCCGCTCCGGACGAACTCATCGGCAAGACCGTCGCCACCAAGTACCTCGTCGAGCAGATGATCGGCGAGGGTGGCATGGGCAAGGTCTACAAGGCCATCCAACTGGCGCTCGACAAGCCTGTCGTGCTCAAGGTCTTGCGGCAGGCGTTGTTGTCTGACGAGCGCACCGTGAAGCGCTTTCAGCGCGAGGCGAAGGCCGCCAGCCGGCTGAACCACCCCAACTCCATCAGCGTGCTCGACTTCGGTCAGGCCGAAGACGGCGCGATGTACATCGCCATGGAGTACGTGCAGGGCAAAGACCTGCACCACATCCTCTCGCGCGAGTGGCCGCTGCCTGAGTCGCGCGTGATTCGTCTCGTGAGCCAGGTGCTCTCGGCGCTCGCCGATGCGCACTCGGCGGGCGTCATTCACCGCGATCTCAAGCCTGAGAACATCATGGTGGAGCAGCGGCGGGGTGAAGCCGACTTCGTCAAGGTGCTCGACTTCGGCATCGCCAAGATCGTCGATGGCAGCATCGACGATGACGGCCCGGCCCTGACTCGCGCCGGTTTCGTCTGCGGCACGCCCGAGTACATGTCGCCCGAGCAGGCGCGGGGCGCCCAGCTCGATCACCGCAGCGATCTCTACGCGGTGGGCGTCATCGTGTACCAGTTGATGTGCGGCATGTTGCCGTTCGACTCCGACTCAGCCGTCGGCTTCGCCACCAAACACCTCACTGAAGTGCCACCGCCGCCCACCAAGCGCCGGCCCGATGCCCGGGTCTCGCCTGCGATGGAGCGGTTGATCATGAAGGCGCTGTCGAAGAACCCCGACGATCGCCCGCAGACCGCGGAGCAGTTCCGCGCTGAGCTGCTGGCCATCGAGAAGGAGCGCCGCGCCTCCGTCGGCACTGCCCGAAGGCCCGCTGCGACTTCCGCGGGTGGTCTTGCGCCGGTGCCGCGCAAGGTGACGCCGATCGATCAGCAAGAGACGCGGGTCAATCCGCCGTCGTCGCCGTGGGCCTCGAACGAGACCACCGTCAAGGCCTCGTCACCGATCGCGGGCCCGGTGCCCGAGAGGGCCGGCTCGCCCACCACCTCGCCCGATCGCGACACCACGCCGGGTGCAGGGGCGAGCTCCATCATCTTCAAGGTGGCCACGGTGCTGCTGGTCACGCTCGCGCTGGGGCTCGCCGGTCTCTACGGCTGGAGCGTGATGCGCAAGCCCAAGGAGGTCTATGTACCGCCTCCGAACGCGCCGTTGACCGGAACCGGTCAGGCCTACGAATACGATCCGCCGCGAGAGAAGCGCCGACCGGGTGATGCGACCCGTGAAGCCGGTGAGGGTGACGACGCCTGGCACCGCGGCAACATGGACGTGGCGCTCAGCAGCTACTTGAACGCCTGGCAGGCCGACCCGCAGCCCGAGCTCGCACTCAAGATAGGCGAGCTGTACTTGCAGAAGGGCATGAGCCCCGAAGCGCGCGCGTGGTGGACGCGGTACCGCAAGGACGCTCCGAACGCGAAGGCGCAGCTCTACATCGATCAGATGCTCGAGCCGTAACCATGTGCTCCCTCTCCCCCGAGGGGGGTGAGGGGCACTCCTTCAGCCCAACCCCTCAACCTGAAGCGTCTGCTGACCCACTCTCATCCGGTCGCCGGCCTTGACCGGCCGCTCGCCGGTCACGCGCACGTACGTGCCGAGCCCGCCCGACAGATCCCGAATCATCGCGCCATCTGGTAGCGGCGAGATCTCACAGTGCCGCGGCGCGAGCCCTTCATCGTTCGGATAGCTGAAATCACACCGGCCCTGGCCGACCGTGAGCACCGGGCCCGGGCTGAGCAGACAACGCCCGCCCCGGTCACCGAGCATCACCTCTTCGACCGCGTAGTGAATCTGCCCGTTGGGAACCGTCGCGCCGTACACGAGCACGTCGACCTTGTTCCACGGCTCAGCCGGCTCGACCGCGCCGACGAAGCGGAACAACCGCAGCCCGGTGCAGAAGGTGCCATTGGCCGGAATGGTCTCGGTGCTGTTGATGCTGACGTACACGCCCGAGGTCGAGCTCTCGTCTCTCACGTAGAGCTTGCCGTCGCGAATGCTCAGCGTCGCGTGCAGTGGCGAGATGAACGGATCATCGGGGAAGAGGATCGCGCCCTTCGCGCGGCCGACCTGTGCACCGGTGGCCGCAAGACGGAAGCGCTGACCCCGCGCGGGCCCTGCGAGCACGGTGAGACCGAACCTGGGAGCGGCCACCTGCGGCGTGGTCTGCGTCGGCGCAGAAGATTGAAAGGTCGGCCGCGTGGGCGGGCCGCGCGTGGGCTGCGGCTGGGGCGTCGGCGTGGTGGTGGCAATCGTGCTGCGCTTGAGACCCGGCGGCGCTGCGGCAGGCACGGGAGAAGAAGGGGTGGTCGCGTCGTTGGAAGCGGTGCTGGAGATCTCCGGAGCCTGAAGCTTCGGCGCGACGTCGGTGCGCACACTCGCGGCGCCTTCGGTGGCGGACCCGCACGCCATGCAGCGCACCGCGGCGACGACGTTCAGGAAGTCGCACGATGGGCAGACGACCCCGAGGTTCTTGGTCAACAGCGCGGGCATGAGCTACCCATAGTCAAACAAGCCGAGTCTTTCCGCAACAATGGCGATGCCGCAGTGCGAAACAGCGTGAGCCGGGGGTTCTGCACGGTGAAAGCGTGGTGACGCATTGCAGCAGACCCAACGGGTGTTATCCTTGACCACTTTTGATCCGTCTCAACGACATCCTGCAGCGCGTCGCCGGGTATCACCCCGATCCCGACCTCGACATCATCAAGAAGGCCTACGTGTATTCCGCGAAGGTCCATCAGGGGCAGGTTCGCAAGTCGGGCGAGCCCTACCTGATACACCCGCTCGAGGTCGCGGGGATCCTGGCGCAGCTGCGTCTCGACGAGGCCTCCATCGTGGCCGGGCTTCTCCATGACACCGTGGAGGACACGCTCGCGACCATCGAGGAGATCAAAGAGCTCTTCGGCGAAGAAGTTGCGCTGATCGTCGACGGCGTCACCAAGCTCGGAAAGTTCAGCGCGAGCCAGCAGCTTTCCCAGGAAGAGAAGCAGGCCGAGAACTTCCGCAAGATGCTCGTCGCCATGGCCCAGGACATCCGGGTCATCCTGGTGAAGCTGGCCGATCGCACGCACAACATGCGCACGCTCGATCACATGAGCGAAGAGAAGCAGGCGCGCATCGCGCAGGAAACGCTCGACATCTACGCGCCGCTGGCCAACCGCCTCGGCATCAGTTGGGTGAAGACCGAGCTCGAAGATCTCTCTTTTCGCTACACGCGCCCGAAGGACTACCTCGAGCTCGAGAACAAGGTCGCCCGCAAAAAGAAAGAGCGGGAGAAGTACATCGATGACGTCGTGGAGATCATCGAGGCCAAGCTGAAGGAACAAGGCGTGCCCGCGAAGGTCAGCGGCCGCTTCAAGCACTTCTATTCGATCTACAAAAAGATGCGGTCGCACGGCATCGACTTCGAGCAAGTACCCGACGTCATCGCCTTCCGCGTGATCACCCCTGAGCTGGGCCAGTGTTACGGCGCGCTGGGCCTGGTGCACCAGATGTGGAAGCCGGTGCCGGGCCGCTTCAAGGACTTCATCGCGATCCCCAAGCCGAACATGTACCAGTCGCTGCACACCACGGTGATTGGCCCGTTGTCCGAGCGCATCGAGATTCAGATTCGCACCGAAGAGATGCACCGGGTGGCCGAAGAAGGCATCGCTGCGCACTGGGCCTACAAAGAAGGCCGCAACGCGATGAACAGCGACGACGAGAAGTTCGCGTGGCTGCGCCAGTTGCTCGAGTGGCAGCAGGATCTGAAAGACCCCAAGGAGTTCCTCGATACGGTGAAGGTCGATCTCTTCACCGACGAGGTCTTCGTGTTCACGCCGAAGGGCGACGTGAAGAGCCTCCCGCGCGGGGCGACGCCCATCGACTTCGCGTACTCCATTCACTCCGGCGTCGGCGAGAAGACCGTCGGCGCGAAGGTGAACGGGAAGATCGTTCCGCTCCGCTACAAGCTGAAGAACGGCGATCAGGTCGAGGTGCTCACCAGCCCTCAAGCCCACCCCAGCAAAGACTGGATCACGTTCGCCAAGACGAGCCGCGCGCAGCAGAAGATCCGCGCGTTCATCAAGCAGCAGCAGCGCGACAAGAGCCTCATCCTCGGGCGCGAGCTCACCGATCGTGAGTTCAAGCGCTTCGGGCTCAACCTCAACAAGCTGATCAAGGGCGGCGATCTGAAGAAGCCCGCCGAGGGCTACGGCTTCCGCAGCGAAGACGATCTGCTGGTGGCGGTCGGCTACGGAAAGATTCAGCCCAGCCAATTGGTCGACCTGTTGGTGCCCAAAGAGAAGGTCGAAGAGCTGCGCGAGAAGGAAAAGCAGCCGCACGAGTCTTCGGGCTCAGGCCTCTTTCAGACGGTCAGCGATCTCGCGAAGAAGGTGGTCGGCCGCAAGTCGTCGAGTGGCGTGACCATCGGCGGCATCGATGACGTGCTGGTGCGCTTTGGCAGGTGCTGCAACCCGGTGCCGGGTGATTCGATCGTCGGCTTCATCACGCGCGGTCGGGGCGTGACGGTGCACACGGGGAATTGCGACAAGGCGAAGGCGACCGATCCCGAGCGCAAGGTCGACGTGGCGTGGGACGTGCGGGGTGACTTCCGCCGGCCGGTGACGCTGCGCGTGCTCACCGCAGATCGCCCGGGCCTGCTCGCCGACATGTCTCAGATCTTCAGCAAGAAGGGCGTGAACATCAGCCAGGCCAATTGCCGCGCGACCGGCGATGACCGCGCGGTGAACACGTTCGAGGTCACCATCACCGATCTCAAGCAATTGACCGACCTGATGAAGAACATCGAAAAACTGACCGGTGTGTTCTCGGTCGAGAGAGTTTGAGCGCAGCCGTTCCAGCGGAAGGCAGAGCGACCCAGACAGACGGTTTGATCGTTCTGGGCCACTTCAGGCATCTGATAGCTTGGCCCGCATGGCGCGCGACGTAATCCACACAGACAAGGCCCCCAAGGCGATCGGCCCGTACTCACAGGCGATCGCTTCGACCGGCGGCAAGACCGTGTTCCTTTCAGGACAGATTCCGCTCGATCCCGCCACGGGTGAGCTGGTCGCGGGCGAGGTCAGCGCCCAGACCGAACGGGTGATGAAGAACCTCGAGGCGGTGCTGGCGGCAGCGGGGTGCACCTTCGCGAACGTCGTACGCTGCGGCATCTTCCTCACCGACCTCGCAGATTTCAGCAAGGTGAACGAAGTCTACGGGCGCTACTTCCCGGAAAACCCGCCGGCTCGCGCCACCGTTCAGGTGTCAGCGCTGCCGAGGGGTGCGAAGGTCGAGATCGATTGCATCGCAGTCGTTTGAGGGCCGGCCGGAAGAACGAAGCGGAGAGATGGAAATGTCGCTGAAGAATCTGATGATCGTGTTGGTGCTCTCGCCTGCTCTGGCGCTTGCTCAGACCACGACGCCTACGCCTGAACTCTCGCCACCGCCGATGGTGCCGGCCAACCCGCCGCCGATGCCGCCGCCCGATTCGTCGACGCAGCCGGGCACGCCGCCGCCTCCTTCCACGCTGCCGCAGCCGGGCTATGTGCCGAGCCAGCAAGGCAAGTCGGCGTATCCGTATTCGCCGTACGGTCAGCCCAGGGCGCAGGAGAAACCAGGCCCCGAAGTCGGGCTGATGGTGAGCGAAGCCCTCTTCGGAATGCTGACGTCAGCGGGCGTCACGGTGCTCCCGTACTTCCTGCTGTTCAACAGCGGCTCGCTGACTGAGCCCATCGCTTCGATCATCTTCTGTCTCATCTTCGGCGCGTCACCGCTGGCAGTGGCGCAAACCCAGGTCAGTCTCGCCAACGGCAGCAGGCATTACCAATCCGAGATGTGGGTCCCCGCGCTGGTCGGGCTTGCGGGGCAGGCCGCGGTGCTGGGCATCTTCTACGCGACCGGCTGGCTCCCGACGGGGCAAGCAAGTGGCGGGGTGCCCAACGGTGGCAGCGTGGCGTGGCTGATGATTGGAGCCATCGGGATCGTTCCTCTGCTGCAGATGGCGGCGATCAATCTGTTCAAACAGCCCAAGCTGCAGAACTTCGGCGTGATTGGTGACCCGCACAAAAGTATCGGCGTCGCCTTCGCACCGCCGACCGCCGCGCCGATTCTCGCACCGAGTGCAGCCGGCACGTCGATGGGCGTTCAGGTCTCGTTCCTGCGCGGCATTTTCTAAAAGAGCCGGTAGCCGATGCCGAGCCGGGCAGCCCACGCTGGCCGGTACTGCGTGACGCCGAGCGGCTCGCGGGTCGCGTCGAAGCCGAGGTGACCTGTGAGCAGCATCGAGAAGCTGCCACCGAGGTGAAACTCGGCGCCTGCGCCCAGCAGGGGGGTGACCTGAAAACCCTGAACAGTCATGGCAATCGAAACCGGCAGCTCGAGCTGCGCGACGCCTGAGATGGTCTCGGTGAAGGCGTACGAAGCGTTCGCTCCGATGCGGGGGCGAAGGCCGAGGAACCCGAAGTTGAACCGGTCGAAGTAGCGCGTACCGCTGTTGAGCTCGAGGCCCAGGGCCACCGTCGGCGCGAGGCGAAACTTGTCGGCCTCGAACACGGCGAACTTGAGCCCCACCTCGGCGAGAATCGAGACCTCGAAGATGTTGAACACGCCGCGCGCTTCGAGCTCGATGAGGCCGAAGCCCTGGCGGTAGCCCACGCCGATCTCCGGCGCGCCCACGAAGCCGTAGAGCGCGTTGGTTCCCGCGGGCAGTGAGGCAGGCGCCAGCACGCCACCCGTCACGCGCGTGTTCGAGTACTCAGCAGGCATCGACGGCTCTGCGCCCGCGATCAGCGTCAGCAGGACAGTGGTGATCATCGAGGCGCAACGTACCTGTAGGCGTCGCCTCTCCGAAGTTTTCCACCGGCGAGAAATAAGGCCGTTTTTTTGACCGATCCCGATGGTGGCTACAGCCTTGTCGCATGGCCACTTCGACGCGGAAGAGCGCAGCGACGGTTCAGGGGCGGCGGGACCCGCGGTTCCACCTCGACGTCGATTGGTTCGTGGTCTCGAAAGGCTGCTCGACGCTGGGCCGCGGCCTCGAGCTGTCCGTGCGCGGCGCGTTGTTGCCGGCGACCTGCACGAGCCCTTTCACGGATGACGTGACGCTGTACCTCTCGCTCCCGCTGCGGCCGAAGATGCTCAAGGCGCGCTGCTCCGCTTCGAACCACGGGCAGCGCGGCTGGGTGCTGCACTTCGAGGAGCTCTCCCCCGACGATCTGCAGCTGCTCGGTCACACGCTGCAGACCGAGTGCGGCGTCGCCGCGCAGCAAACCCTCGAGCGCCGCGCTGAGCACGCCATCGAACTGCCCTGAATTCAGGTGGTTGGGCGTTTGTGGCGATGTGGCTTCACAGGGTATGCAGTGCGTATGGCTCACACCGTCACGCACAGCACGTTGACCTCCGACGCATCGACTCAGCTCACTGCTGGCCGCAAGCCGATGGTGCTGGTGATCGACCCCGACGACTCGACGCGCTCGGTGCTCGAAGTGGCGCTGGGCCGTGATGGTTTCGAGGTCTGGAGCGCTGCCACCGCGAAGCTCGGCCTGGCGTTGCTGCAGGGCCGCCCGCCTGACGTGATCATCCTCGAATCGGATCTCGACGGTGAAGACGGCTTCTCCTTCGTCGCCGAAGTGCGCGGCGATGATCGGCTCGCGAAGATCCCGGTAATTTTACTCGCGCGGGCTGACGATCAGAACGTCGAGGCGTTGGCCGACGTGGTGGGCGTGGACGACTTCATTCAGAAGCCGGCGTACGCACGCGATGTGGCCGCGCTGGTCCGGCTCGAGCTGGCGAAACGCTCGGGTGGCCGGTTGGTGTTCGACTCGAAGCAGCTGCCCGCTGCGCAGTTGCTGCGCGCGCTGTTGTCGTGCCCTCGTTCGGGCCGGCTGTTGCTGGTCGGCGGGCGTGCCGAGGTTCGCTTCCGCGCGGGAAAAGTCATCGACGCCCGCTTCGATGCACGCGGTGGCACGGTCGACGCGTTGGTGCGTGCGCTCGCGTTGACCTCGGGCAGCTACGAGCTCATCACCGAGCCCATCGACGGCTTCGCAGAGCTCCAGTGCGGCCTGCGCGAGCTGGTGGACCTCGTGATGCCCCGCCTGCAGAAGTGGTCTCGCGTGATGCAGCGCAGCCTGCCGCTCGAGGCCCGCCTCACCGTCGACTTCGCGCGCCTGGCCACCGGTCTCAAGGCCATGCCCGACGAGGTCAATCGCATCGTGCAGCTGTTCGACGGTTTCCGCTCGATGGAGCAGGTGCTCGTCGACAGCTCGCTCAACGAGACGTTGACGCTCGAAGTGGCGACCCGGCTGTATCTGATGGGCGTGCTGGGCCACGCGCGTGACACGAAGACCGAGCTCATCGAGCCCCGGCCGATGCCCCGGCTCTTCGAGCCCCGCGCGGCCGAGGCCGAAGAACTGATGCAGCAGCTCTTCGCCGGCACCGCCGAGATTCGCAGCGAAGAGAGCCCGGAGACCGAAGCGCAGGACTGGTTCTCGCCCTCTGCCCTCGGCTGGGAGCTCGACCTCGCGGATCCGAACGGTGGTTGGACGACCGCTCCCGTGCCTGCGGGTCTCGCGGCTGGCCTCGCCCCTGAGCTCGCGCGCCAGCTCGACGCGTTTCAGACCCCGATGCGGGTCGAAGCGAAGCAGGTCTCACCCGAAGCAGCGGCGGCGCAGAAGTTCGCCGACACGCAGCACGTGGTGGGCGCCGACACGGCGATCGAAGCGGCGCTGCTGGCGGCGGCCGACGCGCGGCCAGTTGTAGAGATCGAGAACGATCTGAATTCGATGCTCGCGGCCAACGCAGAGGTTGAGCTGGAAGCTGAGCTGGCGGCGCACAAGAATGAAGCGCGCGGTCGCCAGGCTCGCATCGAGACGCCGTGGATGACGCCGGTGGTCGAGGTTCCGGAGCCCGCTCCGATGCTCAACTCTGCTTCGACCGTCGAGGTGGCCCCCGAGGCCGCGTTCTTCGAGCAGCCCGCGCAACAGCCGGTGGCAGGAGACGAACTGACGCCTGAGCCGAGGCGTGAACGCCGGGTCTGGCCCTTCGTGGTCGGTGGGCTGGCGATCATCGGGCTGGCGTTGCTCATCGAGGGTCAGCGAGTGGGGCCGGTGGTCGAAGCGGCTCCGGTCGCCCCGGTCGTCGTCGTCGTTCCCGAGGTGGTGCCGGAGCCCGTGGTCGTCGCGCCTGAGCCGGTGCTCGAAGAGCCCGCGGCCGCCATCGACGTGACGGAGAATCTCGCCGAGGCCACCAAGCTCTACAACGCGGGCCAGTACAAGAAGGCCATCAGCGTGCTGGAGCAGGTCGTCACCGACGAACCGAAATCGGTCACGGCGTGGAACCTGATGGCGATGGCGAAGTACGACGCCGTCGACTCGGTCGGCGCGAGGGTGGCGGTGGAGAAAGTGCTCGCGCTCGACCCGAAGAACGGTCGCGTTCAGATCCTGCTGGCGTCGCTGCACTTCGAGGCGAACGAGAAGGATCAGGGCCGGGCGGCGCTCGAGAAGTATTTGGAGCTCGAGCCCAACGGCGCGCACGTCGACGAGGCCCGCGCGTTGCTCAAGCGCTAACCCCCTCTCCCCCTGAAGTACGACCGCAGGGTTCTTCGAAATAAGGAGCGCTCACCGTTCATCCCGAGCAGGGGACCGGCTTCACCTTCGATTTCTTTCCGAAGAACAACCGGTCCTCCTGAGCGAAGTCGAAGGAGCACTTCCGCCTCGCGCAGCAAGTGGCATCT
>JAYVFP010000257.1:0-3309 GCA_043773025.1 Archangium sp.
TTCGTCGTGACCGAGTGGAACGAGTTCCGTCACCCCGACTTCGAGCGCATGAAGGGCCTGATGCGCTCGCCCGTCATCTTCGACGGTCGGAACGTCTACCAACCTCAGAAGATGCGCGAGCTCGGCTTCACCTACTTCGGCATCGGGCGCTGAGGCACGAGGAGCAGCTCGCGCAGGCGGCGTTGGGCAGGCCGCTCGAAGTTCCTGAACACCAGCGAGCCGAGCACGAGCAGTCCGCTGAAGAAGGCGATAAAGAAGTACGGGCTTGCGTAGAGCTGCGGGTACACGCCCAGCGCGAGCACGCAGCACAGCTGCAGCGGGAAATGCACGAGGTAAACTGCGTAGGTGGTGTCACCGAAATGCGTGAGCCAGCTGAGGCGCCGGTTCGCGATCCAGGCTTCGCCCAGCGCCCCAAGAAGCACGAGGCCGGGAAAGAGCGCGAGTTGGAGGAGCGCGGTCGACAGCCGATTAAAGAGCTTCGCGGCGGTGAACAAGCCCGCTCTCCCGGTGAGTTCGTTGAGCGACTGCGCGACGCCCGACAGAAAGCTCGTCGGCGAGCTGTCGAGATCTCGTGAAAGGCCGAAGATCGCCGACACGAGCAGCGCGGCGATGACCACTGCGCCGGCTCGCCTCGCCGTAGGTGAGGCGCCGGCCAGCCTGTTCGCCAGGAAGAAGCACACGCCTCCGACCAGAAAGTTTGAGAACGCGCCGCCGACTTTGGGAAACGCGAACGCCATCAAGTACGCTGCGGCGGCGACCAGCACCGTGGGCCTTGGCCGGACCATTTGGAAGCGGCACATCAGGAAGAAGATCACGTACAGCAAGACCTCGACCGAGATGGACCACGCGGGCGCATTAAATGCGCCTTCGAAGGGGCCCCAACCCACGACGAAGAACAGCCCCAGGAGCCCGGCCATCGTCGAGTTGTGCTGGAATACAAACGCAGCTCCGTGCTTCAGCGCATAGAGCGCCTGCAGCAAACCCACGGCGATCCACGTGACGAGGTGCAGCGGATAGAGCCGCGAAAACCGGAGCACCGCGAATTCGCGTACCCCGACATCTCGAGCCATCAGCCGCTCGCTGTAGAAGGCGAAAAAGATGAAGCCGCTCAGCACGAAGAAGAAGTCGACCGCGAGAGCACCGTGCCGGTACAGCGGGCTGAGGACCGAGAAGAACGGCTGCGTGGCGATGTCGAGCTGCACCTGCCGGGTTACCGGGTCGTAGAACAGGTGCTGGTAGTGCCAGACCACGACGCTCAGAGAGGCCACGGCGCGGAAGCCATCGAGCAAGCGGTATCGGGTGGGCAACCCCGGTCTGGGCTGCGTCACATGCGGTCCCCGCTGTCGAGTGACCACTCCGGCAGCGCCTGCGCCAACGGCGTTCCACCCAACAACGCTGCGCTCGCCGCTTCATCGGCGGGGAGCGCGGTGAGGTAACCCTTCGCCGCGTCGAGCCCGAGCTCGTTCGCCAACCGGTCTGCGCGTGCAGGCTTCGACTCGAACAGGAAGAGCCGTTTGCCCCGGCTCGCCGCGCGTTGCAGACAGCTGGCGATCACCCGTACCCGCGCCTCGTCGCCCTCTGCGCACAAGCCCTGCACGCGATCGAAGTCGCCATGCGTCTCCACCAAAGCGGCGCCTGAGTCTTCCACCTCGAGGAGCACCGGCTGGCCCGGCCGCTCGACGTGCTGGCCCGCCCACTCTTCCGCGGAGCCGTAGGCGAAATGCGCGCCTTCGGGCCGCGCCTTCTCGAAGCGTTCGAACCAGGACTTCGCGTCGACCTCGACGCAAGGCCGCGCACCCGGCGCCGACAACCCCGAGCGACCCGAGACGTAGCGCGTGGGGAAAAGCGCCGAGCCCGCAGCCTCGAGCCGGCGGAAGCTGGCGTTGGTCTCCGTCACGAAGGCCAGCAACAACGCGCCGTCGTGCCGCTTCGTGAGCGCGACCGACTCTTCGATGATGGTTGTGAAAGCACCCCGCCCCCGCGCAGCAGCGAGCGTCCACGAGCCGGTCATGATTCCGATGAGCGCGCGTTTGCCCTGCGGGGTCACCAGCGTGCGGTAGCTCACTGCCGAGCCCGCCAGCAGCTCGCCGCCTTCCCGCAGCATCATCAGATCGGCGGGCGGTCCACCGACGCGACGGCCGAACGCCCAGGCGTACGAGCGCGCGTCTCCCCAGCCCGGGAAGCAGAGGTTGAGCGACTCGAGATAGAGGGCTTCAGCGCCCGGCGGGTTGCGTTCGATCTCCATGTGTCGTCTCCGGGCTGGGGCGCTGGCTTCGAGCGTAGCGCGCGATCTCTCCCATGCTCGCCCACCACAAGGAGTCGCCGTAGCGATCCTCGAGCTTCGAGAGCAGGACATCGAGGTAGTTCATGTACAGCGCGTCGACCCCGTCGAGCGCTACGTGCCCATGCGCGCTCTTCACGATGTGCGCTTTGATCGACACCAGGCCGCCGAGCTCGATCAGCTCGAGGGCGCGTTCGACTTGTGAGGTCGCCTGGAAGTTCGCCGGCAGGTGCAGCAGGCGGCCACCGGCGATCCACTCCGGCCTCACCAGCGAGACGCCCTGCAGCCCGCTCATCGTGGCCTTCGCGTCAGCCGTGATGGGGGTGCGGATGTCGCGCGAGGAGGCGAGGTAGTCGAAGTCGAGCCGGGCCATCGCTTCGATCAACCCGGGCGGCGCGTTCCACCCGGGCGGGGTCATGCCCTTCACGTACGGCAGCTTCGCTTCCACGAAGAGCGACATCGACTCGCGGAGGATCCGCTCGCACTCCTCGGGGCCCTGCTTCTGGAACTCGATGAGAACGGTCGGGCCCTTGTGCACGTGGTGCAGCCCGTGGAGCCCCACTTCCGTGCGCGGCAGCTGCTTGAGGTAGTCGACGAAGGCGGGGTGGCGGGAGAGCCGCATCGTGCCCGACGGGTGCAGCGGTGCGAGGTAGAGCTGATCGCGCAGCCACGGCACGTGCCGCGCGAGGCTGGTGGGCTTCGGCGTCGTCTCTCGCCAGTCGGGCGTGGTGAAGAGGGTGACTTTCAGCTGCGGGTGGCGCTCGAGCAGCCGGTGCACGTGGCCCAGCGCGCCCGCTCCGAGATCACCGCCGCCGTCGTAGCCATCGCGGCTGCGGCCGGGGTGCACGTCGTCGATGGTGAAGCACAGGGCGGCCTTCTTGCCCGGGGGAAGCCACTCGTTCACAGGGTGTTCTTCGCGCATTCATCGTTCTGAGTCACGTGCTTGGCCCTCACCCCGAACCCATCTTCGATGGGAGCAATGTGTTTGCGCCCTCGAAGAAGCGGCAGATGGGCTTCACCTACTTTGG
>JAYVFP010000258.1:0-3280 GCA_043773025.1 Archangium sp.
CCCGGCGGCCGCGCAGGTGTTCAACCGACCGTGCGCGTGTCACTGGGTCCCTGGTTTTAAGCCGAGGCCGCAGCGACCAGAAAATGGGCGTTCTCGCCACAGTGAGGCGGGCTGAAGAGTCGACCGCCT
The DNA here is from genome assembly GCA_043773025.1 of Archangium sp. Classification (GTDB taxonomy): domain Bacteria; phylum Myxococcota; class Myxococcia; order Myxococcales; family Myxococcaceae; genus Archangium_A. Next base: position 130 of record JAYVFP010000258.1, read on the forward strand.
TCAAGATCATCGGCGTTGCGAGGCACGGTCGTTGCTGTCCTTCATGGTCATGAAGACCCTCATCCTCCTCGCTTCGTTGACGTCTTTCGCCGCGCTCGCAGCACCACCCCCTGAGACGGCCAGTGCATTCAAAGCCGACGCAGACATGAAGGAGGTGCTCTCTACGCTTCAGGGCCTGGGCGGAAAACCCATCGAGGGCCTGACCGCAGCCGAGGCCCGAACCCAACCCACGCCCACCGACGCGGTGATGGCGGTGCTCAAGAAGAAGGGCAAGAGCACGGAGCCCACCGCCCTGGTGCCCGGCGTGACGAGCATCGACAAGACGTTGCCTGGCCCTGCCGGCGACCTGCCCGTGCGCATCTACACACCCGAAGGAAAGGGCCCGTTCCCGGTGCTCGTGTACTTCCACGGCGGCGGCTGGGTCATCGCCGACAAGAACGTCTACGACGGCGGCGCGCGAGGGCTGGCCAGGGGAGCTGGGGCGGTCGTCATCTCGGTCGACTACCGGCTCGCGCCTGAGGCGAAGTTCCCCGCGCAGCACGAAGACGCGCTGGCCACGTATAAATGGGCAATCGAGAACGCGGCGTCACTCAACGCAGACCCCAAACGCATCGCCCTCGCTGGCGAAAGTGCCGGTGGCAACCTGGCCCTTTCGACCGCCATCGCGGCACGCGATCAAGGCCTGACGATGCCGCTGCACATCGTCGCGGTGTACCCGATTACCCAATTGGCCACCGACGCCACGCCCTCGTACGTCGACAGCGCCGACGCGAAGCCGCTCAACAAGAAGATGATGAGTTGGTTCGGGAAGCAGGTCTTCGCGAAGGCCGCGGACAAGAAGGATCCGCGCGTGTCGCTGATCGACGCGAACCTGACGGGGCTTCCTCCGGTCACGCTGATCAACGCGCAGAGCGACCCGCTGCGCAGCGACGGCGACCTGCTCATGACCGCCCTTCAAAAGGCCAACGTGAAGGTCGAGCACAAGCTCTACGACGGCGTCACCCACGAGTTCTTCGGCATGGCGGCCGTGGTCGACGCGGCGAAGCAGGCCCAGGCCTTCGCCAGCAAACGGCTCAAGGAAGCGTTCAAGGGCAAGCAGCCTTCGGGCTCGTGACGCTCACAAGGCGGCGAGTCGCGTGAACCAGTCGCGAAAATGCGGGCAGGTCGAGCGAATCGCATCGAGGCCCGTTTCGAGAATCGCGAGCGAGCCTCCGAGCACTTTGTCGTAGCCCGGTACGATTGCCCTGATGCGCGCAGCGGGGTGAGTCGTGGGGCCATCGTTGATCAGTTCGACATCTCCGCCGTAGCTGGCTGCGATGGCGCGCAGTTGAAGTTGCTGAGCGGGGTCGAAGACCGTTGTGGCTCTTTCGGGGCTGACGAACAAAAGTGTCTCGAACTCGTGAACGCTCAAGTAGGGCATGAGACGCGCGGGAGAGCCCATCGCCACCCATATTGCCGCTTCGATGTGCGTCGCACGGTCGCGAGCCTGCGCTGTTGCGTTGTCCGCTCCGGGAAAGTCGTCTGGCAGGCGGTAAAGGTCGAGCAACGTCGTCACTGCGACCACGCTCGTGTCATTCAAGAGGCGGCGAAGATCGCCTTTGACCTGTTGGAACGTTCCGATTCCTCCTTTGAACTTGCCGCCGGACTTCACGCGTTTGGTCGCAATGATCACCGGGGTCAGCGCGAGAGCAGGAAGCGCTGGCTGCATCACCTCGTTCACGAAGAGCTCCTCCGTCTGCCCTTCGACGAGGACGTGCACTCGCTTCACCGCGGGCGTCCCCCGAGGACGTTCTTTTCCCAGAGTTCGCCCAGAGAGTAGCCATCGAGCCAGCCGGAGAGCGTCGCCTCATCAAGGCGGCGGAACGTGGAGCCCTCCTGCTCGCCTCGCTCGACGACCAGAATGTCCTCGGGAGTCAACTGGCTGACCATGACAGTGCTCTGGGTGGCGGCGACGATCTGGACTCCGAATTCGCGCGTCACGCTTCTGAAGAGCGAGGTCAGCACCTGAATGGCTGCCGGGTGCAAGCCGAGTTCGGGCTCGTCAATCACGAACAACTGCGGCCGCTCGGGCTGGAAGAACATCGTCGCGAGACAGATGAATCGGAGCGTGCCGTCGCTCAGTGCGTGCGCGTCGAAGAGCGTGTCGTTCCCTCGCTCGAACCATCCCAGGCTCACGAAGCCGTTCGCGGGTCGAAGTTCGAAGTCCCGCAGGAAGGGCGCCACGAGACGAACGGTCTTGAGAACGCGTTCATACGCCGCGGCAGAGCCTTCGCGCATTCGAAGGAGAATTGCCGCGAGGTTCCCCGCATCGTGTTTAAGCGCGTGGTTGTCGGTCACGGAACAAGGCTGCTTCACCGCCGCTTCCCGAGAGACGTCGTGAAAGTGAAAAGTGCTGATTCCGACGACCCCTGCCCAGATGCGCGCAGCATCACCGTGAGGGTCGCTTCGCGCTGCTGACTCGAGGGAACTCTCGGGCTGCATGAACTGAGGCGTGGCGCCCGTGCCCTGAGACCCCGATGCGCCTCGCGTGTTCTCAGTGAGCACCAGTTGGTTGGCGTCCGTCCCGAAGAAGACGGTCTCCCAGGTGCCGACGCTGAACCGTGTCTCGAGCCTGAATTCTTTGGTGACCTTGCGACCGTTTCGGAGAAAACGTTCTGGCCCGCCTCGCTCTGTGACGATTCGCTGAAGGCCGGTCTGGCTCACTCGCCTGAGCAGTTCGAAAGCAGAGATGAAGTTGCTCTTCCCGCTTCCGTTCGCACCGATCAACACGTTGAGAGGCGCCAAAGCGACCTCAGCGCGCGCGATCGACTTGAAGCCCTCAACGAGGATGCTCTCTACCGGCGTTCCCATTCGGGGTGAGAGTACACGAGCCTGCGGGTCAGCTGCCCGATGGCTTGAACACGAACGGGTACGTCACGCGGTAGCCGGCGGCCTGCCTGGCCACGGGGAACTTCCAGGTGCGCACGCGGGACACCAGACAATCTCCGAGCGCCTCGCTGCGCGCCGAACTGTTTTCCACCCGCGCCGTCGACACGAAGCCAGAAGCGGCCACCGCGAACTGCACCGAGACTTTGCCTGCCAGGGCGGGCGCTTGCTGCAGCGCGAGCTCGTAACAAAAGCGGATTTGATCACGGTGCCCGTTGATCACCTT
>JAYVFP010000259.1:0-3270 GCA_043773025.1 Archangium sp.
CACCCGATCAGGCTTGGCCAACAGCGCGACGGTCACGGGGAAGCTGGTGGTCTCCTGCTCGGTGCCCGGGTTGCGGATGAGCGCCTTCTGCGCGATCTCCACCACGGTGCCTTCGAAGGTCTGGCCATCGAAGGCATCGATCTTGATGTCTGACTTCTGCCCGAGAATCAGGTGCACCACTTCGTGCTCACCGACCTCGATCTTCACCTCCATCGTGTGAAGCGCGGCCAGCGTCATCACCACATCTTCATTGAAGTCCGAGCCACGCACCCGCTCACCGACCTCGCGGGTCACTTCGATCACGTTGCCGTCGATGGGTGAGAACAGCGTGGTGCGCGAGAGGTTGTTGGCCGCCTCTTCCATCACGGCGGCGGCCTGCGCGGCGCGATCGGCCTGCGAGGCGAGGCGAGACCTGGCCGACGCGAGATCCGACATCGCGCGCTCCTGCTCGGCCTTCGAGGCGAGGCCCTTTTCCACGAGGCCTTTGACGCGGCCGAGCTCCTGGGTGAGCCTGTCGATCTCGACCTGCACCGTGGCCATCTCGGACTTCGCGGCGGACCAGGAAGCCGAAGCCTGACGCACGCTGGCCTCGACGCGACGTTTGTCCAACTTCGCCAGCACCTGGCCCTTCTTGACGGTGTCGCCGACCTTCACCGGCAGCTCCATCAGATCGCCCGAGAGGTTCGAGCTGATCTTCACCGTGGTGGCCGCCTCGACTTTTCCCGCGCCCGTCACGGTGCGCGTGATGGGGCCCTTCTTCACCTTGCCGAATTGCACCTCGGTCGCCGGAGGCGGCTTTTCGCGAAGCCCCGCAAACGTGATGCCGCCCACTGCAGCGATGATGAGCGCTGCGATCAACCCCTTCCACCACGTCATGGAGTGCCTCCGACTGCCCGCTCGAGCGCTGCCCGGGCCGTGGCGACATCCGCCCTGCCCTGCAACACCGACAGCTGTGCCTGCGTGTATTTGATCTGCGCGTTGCGCACTTCGAGCGTCGAGCCCGCACCGGCCAGGAAACGTTCCTCTTCGAGGCGGGTCTGCTCCTGGGCCACGCCGAGGTTCCGCGCTGAGATGGCCAACACCTCGACCTCGGTGGCGTAGGCCTGGTTCGCGCGGGAGATCTCAGTCTCGAGATCCACGATGGCCTGCCGGCGCTGCGCTTCGGTGTCGCTCAGGTCGATGCGCGCCCGCTCTTCCTGCGCGACGTGTTGAAAACCGCTGAAGAGATCCCACGTGAGGTTGGCGCCGACGCTCAAGACGTTTTGCTGGGTGGGGTCGACGAACTGCGAGAGCTCGGGCGAGTTGCGGGAATAGTTTGCGCTGAAGCCCAGCCGGGGAAAGTAGTCGGCGCGGGAGACCGCCACGCCCAATTCACTGGCGCGAATTCGCGCGTCGAGCGACTTGAAGAGCGGGCGCTTCTCGCGTGCGGTCTTCACCGCGGCCACGGTGTCGAAGGCGGGCGCGGGTTCATCGAGCTTCTCGGGCACCACGGCCACCACATCGGCATCGGATCGCCCGATCCACTGCAGGAGCGAGAGGCGGGTCTGCGCGATGCGCTGCTTCTGCCGCACCACGTTGATCTCGTCGTTCGCGAGGTTGGTGCGCGCGTCGTACACGGCGGCCCGGCTGCTGCGTCCCGCTTCGTAGAGCGCGCTGGCACGATCGACCTGCTGCTTGCTGCGCTCGAGGGTCTCGATGAACACCTTCAAGGTGAGCTGTGCCTTCACCAGCTCGAAGAAACGGCGCACGGCCTCCACCTCGCTCGACAGCTGCTGCTCCACCAACTGCCCGCGCGCGGCCTCTTCCTGCTCACCTGACTGGGCCAGCTGATTCCACCACCGGCCTCCGTCGTAGATGAGCTGGTTGACCGAGACGCCGAAGTTGAAGCGGCCCTGTTCGGTGGGCCTGGTGGTGGTCAGCCGCTGCTCGAAGTCGCCGGTGGGCAGGTTGTTGTCGTCGAGCACCGGCACGGTGTTGAACTGCCGCGTCTGACCGATGAAGGCGATGCCCGCGCCCAGGTTGAGGTCGACCTGCGGCAAGATCACCGAGCGCGACGTGGTGGTGTTCGTCACCGCGCGTTGCACGTCGAGGCGCGCGCGCACCGCGTCGAGCGACTGCCGAGAGGCGTCTTTGACTTCTTCGAGGGTGATGGGCGTCGACGCGAGCTGACTGGCCACGAGCAGACTCAAGAGACTCACGTTCACCCTCCCATTCCTTCCGCCAGCCCCGGCAGCCCGACGAAGAAGGCTGAGGCAAACAGCACGTAGAGAAAAAGGCCGAACAGCGCGCCTTTCCACGGGGCCCACTTCGAGGCGGCCGCGAAACCCAGCCCCATCAGCAAGGCGGCCCAGATGTTGATGAGATCGATCGCGGTGTACACGCGCTTGAGCGCCGGGCTGGCCATGGCCATCACCGACGCCAGCGAGGAGGGCACCAGGGTCTGCGCCACGCGCGGGGTGATCACCTCGAGCTTGAGCGCAGCCACCACCTCGATGCCGTGGAACAGGGCCACGGGCAACATCGTCAGCGCGGCGACCGTGAAGAGGTCGGCAAACAAGGCTTTCCGGCCCATCAGCCAGGCGGCGAGCTTCAAGACCACCGAGAGGATCAGCACCAGCAGGGGCATCAGCATCAGGCCCCTGGCGATGCCTCCGACCAGGGCCACGCGGCCTGCCTGTTCGATGGCTTCGTCGACCTCACGTTCGCTGGCCTTCATCAGCTCGCCGCTCATCTGCATCTGGTCGATGACGGTGCGCGAGGTGTCGAGGCGCAGGGCGATGGCCGCCCCGGCCCCGGCGGTCATGACCGCGACGAGAAGCAACGGCACGAACCATCGACGGGTCTCGACCGCACGGGGAATGGCCCCCACGGGATCGAGCAAGGCGCGCAGGGGCAACGTCAGGGCTTCCATGGGTCGGGGGCGGGCGCGCACACAACGCCCGCGGGCGGTGGTGATTTCACCAACCCTTTAGTTTCGCCACGGAAAAGCAAAAAAGCCCAACAGCCCGAAAGCACTGACCTCAACGGAATTTACCGCCCGCACTGAATAGACCCCCGGTCTCCCTGAGAGGGTCTTTGGAAAGAGGAATCGGGTTCCATCACCGGTCTCCCCGAGCGCAGTCGAGGGGCACTTGCCGCCCGAAGGAGAGGCAATCCCTCGACTCCGCTCGGGCCCCAATCCGTGGTGCTCCTGTTGCATGCGCGTAGGGCAGAGCCGCGGACGCGCGCAGAAGAGTTCCGGTGCTGTTTTGCGACTGGCCCGACGCCTCA
>JAYVFP010000260.1:0-9459 GCA_043773025.1 Archangium sp.
ATCCCGAGCGGAGTCGAGGGATTACCTCGGCTTCGAGCGGCAAGTGCCCCCTCGACTGCGCTCGGGGAGACCGGTGATTGGAGTCATTTCCTATTTCCGCCAACCCTCTCGGGATGACCGGTTGGTTGTTCCTTCGGGTGAATTCGCCGGTCAATCCAGTCCCCTGCCTGGGAGGATCGGTGTGCGCTCCCAACAAACGGTTCCGATTTCGAACAACCATCTGCGCTGACATTGGTGCGAAGATGCCGCCCGACGTGGACCGAACCGAGAGACTCCTTGATTTGGTCGCGCTCTTCCTCGACGCGAAGCACCCCGTGACCTGGGAAGAGGTGCGTGACGCCTTCCCCGACGAGTACGCGGGCTCTGAAGACGCGGCGCAGCGAAAGTTCGAACGCGACAAGACCGAGCTGCACGAGCTGGGCATTCCGCTGACGCACCTGCACGAGACCGACGAGCGGCCCGCGGGCTACGTGCTCGACCGCAACGAGTACTACCTGCCTGAGGTCGGGCTCAGCCCTGAAGAACTCGCGGTGCTCTACGCAGCGGGCTCCGCGGCGCTCGCTTCGGGTGCGTTTCCCGGCCGACAGGATCTCGCCCACGCGCTGCGCAAGGTGGGCTTCTTCGCCGATGGTCCCCTGCCCGCCCCGCGGGTCCGGCTCGAGCTGGGTGGCGTGGCCGACGCGCGTGAATTACCCGGCCGCCTCGAGCTGCTCTGGAGCGCCATCAACGCAAAGAAGTCGGTCGACCTCGACTACTTTTCCCCGCACACCCGAACCGTCACCAGGCGCCGCGTCGACCCCTGGGGCCTCGCGCTGCGCCGCGGCATCTGGAACCTGGTGGGCTTTTGCCACTTGCGAAAAGGCGCACGCACCTTCGCCGTGCACCGCATTCGCCGCGCTGAGATCAACGCGCAAAAGCCCCGCGTCGCTGACTTCGAAGTACCCAAAGACTTCCGCCTCGACGCCTACGTGGCGACCTGGCCCTGGCAGCACAAGTTCCACGAGCCCATCGACGTGACGCTCAGGCTCTCGGGTGAGCTCGCGGCGCTGGCCGAACAACTCTTTCCTGCGAAGGCGACGAAGACCGATGGCGCAGCTGAGCTGAGCGTACCCGCCACCGATCTCGACGGGCTCGTCACCTACGTGCTCTCGCTGGGCTCGAACGCCCGCATCATGACGCCTGAAAAGGCAGTCATTCGCGCGAAGGAACTGGCGCAACGCGTGCTCGATGCGCATCAGGAGAAAGCATGAGCCCTCCTCCTGCCGAACGTGGACGAACCCAGGCCTACGAGCGCCTGCGTCGGCTGCTGTTCCTCGTGCCGTACGTCTCGAAGAACCCCGGCCGCACGGTCGACGAAGTGGCGAAGGCGGTGGGCGTCAGCAAAGAAGAGCTGCTCGAAGAGCTCGACTTGCTGACGCTGGTCGGCCGCCCGCCGTTTCAGCCTGACGACTTCATCGACGTCTATGTCGACGAAGACCGCGTCTTCCTTCACCTGAACCAGCGCCTCTCGGCCCCACCCCGCCTCACCGCGGCTGAAGGAGTCGCGCTCGCTGCCTCAGCCGCCCTGCTCAAGCCGGCGGCAGGCGGCGCCTTGCACTCCGCGCTGGCCAAGCTGGAAAAGGCTTTCCCGCCCGAGACGTTGCAGCGTTTCCGCGAGATCTCCCGCCAGCTCGACGTGGCGACCGAAGCGCCTGACAGCATCGCCGTGCTCACCCAGGGCATCTTGGAGCACCGCGAAATCTCCCTCGAATACGCGGGCGTCAACCGGGGCGAGGCCGAACGTCGCTGCGTGCGCCCGCAGGAGCTCTTCAGCCACCGAGGCCAGTGGTACCTCTCTGCGTTCTGCCTGACGCGCGGGGGAGTGCGCCTCTTCCGCGTCGATCGCATCGGAGCCCTCGAGCTGCGGGCCGAACGTTTCGAGCCGTCCAAAGAAGCGGTGACTCACGCGCTCCCGGGAAGCAGTGGTGTGGAGAAGCCCGTGCGGGTGCGCTTCAGCCCTGAGCTCGCGCCGTACCAGCAAGAACGATTTGGCGATGCGGCCGTGTTGGAGCCGGATGGGAGTGTGGTGGTCACCGTACCGGGCGATTCAGAGCGCTGGCTGACGCGCTGGCTTCTGTCATTCGGTGGAAATGCAACCGTTCTCGAGCCGGCTTGGGCAATTCGCGCTGTTGCCGAAGCCGCCGCCGCGTCACTAAGGTCTTACTGATTCAATGGGTTTTCAGCTCGTCATCTCCGAGGGCAAAGAGGTCGGTCGAGAGTTTGAGTTCGACCAGGACTCCGTCGTCATCGGACGCACCGCAGAGTGCGACGTCATCCTCTACGAGGCGGGGGTCTCACGAAAACACGCCCGCATTCTCCTCGAGGGCGCGAGCCTCTTCATCGAGGATCTCGGCTCGTCGAATGGCACCAGGGTCAACGGCGAGACCATCGCGAAGAAGCGGCTGCTCAAAGACGGCGACTCCATCTCGATGGGGCCGGTGGTCTTCAACTTCAAACCCGTCGAGCTCGAGCCCGAAGGCCCGACCGCCGAGACCTCTTCTGAAGACGGCGCGCACACCCGCGTGGTCTCGATGTCGGAGCTGAAGAAGTCGCGCAACAAGGGCGTGGTGATGATGCCCAAAGACGCGAGCCGCGATCAGGTCGCCGAGATGGGTCGGCGCAGCACGCAGATGATCCCCGCGCTCAAAGGGCCACGGCCCAGCATTCCCGGCTCGAGGAAGAGCGACCCCAACAGGAAGTCGGCCAAGCTCGCGGTGCGTGAGAACGACCTGCCTGAAGGCGTCGAAGTGGCCGGTGGTGGCCGCCCCCGCCTCGCACGCGTCTCGGGTGAACGCCCTTCTCTGTCCGCCGCCGACAAGGCCCGCTTCAAGCGTGATGGCGGGTTGGGCCGGGCGAAGCTCTGGTGGCTCGAGGCCAACCAGAAACAGCGCGTCGCCGCCTCGGCGGTGATCGGCCTCGTCACGTTGGGCGTGTTCTCGGGGCTTTTCTTCGCGCTGATGCCCGAGAAGGCCCGGCCCAAAGCTGCAGAGCCCGAGGTGCTCTTCAGCGATCCCAACGAGGCCAGCTTTGGCCTGGGTGACGACGTCGACTACGAGCGTCAAGACTCGAAGACCTTCGACTTCGAGGTGAAGTCGCCCGTGCAGGTGATGGCCGTCGTTCACTACATGGCGAAAGACATCAACTCGAAAGACGAGGTGTCGATCACGGTCAACGGCGTCGAGCTGGGCTGGCTGCCGCCCGACACCCTCGACGCGAACGATCGTGCGCTCGAAGTGCTGGTGCCCGCGCACCTGATCAAGCGCAACGAGATCAACACCGTCACCTTCGACAACGTGCGCAACCCGCCCGAGTCAGACCCCTGGCGCATCTGGAACCTGTGGATCGAAGTGGCCGTGCTGCCTGAGAAAGACGACGTGGGGCTCATTGCTGACGCCGAAGAAAAGTACAAACGCGGCCAGCTCAAGTGGGAGCAGCGCGACATCGGCGCCAGCAACCGGTGGGACGCGTACAAGAACTTCCGCGAGTCGTGGCTGACCCTCGAGGCGATCCCCAAGGAGAAGCGGCCGTACACGTACCAGCTGTCACGCGAGAAGATGAACGAGGCCCTGCGCGCGCTCGACGAGAAGTGCAACGAGCTGCTGCTCAAGGGGAAGTCGGCCTTCCAGTTCGGCAAGTACGATCAGGCCCGCTACGAGCTGGGCCACATCAAGGACTTCTTCCCCACCCGCGCTCACCCCTGTCAGGGCCGGGCGGACTACGAGTGGCAGCAGATGGAGTTGTAATTTCCCTGAGCGTTGGAACGACGTACCAGACAGGGCGAAGCGCAGCGGAGAACGGACCGCAGGCGGAACGACCAGAAGATGATTGCGTCCGAGTGCGGGCGGCGGAATAAGCGTTCGCATGGCCCAGATCGACACGTTCAAGACCCGCACCAAGCTGCCTGTCGGCGGCATTCCGTACGACATCTTCTCGCTCAAGACGCTGCAAGCGCAGTTCGCCAACGTCGCGAAGCTGCCCTTCTCGCTCAAGGTGCTGCTCGAGAACCTGCTGCGTTTTGAAGACGGCCGCGTGGTGAAGAAGGAACACGTCGAGGCGCTGGTGAAGTGGGATCCCAGGGCCGAGCCCGACACCGAGATCTCCTTCAGCCCCGCGCGCGTGCTGCTGCAGGACTTCACGGGCGTGCCCGTGGTGGTCGACCTCGCGGTGATGCGTGAAGCGCTCGCCTCGATGGGCGGCGACCCGCAGAAGGTCAACCCGCTGTGCCCGCTCGACCTGGTCATCGACCACTCGGTGATGATCGACAAGTTCGGCACCACCACCGCCTTCCGCGAGAACGTCGACATCGAGTTCGAGCGCAACACCGAGCGCTACGCGTTCCTCAAGTGGGGCCAGAAGGCGCTCAAGAACTTCCGCGCAGTGCCGCCGGGCACGGGCATCTGCCACCAGGTCAACCTCGAGTACCTCGCGCAAGGCGTCTTCAAGTCGGCTGAAGGTGCGGCGTACCCCGACTCGCTGGTGGGCACCGACTCGCACACCACCATGATCAACGGCCTGGGCGTGGTCGGGTGGGGCGTGGGCGGCATCGAGGCCGAAGCGGCCATGCTGGGCCAGCCGATCACCATGCTCATTCCGCAGGTCATCGGCTTTAAGCTGACTGGCAAGCTCGCCGCGGGCGCGACCGCGACCGACCTGGTGCTGACGGTCACCCAGATGCTCCGCAGGAAGGGCGTCGTCGGCAAGTTCGTCGAGTTCTTCGGCCCGGGCATCAGCGCGCTGCCGCTGACCGATCGCGCGACGGTGGCCAACATGGCGCCCGAGTACGGCGCGACCATCGGCTTCTTCCCCATCGACGAAGCGACCCTGGACTTCTTGCGCCTGACGGGCCGCTCACCCGAGAGCGTGGCGCTGGTCGAGGCGTACGCGAAAGAACAGGGCCTCTTTCACACCGCGAGCACCCCTGACCCGATCTTCAGCGACACGTTGGAGCTCGATCTCTCCACCGTCGAGCCGTGCCTCGCCGGCCCCGCGCGCCCGCAGGATCGCGTGCTGCTCAAAGACATGAAGTCCTCCTTCGCGAAGCACGTGAAGGACATCCTCAAGGTGCAGGACGGCGACGCGAAGCTGTCTGCCAGGGCGGTGGTGACGCAGGGGCCGCAGAGCTACGAGCTGACCAACGGCGCGGTGGTCATCGCGTCGATCACCTCGTGCACCAACACCAGCAACCCGTCCGTGATGCTGGCGGCAGGGTTGCTCGCGAAGAAGGCCGTCGAGCTGGGCGTCAGCGTGAAGCCCTGGGTGAAGACCTCGCTGGCCCCCGGCAGCCAGGTGGTCACCGACTACCTCACCGAGGCGGGCCTGATGCCCTACCTCGAGGCGCTCGGCTTCCACGTGGTCGGCTACGGCTGCACCACCTGCATCGGCAACTCGGGCCCGCTGCCCCAGCCTGTCACCGATGCGATCGTCAGCTCGAACATCGCGGGCGCCGCGGTGATCTCTGGCAACCGCAACTTCGAAGGCCGCGTGCACCCGCACGTGCGCATGAACTTCCTCGCGAGCCCCCCGCTCGTGGTGGCCTACGCCATCGCCGGTCACACCAACTGGGATCCGAACAACGAGGCGATCGCCACCGATCGCAACGGCAAGGCCATCTTCCTGAAGGACCTGTGGCCCACCACCGAAGAGCTGAACACCGTGCTCAAGAGCGTGAAGTCGGAGCAGTTCAAGAAGCGCTACGCCGACGTGCTCAAGGGCGACACTCAGTGGCAGGCCCTCGAGGTCAAAGAAGGCGCGACCTTCGAGTGGGATCTGAAATCCACCTACGTGCGCAAGCCGCCCTTCTTCGACAACATGCCCAAAGAGCCGCTGCCCGTGAAGGACATCACCGGTGCGCGCGTGCTGGCGCTGCTGGGTGACTCGATCACCACGGATCACATCTCGCCCGCAGGCGACATCGACAAGAAGGGGCCCGCGGCCAAGTACCTCGGCGAGCAGGGCGTCAAGCCCACCGAGTTCAACAGCTTCGGCGCGCGGCGCGGCAACCACGAGGTGATGATGCGCGGCACGTTCGCCAACATTCGCCTCAAGAACCTGCTCGTGCCCGGCATCGAAGGCGGCGTGACGAAGTTCATGCCGTCGGGTGAAGAGATGTTCATCTACGACGCGGCCATGAAGTACCAGGCCGCGGGCACCCCCCTGGTGATCCTCGCGGGCGCTGAGTACGGCACCGGCAGCTCACGAGACTGGGCGGCCAAGGGCACCATGCTGCTGGGCGTGCGCGCGGTGATCACCAAGAGCTTCGAGCGCATTCACCGCTCGAACTTGATCGGCATGGGCGTCATTCCGCTGCAGTTCCTGGCGGGCGAAGACGCGACGACGCTCGGCCTCAAGGGCAACGAGTCGTACAGCATCGCCGGCATCGCGGAAGGTCTGGCCCCGGGCAAGAAGCTCAGCGTCACCGCGAAGAGCGACGACGGCGCGACCAGGACGTTCCTCGCGACCTGCCGCATCGATACGCCCAACGAGCTCGACTACTACAAGCACGGCGGCATCCTGCAGTACGTGCTGCGCCAGCTCGCGAAGAGCTGAAGCAGGTTCGGGGTGAGGGGCCTCAGGTCAACGCGCTGATCAACTCGGGCTGCTCGACAAAAGCAGTCCGATCCGGCCGCCCCTCCGCCCAGAACCAGCGCGAGTCCACCAACCGCGGAGCCACGAACAACACCAATGAACTGCGAGTGCCGTAGTTCATCTCGGGCCAATCCACACACACCCCGCCAGCGGGATCCAACGGATTGGGTTTGGCCAGCAGCTCTTGAAGCGCCGGCGCGGTCGGAACCCCATCCAACCGCGCGAGCGAGGGCCACGCCGAGGTGATCAACTTCGAGCGCCCGTGATCATCCCCGCCGAGGCTCCGCTCCGTCACCACGTGCAACCCGGGCGAGAGCACGTCGTGATGAACCTGGGCCCCATCGCTCCACGTGACGAACGCCGCCCGGGCATCCGCGTAGAGCAGATGGAACGTGTTGAACCGCTTCGCCAGGAGCCCCTCCAACGAGGCCCGCAGCGCGCTGGCAGAAGGCGCCTTCAACGCCTCGATCACCAGCGCCCCCCGCGACTCGCGATCGAGAAACCGCTCAGAAGGAAACCGGTTGGTGACGCCGACGAACATCCCCGTCGAGGTCAGACCCAGCCAACTTCCACCCGCCTGATCATCACGCGGTGCGACGAACGACTCCCCCGCCCAACGGCGCGGCGCAGACGCAGGCCGCCCCCTCAATTCATCCCGGTTGGCCGCGACGATCAGCGGTGCTGACGGATGCTGCTGGAAGCTGACGATCAGGGTACACATGAGTTCGTGCGCGACAAACAGCGAGAAGAAACGCGAAAGAAGCTCTACCACGCGGCGATCGAGATCTTCTGTCGCGACGGCGTCGCCAACTGCCGCATCGAAGACATCGCACTCAAGGCCGAAGTGAGCCGCGCTGCGTTCTACTTCCACTTCCCTTCCAAAGACGACGTGCTCCTGGAGCTGCTGCGCGAAGCAGAGACGCCCTCGCTCGAGGCGCTCAACGCGTTGCCCCCGGAAGCGCCGCTGCAGTCGGTGTTCGACGCGTTGATCAAGAACACCGCCGCGTTCTGGTCGGCCGAGAACCGCAACCGCCTGCTGGTGGACATGTTCAGCGTCTCGATGCGCCGCACCACCATCCTGGCCGATCGTGAAGCCGAGGTGATCCGCGCCGCGGTGAGCAAACGTTTCGAGGTCGCCGCCAGCAAGGGTGAGCTCTCGCCTTTGATCCCGCCTGAGGTGCTCGCCGATTTCTACCTGCTCAACATCTTCGCCGCGATGGCGTCGTGGTGCGTGCAGCCGATTTTGCCGTTGGCCGACATGCTCTCGGGCGTGACCTTGCTGTTCATGAACGGCGCGAGCAACCCGGCCGGTACTCCGTTTCAGAAAGCCTGAGTCTCCATGTCTGATGTCTTTAAGCCCGGCCTCTACGCCGGCAAGAACGTGTTCGTCACCGGTGGTTCGAGCGGCATCAACCTGCGCATCGCCGAAGCGTTCGGTGAGATGGGCGCGAAGGTGGCCATCAACGGCCGCAAGGTCGAGAAGCTCGAAGCGGCCGTGGCGCAACTGCGCGCGAAGGGCATCACCGCCGAGGGCTATCCCGCCGACGTGCGTGACTACGCCGCGGTCGAAGGCGCGCTCGAGTCGGCCGTCAACGCGTTCGGCGGCCCCATCGACGTGCTGGTGTGCGGCGCCGCGGGCAACTTCCCCGCGCCGGTGGCCATGATGTCGTCGAACGGTTTCAAGGCCGTGATGGACATCGACGTACTCGGCAGCTTCAACGCGTGCCGCGCGGTGTTCGAGAGGATGACCAAGCCTGGTGGGGTGATCATCGCGATCTCCGCCCCGCAGGCGCAGGTGCCGTACCCGATGCAGGCGCACGTCTGCGCGGCGAAGGCGGGCGTCGACATGCTGATGAAGACCCTTGCCATGGAGTGGGGCCCCGTCGGCGTGCGCGTGATGTCGATCTGGCCTGGGCCCATCGACGACACCGAAGGCATGCAGCGGCTGGCCGGTGATCCCGCAGTGAGGGAAAAGGTGGAGAAAGCGCTTCCTCTCCAGCGTTTCGGCACGAAAGATGAGGTCGCGCAGCTGGCGTTGTTCCTCGCGTCGCCGGCCGCGAAGTACATCACCGGCAGCGTTCACAACGTCGATGGTGGCATGTCGCTCATCGGCGGCAATCTGCTGAGCATGTGATTTCTGAGTCCCCTCTCCCTCGGGGAGAGCGCGAGTCTGCCGCACGTGAGGGGGACAGTCCTCACCACTCGCGTCACGCCAACTCCGCAACAACTGCAAGGTCGCAGGAGCTGCAGTGCGATCCGCCCTGTTTCCGCAGCGCCTCCCCTCAGAAACAGGGTCGTCGAACAGGGCACACCGCTTGCTGTCATGCCGCGCCATGTCTCTGGGTCGCTCTGCCTCGGCCAGCCCTCCGCTTCGCTTCGGTCTGTCTCGCGCAGCGTTCCGCTGCTACCGGCGACGCGCCATGCTCCGACACCTCACCCTCCTGGCGTTGGTGCTCGCGAGCTGTACCTCGTCGCTGGCTGAGCCCAGCGCATCGAGCAGCACTTCCGGGCTCACCTCGACCGCCACCTTCGAGCAATGGAAGGAGCGCTACCTCGCCGCCGACCAGGTGAACCGCGCCGAGCTCGAAGCCGCCGGCGTCTTGCTGGCCGAAGCCCGCCGCACCCCCTTCCGAGACCTGCTGCTGACGGACCCCGAGCGTGCCCTCGAGCTCGCGGTCACTCCGGTCGAGCGCACCGCCCTGCCCGCATCCGTCACCCGGCATCTCGAGTCCTGGCGCGACGGCCTCGGCACGTTGCACGTAGTCGGTGGAACCGAAGGCCCGCTGGAGCGCTTCGTCACCTTCAACGGTGTCGATGAAGTGCTGCGAGCCGGCG
>JAYVFP010000261.1:0-79332 GCA_043773025.1 Archangium sp.
CCCCGCCGTCCACCTCGGCCCCGTGCGCCCGCGCACGGCACCAACCCTCGAGGTGGCGATCAACTGAACAACACGACAACAACCTTGACGCTCACCGCCACAGTTCCGGCTCTACTTCGCGCACCTGCTCCTGTGGGCGGAACGGAAGGAGGAGGCGAAATCTGAGCTTGTGGACGCAGCGAGGCTGCTGCGTGCCCACCACCCCGACCTCGCGGCGACCGCAGAGGCCATCGAGTTGAAGCCCGGCAGGGACTCGACCTCGTCAGAGCTTGCCGCCGTGAGGGCCCTGCGCTTCGAACTCAACGATCGCACCAACCTGGAGCGGGACCTCCTCCTGCTGGATTTCGAGCAGCCAAACTAAGAGTGGCGGGCAGTGTCTCCCGAATCTCTCCCGCGAGGGGGGCGGCGGGAGCAAGATCGGGACATGTCGAGCAAGAGCGTCCGCGAGACCGAATCCCTCGAAGGACCGGGCGCTGGGTTGAAAGGCGAGTGCCATCACCGTGTTGGCCAAGTGCCTTCGAGGGAGTTCAAATCTCTTTTCCCGCTCCAGAATGCAGTGAAGAAGCCCCGGTACCCCCGGGGCTTTTTCTTTGCGGGTGCGTTCAGCTTCATCAGCAAGGCGCGGGCGGACGTGGGCCCGATGAGATTGGCGTCCGTTCCGCCACGCGCGCCTTCCACGCTCGCTCGACTGTCTCGCTCCTCGTGACTCCCGTCTGGGTCTCTCTTGACTACGGCGCGAGCGTCGGCGGCTTGTAGAGCAACACATCACCCGTCGTAGACCGCGCCAGCACCAGCACGTTGCGCAGCGGGCTGTAGCGAATGCGCCCGTAAACACCGTTGGGTGGAAACGCGCCGGGGTCGTCACCCGTGGTCGTCGCCGTCACCCAGGTGTTCGTCGCAGGGTCGAGCCACGAGAGGTCGCGCCCACCCGTCCACGCGACGAAACGATCGAGGCCGCGCACGTACTCGAAGCCGAGCTGCGAGCGCAGCGGGGCGCTCAAGCCAGTCGAGGTGATGGCCGTGCGAGGCACGCCGCCCGCCGTGAGATCCCACTGCTGCAACGTCACGCCGTCGCTGGTCACCACCAACCGGTTGCGCGAGGCGTCGACCGCCGCGCCCGAGTAGTACGACGCCGTGGCTGCGCCGCTGGGCAACGACTCCCACGCGTCGGTGAGCGCGTCGTAGCGCGCGAGGCCTCCGTTGCGCGCGTAGTAGAGGCGGCCCTGCGCGTCGCTGGCGCTGGTGCCCCCAATCTGAATGCCGGCGTTGTCGGCCTTGCGAAGCCAGCGACCGGTGGAGAAGTCGAAGGCCATCACCCGGCGCGACGTCGCCTGGCCCGAGGGGTACAGCGCCGACGAGCCGAGGTTGTAGAAGAAGCCGGTGGCCGACGAGAACGCGACGTTGCCGTAGGTGTGCGTGCTGCGCGGTTGTTGATCATCGAGCTGCGAGGCGATGGTCGCGTCGTCACACTTGTCGTGCAACACGTAGCCCGACGGGGTGAGCCACGCGGGCGGCACGGTGAAGCTGTTCGCGCGCGGGTAGAGGCCGCAGGTCTCGGGGCTCTTGTCGTAGAACGCCGCGGGAATCGGGGCCCCATCGGCGAGCCCGTCGAGTGCAGCAGGGAGCTCGGTGTGCCGCCGCCACGCCATGCTCCCGAGATCGAAGGCGAAGACGTTGTTGAAGAAGCTGTCACCGTGGCCACCGCCGAAGATGATCAATCGGTCGCGCAGCGAGTCGAACGCGCCGCCGCCCCACGCATCCATCACCATGTCGCAGGCGTAGTGGTTCGTCGATTGCGGACACACCGCGTCCATGCGCGTGCCGGGCAGCGTCTTCCACGAATTGGGCGGCATCGCGGCGATGACGGCGTCGACGGGGCCGGTGCCTGCATCGATGGGCTCGACCACCCCCGCGTCGGCGAGCTCCGAGCCTGCGTCGGTCAGCGCGACTCCAGCGTCTTCACCGCTCGACGCGTCGGGCAGGCCCGCGACCGTTCCCGAACAGCTCAACAGCACACACGCGCACAACACCGCCGATGGCTTTCTCACCGGCGCACTGTACGCGGCCCCTCAGGAAGCGTTGGTCACGTGATGTCCCAGAGGAGCCGGTAGTAGCGGGCGCGAGCAGGGTCGGGAGACACGCCGTACGCGTCGAGCAGCGCGCCTTCGTAGCCGGGCCCGTAGTTCCACTGCGCGCTCCACGCGGCGATGGCGAGATCAGACCAGCGATCGGCCACGCCCAGCGCGCCGAGATCGACGTGGCCCGTGCAGTGACCCTCGTCGTCGATCAACGTGTTCGGACCCGTGGCATCGCCGTGGCAGACCACGAGCTTGTCGACCGGCGGTGAGTCAGCGAGCTTCGCGAACGCTTCGTGGATGTCGAGGTCGCGATGCGAGGGGTGCCAGGTCGAGCGCTGCACCTTGCCGAGTGCGGCCTGCCGGCGGAGCTCGGTCAGCAGCACCGCGGGCTCCGCCGAGAACGGACATTGGTCGACCGGAAGCCGATCGTGAAAGGCACGCAGTCCAGCGCCGATCGCTTTGACTGCGCTCGCGGGGTCGCTCCTCCAGCGGCCTGAGACTGCGCTCTCTCCGGGAAGTGCTCGCGTTACGAGCCAGGACCCTGATGCATCGGCGCCGTGATCGAGCACTTCGGGGACATGGCCCCACGCGCGTGCCCAGATCATTCTGACTCGCTCGGCTTCGGTCGCCAAGCGGCTCTCTCCCGGCGTCCACTTGCAGAAGACGCGATCAGCGCCGCTGCCTATTTCCCAGGTCAGGCCTCCGTGATCGTTTCGCCAGATGAGGTGGGCAAGGCGACCGGCAGCGAGGGTGTGCACTCGCGGCGGTACGGGCTGATTTTCTTTAGGCCGTCCGGCAACCATAGACTCCAGCATTTCATCTTCGTGCGGCCCTCACCCCAACCCTCTCCCACAGAGAGAGGGAGACAATGTAGGCGTCAGGGCAGCGTGAAGGTCGAGATGGTCACGCCCGCGCCCTGATTGCCACCGTTCGCGTCGCCCGGCTGAAACTGCCCGCAGTACCAACGCGTCACCCCATTCGCGCGTACCTCGACCTCGTAGGGGATCGGGCCAGGTGAAGAGCAGTGTTGGTAGTAGACGACCCGCGCGATGTACGTGCCGCTCGTGGGGGTGACGCCGGGCGAGTAGATGATGTTCTCCACGTTGATGTTGTCGATCCGACAGGCGGCGTTGGAGTCGACGTCGAGCCAACCCTTCGCTCCACAGTTCGGAATGGGGATGGGAATGGGGAATGGCAGCGGCGGCGCGTTGGGGTTCACGCCGGGCTTGGCGTAGTAGATCTCGCAGGTGCCCCCGTCGGGCAGCGGCTCGACGAGGTGCAGGTCGAGATCCTCTGGCTGGTTGAAACGCAGGGTCACCTGCACCGGCCCCGAGCGTCCGCGCAGTTGGCACTGGTTGCTGAGGCACTCGTACCCCTTGGGGCACTCGGTGGTGCACGACATGGTGCCCGCGTCGAAAGGCAAGCAGCGCGTGGTCATGCCCGCGTCGTCGAAGGTGGGCTGACCCGAGCCTCCGCCACCACCGCCGCCGGTGTTACCGGCCATGCAGGTGTTGGTGC
The DNA here is from genome assembly GCA_043773025.1 of Archangium sp. Lineage (GTDB taxonomy): Bacteria > Myxococcota > Myxococcia > Myxococcales > Myxococcaceae > Archangium_A. The sequence goes on from JAYVFP010000261.1 coordinate 3,597, forward strand.
CGAGATCGCAAATGCTGCCGGGCACAGGGCAGTCGTCGGGCGAGACGCACTGCACACAGGCGCCGTTGGGGAAGACGGTCGGGTCGCACGCGGGCGTCGCTCCGCTGCAGCCGTTGCCCACCATGCAGACCACGCACTTGCCCAGACCCGCGTTCGAGATGGTTTGACAGATGGGCGTCGCGCCGCCGCAGCCCAGGTTCTCCGTGCAGGTCTTGCAGGTGTTGGTGGCGGGATCGCAGACGGGCGTGGTGCCGAAGCAGGTCGCAGTACAGCCACTGCCCGCGTCTTCACCCGAGCCCCCGCCCGCACCAGAGCCTCCGCCGAGACCCGAGCCGATGGGCGTCGCGCACTTGAAGGTGAGCGGATCGCACGTGAGCCCCGTGCCGCACCGCACGCCGTCGCAGGGATCGTTCGAGGTGGGCCCGCATTGACATCCGAACCAGGCAGAGACGAAGAACGCGATGGTGAAGGCACGGAGCTTCATCGCCCCGGCTTACACCTCCCTCGCCCCGAGAGACTGATGAAAGAGGTGCCTCGACTCCGCTCGGAACGAACGGACACCGCTCATCCCGAGCGGAGTCGAGGGATTACCTCGTCTTCGAGCGGCAAGTGCCCCCTCGACTGCGCTCGGGGAGACCGGTGATGAAACCCGATTCCTATTTCCGCCAACCCTCTCGGGACGAACGGACACCGCTCATCCCGAGCGGTGTCGGCTCGGGGAGACCGGTGATGGAAACCGATTCCTATTTCCGCCAACCCGCGGGCGCCGTCACCTGGCCCGAGGTTTGCGGCCACGCGAAGGCAGCGCCTTGAGCAACTCCAGAGCCTCCTTCGTGTGCTGCCAAACAGTCATCGCCTTCACGCTGCCCTCCGAATCGCCCTGAAGCACCGTGCGAGCCGCGAGCGCGAGCTCCGACAACCGCTCCTGAATGAGCAGCATCTGCATGGCGACCTCTTCGCGGAACGCGCCGTCATTCTCGGAGTTTTGAGCCTGGTTCTTCGCATTCAGAGCGATCTGTTCCAACACGGGCCCCAGATCGAGAGGAGCCGCCGCGGCAACCGGCTGAACGCGTACGGCCTCCGACAACTTCTCCAGGTACGGAGTCAGATCGACTGCCGGCACGTTGTTCTTCGCCAACGACTTCCCGAGCGTGAGCACCGCTTCTCGCAGCCCCTCGAGCCGCGCGCTCACGTCAGGTCGAGGCTGCGAAATGGCCGCGACCAGCGCATCGATCCGCGGACCCACCAGGTCGACCTTCGGCTCCTGTGAGTCCGTGGGCGCCTTGCGAGCCGCGTCGATGATCACGTCCTTGAGCTGACCCAGCTCGACGCCGAGCGACGCAATCGAGCCCGTCACCCGCACCACGGGGTCGTCCTCTGCCCCACCCTGCACCTGGATGCGCTTGAAGCCGCGCTTGATTTCTTCCCACCTCGTGCGCTGCTCCGGGCTCTGCCGTTTCCGCAGCTCAGCGAGCTTGAGCAGGTTCTGCTCGGCGGCCGCGGTGAGCGTCTGCGACTCAGAGGCGTAGTGACCATCGAGCAGCACCTCGAGCTCGGCCTCGGTCATCGCGGCGACGATCTTCTCCGCGAGCTTGCTCATGTTGCGGTAGCTGCCCTGCAGCTTGAAGGGCGGCTCGGTGCGGAACCGATCATCCTGCGAGGCGCTCTTGATGTACTCCTGGTTCACCATCAGCAGCGTCTTCTGCACGTACGCGAAGCGCCGGGTGACCTCGACGATCTCGTTGAGCTCAGCCGCGCTGTACCCGTGCTCCATCTCGTTGACCGAGATGGGCCCGCCCTGCGCCATCGCGAGCACCCGGTGCAGATCACCCGTGGACCGCGTGAGCAAGGGCGCGGTGACCGCGTTCGCCGTGAGCGCGTTCTCCAGATAGCTGAGCGCGAAGAGATCCTTCTTGCCCCCCAAAATGTCGCCCAGGTTGTAGGTGTCGGCACGGTTGGCGAGCATGTCGGGAATGCGGAAGCGCTCGCCTGACTCGGTGTACGGGTTGCCGGCCATCACCACGCAGAACTTCTTGCCGCGCAGGTCGTACGTGCGCGTGCGGCCATTCCACACGCCTTCGACCTTGCGGGTGGCGTCGCACAACGAGATGAACTTCTGCAGCAGCTCGGGGTTCGTGTGCTGGATGTCGTCGAGGTACAGCATCACGTTGTTGCCGAGCTCGAAGCTGAAGTTGATGCGATCGACCTCTTGCCGGGCCGTGGCGTTGGGCGCCTCGGTGGGATCGACGCTGACCACCTCGTGACCCAACGACGGGCCGTTCACCTTCACAAAGGTGAGGCCCAGGCGGCTGGCGACGTACTCCATCAACGTGGTCTTGCCGTAGCCGGGTGGTGAGACGAGGAGCAACAGGCCCATGCGATCGGTGCGTTTGTTCTCACCTGCCACGCCGAGCTGCTTGGCGAGGTTGGCGCCGATCAGCGGCAGGTAGACCTCGTCGATGAGCCGGTTGCGCACGAAGCTCGAGAGCACCTTGGGCTTGAGCTCCTCGAGCCGCAGCTTGTGGCGGGCCTCGTCGAGCAGCACGCGCACCCTGGCGCGGTACTTCTGCCAGGAAGGCGTGCGCTCTTCGCGGAACCAGGTCATGCGCTGCTCGAGCTCGTCGATGCGCACGGTGAGGCTCTGCGAGGTGATGCGCGGGTGCTGGCCGAGCAGACCTTTCGCTTCGAAGGCGAGCGGCGCCGACGAGATGGCGCGTGACAACACGTGTTCGTCAGCCGCGATCAACGCCGCCGCTTCGGGAACGACGAGCAACCAATCGGCCGAGCGGGGCCCCGCCTGCTTCGCGTGCGCCTCCAGCCACTCCCGCGCGAGGCGGAACCGGCCGGCCACATCGCCTTCGAGCGCGCGCAGATCGTCGTCGAACACCAGCCGCTGGCCGGCGAGATCGAGCGAGCTGAAGAGATCATCACGCAGCGCGATCGCATCACCTGCGACCACGAAGCGCAGCGGCTCCTGCGCCAGCTCTTCTGCGAGGTACCGCGCGGCGACGGCCAGCTCAGGCGCGCTCACCTTGAGCCGCGAGCTCTCCACGAAGGTCTTGAGCGACGGCGTCAGCTCGTTCGCCACCGTCTCGAGCGCTGCGCTCCCCGGGTACCGCACCCGCAGCCGGCCCAGGCTCATCGCGCGCCGGTGGAACGCGGTCTTCAGCGTCTCGTCGCGCCAGCCCGCCCAGCACAAGGTGGCCAGCGTGCGAGGCCACGAAGGGAACCGCAGCAGATCCGCGCCTTCGTACACCTTGAGCAACTGCCCCAGGATGATCGCGGCATCTGAGTCATGCACGCCGCGCTCGTACCCATCGTCGAGCCGCTGCTGACTCCACTCACGGGTGATCGCGAGCAACCCCGCGCCCCGTTCAGCCGCGTGGAGCGAAGCCAGCGTCAGCCCCTTCTCACCCGACTCCGCCGCCTTGAGGATCAAGTGCGCGAGGAACTCGCCGCGGTACACCTCGGGTGATTCAGAGGTGAGGTTCTGATCCCAATACGCGCGCGCGGCGTCGATGTCGGGATCGCTGAGGCGCTGCAGGTAGTCAGAGCCCGACAGCTGAAGATACAGCCCGTCTTCGCGCGGAATGACCGTCGCTTCGAGCGGCTGCGTGTTCACGTTGAAGCGATACGGCCCCAGCTTCACCACCGCGGTGCCGCCCTCGAAGAGATCCTTGCGATCTCTGAGCTGCCGCAGCGCATCTTGCTTGGCGGTCTTGAGCCGCGAGTCGAGCTCATCGGCCTTCACCGAGTCTTGCAGGGCCAACAACTGCGCGGTCAGGCTGCGCAGCTTCTGAATCATCGGGTCGGCGGCGAAGTAGGTGTTGAGCTCGTCGTCGGTCGCGAACACCCTCCTCGTCACCGACTGCAGAATGCGATCGGCCGCGTCGAACAGGTTCTGCGCGCGCCGGTTGCGCTCGTCGACCAGCACCTGCTTGCGGCGCCCGAAGGCCTCGAGCAGCTCTTCACGACGGGTGGTCAGCTCGGCTGCGAACTCGTCGAAGTCCGAGAAACGCCCCTCCATCTCTTCGAGCTGCAAGGTGAGCCTGGTGAGCTGCTCGTCACACTTCTCGGGGCTGTCGACCAACGACAAGGCGCTGTCGATGCTCTGCGCGAACAGCTTGAACTGGCTCGCGAACTCACCGCGTTTCTCCGTACCGGTGAGCTCCTTCTTCTTCGCCTGCACCGTGGCGCGCGCGCGGTTCAGCTTCGAGAACACCTCAGAGATGTCTTCGAGGATCTTCGCCTTCTGCGTGGGGTCGCCCGCGTTGAGCCCGCCCACCACTTCACCCAGCAACGAGAGGCCGGCGCTCAGGCGCTCCACCTCGGTGACCAGCGGCGCCAGCTCGACGGTCTTGGTGACCTTGTCGGTCTGCACCGCCACCACGTGAACGCCCGCGTGCAGGGGCTCGAAGGCTTTAGGGGTGAGCAAGAACTCGACGCACCGCTTCGAGACGTCCTCGAAGGCCTTTCGCACTTCGTTTTCCATCGCCTCGATCTTCGGCAGCTCGATGTACCGAACCTCGCGCACCGTGATCAGGTGACCGAGCTGTTTGCGCAGCTCGGCCAGCGTGTCCATGAACGCGTCGGTGGTGGCGAGGTCGTCGGTGGTGACCTTCGAGAGCAGCGCCTGCTGCGTCGTGGTGGCCTGGCCGAGCGCTTCGGCCGCGCGGCGCTGCATCGAGAGCACCTTCTCGAACTCGTCGACGATGAGCTCAGCGTTCTTCTTGAGCTCGACGATGATCGGCAGCAGCGCGACTTCGGCGTGGCCCAGCCAGTGGAACTGGTCGATCACCCGGGTGCACGAAGAGATCAGCGCTTCATAGGTGCGGCGGGTCACCTGCTGCGCTTCAGCCAGCCGCTGCAGCGTGAGCACCTCAGAGATCCCGCGCACCAGCTCGGCGTTGCCCAGCTTGCCCAGCGCACCCTGCGGCGTCGGCGCGTTCGCCGCGAACTCGGCTGAGACGAACGGCGTCTGCCAGACCTGCACCGGATGAATGCGCGTGGGCTCATCAGAGGTGGCGCGGAAGACCACCATCTGCCCGTCGGGAAAAATGGAATAGCCGTGGCAGGTGATGGGCGCTGCGATCTCCTTGCGCACCAGGTTGTACGGAAACAACACGTACTTGCCCTGGGCACGCTCGAAGAAGACGTAGAGCACGTCTTCTCCGTTGGGGCTGACCACCTTGCGCTGGAAGACGAGGCCACCGACGTCGGCCTCGAAGACCTTCGCTTCGCCGGTCTGCAGCACGAAGCCGCCGGGGAAGATGATGCCCTGCTCTTCGGGCAACGAGACACACGACTGGCCAATCGCGTCAGCGCGGGTGACCTGGCGGGTGCGGGTGTTGAAGACGAGGTAGCGGTACGCGTCTTCGCGGAACGGCAACACCTTCAAGAGGATCAACGCGCCGATGCGCACGAACCAGAACTCGGCGTCGTCGAGCGACTGGATCGCCTCGTGAACGGGCTCGACGTAGATGCCCTGCCCCGTCTCGGTGTTGTTCTCTATCTTGATGGTGAGATCGCCGCCCACCGTCTCGATGAAGAGTTCATCGAGGATGTTCACGTGCGGGTGCCGGCCCAACACGAAGTTCTCGCGCGTGGCCCGCGTGTATTCGAAGTCGTGCGTGGGCGGGATCACCACGTCGGCATCGCCGCGGTTGTCGAGGTACGTCAGCCGCCCCGAGGTATCGACCCCGAAACGCAGCACCTTCACGTCGCGCAGCGTGTGGCCCGTCTTGAAGGTGGCCAGCAGCCGCGACTCGTTCTTCTCGAGGTGGTTGAGCCGCGCGTCTTTGTAGAAACGGAAGAGCTCTTCGAAGTCCTTCACGAAGCCGCGGTCTTCCAGGAAGCCGTGGCCGTCGCTGCGCGGCAGCTCTGAGAAGTCGAACGTGCCGTCGGCCCCGCGCACGAACTTGTGCAGCGAGAACGCGTCTTTCACCGAGCGATCCTGCTTGAGCCCCATGAAGACGTTGAACCCGAGGAGCAGGTGCTGCCCCACCGGCACGATGTCGCGCGGCACGCAGTTGTGCTCGGTGCGCACCCGCTCGGTGGCGAGCACGGCGAGCTCCTGCCCGCCGAACTCGGTGCGGCGCCGCGTGTTGAGCGCGTTGGTGCGCTCGCCCAATGACTTGGCGGTCGTCAGCAAGCGGCCACGAATCACCTCGTAGCTGCCACCGGCCATCGTGTCGGAGGCCACTTACTTCTTCTCTTTGCCGGCGAACTTCGCGAGCAGCGCAGCAGCCGCCAGGTTCTGAGCGTCAGCCGTGATGCCGGGCTTCGAGAGCACGTCCTTGATGTCTTGCGGCAGCTCGCGCTCACCGGTGAGGTAGGGCTTGAGCAGGGTCTTCATGGTGTCGGTGCTGGTCGCGGTCGCTTCCACGGCGTGAGAGAGCGTGACGGCCTTGACGAACTGGTCGAAGAACTGACCGTCGCCGCCCACGATGTTGATCTTCGCGTTGGCGAGCGCCGCCGACATGGTCTGCGCCTGGCTGGCCGCGATGTCCTTGCGCACGTGCAGCGTCTCGAGCTCGATCTGCTTGTCCTTCTCGAGCCGCAGGCGGAACTCTTCGTGGTCCTTGGTGGCGCCCTGGAGCTGAGCCATCGACTTCGCCTTCTCCGAGAGGCCCTTCGCTTCGGCGAGCAGCTTTTCCTGAATACCGAGCGCTTCGGCCATCACCTTCGAGCGGGTCGCCTCGCCTTCGGCAGCGCCCTGCTTCTGCGTGGCTTCGGCCTGCGCCTCGAGCACCTTGGCGGCAGACAGCCCCTTCTGCAGATCGCCTTCGGCTTCGGCCAGCATCCTCAAGCGCAGCACGTTGGCCGCGGCCTGGCCCTGCTTCTCGGTCGCGACGGCATCGGCTTCACGCACGCGTACCTGGGCAAGCCCCTGCTTCTCCTGCGCCAGCGCGGTCGCTTCGAGCACGCGGGCCTCAGCGAGGCCTTCCGCTGCCGACTCCGCCTGCGTGCCTTCCGCCATGCGGATCTTCGCGCGGGCTTCCTTGTCGGCCGACTCGAGCGCCGCGTCGGCGACGATCAGCCGCTGACGGGCTTCATGTTTGGCCACTTCTTCGGAGGCCTCAGCCGCCTTCACGCGTTCGATCGACAGGCCCTGCGCGAGCGCCTCGGCGTCGATGATCGCAGCGTCTTTCTTGCGCTGCGACTCGGCGACCATGCGCAACTGCTTGATGCTCTCTTCTTCGGTGGCGACCTTCTTGTCGACCGCGATGCGGGTCGAGATGACGTCGGCGATCGCCTTGCGCTCGATCTCAAGCGCCTTCTCCTTGCTGATGCGCATCAGCTCGACTTCGCGTTCACGAGAGATGGCCTCGAGCGCACGATCCTTCGCCACGCGCTCGGTCTCGATGCCCACCACGCGCTCGCGGTTCTTCTCGGCGACCTGTACCTGGCGCTGCTTGTTCTGCTCGTTGATCTGCAGCTCTTCTTCTGAGCGCACGCGGGACAGCTCGGCCTTCAGGTGCTCTTCTTGCTGCACGCGCTGGGTCTCGGCCTGCTCGCGCGCCTGAATGGTGTCGATCTCGCGCTTCTGCTTGGCCTGCGCTTCGGCGCGCTGACGCTCGAGCGCGAAGACGGCTTCGTCGGCCTCGACGTTCTGCTTCATCATCTTCTTCCGCTCGTCCTGCCGAAAGTCGTTGGTGAGCACGTTCTGAATGGTGGTCAGTTCGGTGATCTTCCGAATGCCCTGCGCGTCGAGAATGTTCTCGCGATCGAGCATCTCGATCGGCGTCTGCTCGAGGAAGTCGATGGCGACGTCTTCGAGCATGTAGCCGTTGAGATCCTTACCGACGACCGAGACGATCTGGTCCTTGAAGACCTCACGCTCCTTGTAGAGGTCTTCGAAGTTGAGCCGCTTGCCGACGGTCTTGAGCCCTTCTGAGAACTTGGCCTCGAAGAGCTCCTGCAGCGTGGCGAGATCAGAGGCGCGCACGCAGCCGACGGCGCCGGCCACCTTGAGCACGTCTTCGACGGTCTTGTTCACGCGCACGAAGAAGCTGACCTTGATGTCCGCGCGGATGTTGTCGGCGCAGATGAGGCCCTGCTTGCCGTGGCGGTGGATCTCGATGGTCTTCAGCGAGATGTCCATCACCTCGGAGCGGTTGATGATCGGGATCACCACGGCTCCGGTGAACGACACCTTGGGCTCGGCCTTCATGGTGTTGACGATCAACACCTGGCCTTGCGCGACCTGCTTGTAGAAGCGCGCCAGCACGAAGCCGAAGGCGAGGACGAACAGAAGCCCGATGCCGATGACCGAGGCGATGAGAATTAGGGTTGCTTCCATGATGGTACTTCCCCCTGATGGGTGACTTCGTGGGACGACGGCTCAGCGCCGCCGGACCCGACCGGAGATGATCTGCGCCGCCCGGGTCGGGTCGTTCAGCGCTTCGATTTCTTGAGGCATCAGCCAGTCAATCGGCTCGATTTCGTAGGTGTCCTGGGCCGAGTCGAAGTCGACCAGGATCGCGCGGTCGCCCTTCTTGAGCGTGTTCGCCTTGGGGCAGATCACGTGCACGTTGAGCCCGGCTGCTCCGTCGTCGACCTGCGCGGTGCCGAAGGTGGCATCCACCCGGCCTGAGGTGATGGTGCAGATCTGCCCAAGCGAATCACGCCTCCGCGCGGGCCGGCTCTGATCGAGCGCCTTGCCCAACGGCCGCAGCAACACCGCGGCGCCCAGCAGGCCGCCCACCAGCGAGATCAACAGCAGCGCCGATTGAAAGAGGACGTTCGCCGGCGCGAGAAGGAGCGTGCCGAGGGTGCTCACCGCCCAGGCGGAGAGCGCGATGACGCTCAAGGTGATGGTGATGGGGACCTTGCCCAGACCCAGTGTGGCCAGGACACCCGCTTCCGCGCGGTCGCCCAGGTCTGCGTCGTGATCGCCGGCCACCGCCTCGACCGTGCCCTTGATTGCGCCCGTGGTCGCGTCGCCGATTGCCTTCACGCCGCCCGTCACCGCGTCACCACCATGAAAGGCGGCGCCCGTCACCAGCGCGAAGATCCAATACCCCACCACGACGCCCAACAGCACGGTCAGCGGCACCGTGGGGAAGCTCGTGATGGCCTGAAGGAACGGGTCCATGAAGTGGCGCGGACTCGACCAGTCGCGGGCCCAAACATCAACCTGTTCCGACTGCCGATTTCCCCCCGAAAGTTCCGCATTTTCTCGACGGAGCACGACAGGCATGAGGCGTTTTGGCGCTCGCCTGAAACCCACTGTCCATTCTTCTGGGTGGCCATCCATCCAGAGTGGAGTCGAGGGATTGACTCTCCGTCGCACTGCAAGTGCCCCCTCGACTGGGCTCGGGGAGACCGGTGTGGAAGCCGATTCCTATTTCCGCCAAGGTTACTGAGCGTCGTCGCGGCTCAACGAAACGCTCAGGTGATTGCCGTCACGGTGCACCTGCACCTCCCAGGGCCGGCAGCACACCGGGCAGTCTTCGATGTAGTGCGCGTCTTCGGCCTCTTCCGGGGCCACGCTGACCATCACCGGCTCTCCGCAGTACGGGCAGCGCGCTTCGTGATCGAAACTTTCACCCGCGGTCAGCGAGCCGTTCTCGGGCCACAGCGGCCGGGCCTCGTCACGCCAGGGCCCCTGCGCGTGCTCGAGGCTGGTGACCAACCGTTCACGCAGGCCATCGACGTCGATGCCGTCGAACGCGTCACCGACTTCCCCCAACCGCTCCAGCGCGCGCAGCAGCAGCCGGTTCGCGCCCAGTTCCTTGCCTTGCGTGTGGTGATGAAGCGCCGCCGACCAGAGCACCAACACCTGCAGCACCCGCTTCTCCGGGCCGCGCGTCTGGCGCCAGCCAGATTCCCACGCTTCGTGGGCAGCGAAGAACTCGCCTGCTTCGAAACGCTTCCGGCCCTCGTCGAGCGAGGCAATAAAGGTCGGTGAAGCCATGGCGAGGAGTAACGCGGTCAACCCCCAGAATCAGCGTGCTCGCAGACCTAAGATCTGCCGGGCCTCATCGGGGGTGGCCACTACCCGGCCCGACTCCACCGCGATTCTCGCCATGGCCTCGATGAGCTGGCCGTTGCTCGACGCCTTGGTTCCGTCGGGCAAGTAGAAGGTGTCTTCGAGGCCGGTGCGCAGGTCGCCACCCAGCTCGGCGCAGCGGCGGTGCAGCGCCCAGACCTCCTGACGGCCGATGCCGATCACCTGCCAGTGCGTACCGGGCAGCATCTCTTCGAGCAACAACGGCAGCCACTGCGGCTTGTTGGGCATGCCCGACTCGACGCCCATCACCAGCGAGACATGCGGTGGGTTGGGCACCATGCCGCGCTTGGCGAACATCGCCACGCTGCGCAGGATGCCGGTGTCGAAGCACTCGCACTCGGGCACGACGCCGTACTCTTTCATCGCCTTCGCGAACGCCTCAATCTTCGAGACCTGGTTGTCGAACAGCAGCGGCGACCACGCCCACTCGTTGTTCGATCTCAACTTCAAATAGTTCAGCGAGCCCGCGTTGAGCGCGGCCATCTCGGGCCTCACCGCTTCGAGACACGAGAGCGGCGCGCTGATGTCGTCGCCCATCACGCCCGTCGAGAGGTTCAGCAGAATGTCGGGCACCTCGGCGCGAATGGCGTCGCAGATGTTCCTCGCGACCTTCGGATCCCACGAAGGCATGCGGCCGTTCCCCGGCTCCTGATCGCGGAAGTGAACGTGCACGATCGACGCGCCGGCATCACGCGCGCGACGGGCCTCTTGGGCCATCTGCTCTGGAGTGACCGGAACGTGGTGCTGCTCGGGATCGGTGAGAACGCCGGTCAACGCACAGGTGATGACTGCCTTCTTCGTAGCCATGGGGAAGACCTCTGCTGGTGACGATATTGATTCCTGAGTCAACGCGCACGCCTGTTAGAGAACCGCTGATGGATCTGTTCGATCGTGCCGCCAGTGTCGAGGCCGAGGCGAGGGCGCCGTTGGCCGAGCGCATGCGCCCCCGCACGCTGGAAGAGTACGTCGGGCAGGAGCACCTCACGGGCACGGGCCGACTGTTGCGCAAGGCGATCGAGCTCGATCAGGTGCCCTCGATGATCTTCTGGGGCCCCCCCGGAACCGGGAAGACCACGCTCGCGCGCATCATCGCGAAGGCGACGGGCGCCCACTTCGAGGCCGTCTCGGCGGTGCTCAGCGGCGTGAAAGATCTGCGCGAGGCAGTGGCGGCGGCGGAAGAGCGGTGGAAGATGAACCGCAAGCGCAGCATCTTGTTCGTCGACGAGATCCACCGCTTCAACAAGGCGCAACAAGACGCGCTGCTGCCCCACGTCGAGAAGGGCACGCTCACCCTGCTCGGCGCGACCACGGAGAACCCCTCGTTCGAGGTGAACGCAGCGCTGCTCTCGCGCATGAGGGTGCTCACGTTGCGGGGGCTCGAAGAAGACGAGCTGCGCGAGCTGCTCAAACGCGCCGTGGCCGATCCGCGTGGGCTCGATGGCAAGGTGACCATCGACGACGACGCGCTCGCGTTTCTGGCGATGATCGCCGCGGGTGACGCGCGCAAGGCGCTCACGGCGCTCGAGGTGGCGGCCAAGTACGGCGGCACGCACGTCGATCGCCACGGAGCAGAAGAGGCGGTGCAACAGCGCACCCTGCTCTACGACAAGGGCGGCGAGGAGCACTACAACGTCATCTCTGCCTTCATCAAATCGATGCGCGGGTCAGACCCCGATGGGGCGGTGTACTGGCTCGCCCGGATGATCGAGGCCGGCGAAGATCCCCGGTTCATCGTGCGGCGCATGGTGATCTTCGCGAGCGAAGACGTGGGCAACGCAGATCCCCAGGCGCTCGGGGTCGCCACCAGCGCGCTTCAGGCGGTCGAGCTGATGGGTTTCCCCGAGGGCACGTTGCCGCTCACGCAGGCCGTCACGTACCTCGCGATGGCGCCCAAATCGAACACCGCGCTGACCACGTACGCGAAGGCGCGCGAGGCGATTGAGAAACACGGGCCGCTGCCGGTGCCGATGCACTTGAGGAACGCACCTTCGAAGTTGATGAAGTCACTCGGGTACGGCGGCGGGTATCAGTACCCGCACGACTTCGAGGGCCACTTCGTGGTCGAGAGCTACCTGCCGGAAGGCTTGAGGAACGAAAAGTTCTACGAGCCGAGCAACAACGGCTTCGAAGTCAGGCACCGCAAACGCATCGACGAGATCCGAGCCAACCGAGCCCCGAAGGAACCAGGCGAAGACGGTTGACGAGGGCCAGTGCTACCCAGCCGCCTCATCAAACTCCGCGCCCTCGTCATCGTTCTCGCCGGGCTTCATCGTTCTTCCGCCGACCTCGTACTGCTTGAGCAGCCGCCGGAAGTTCGAACGATCCACACCCGCCGCGCGAGCCGCCATCGAGACGTTGTTGCTCGACCTGTCGAGCAGCGCCGACAGATACCGCCGCTCGAACGCCCGCATCGCAAGCTTCTTGGCCTGCGCGTACGGCAGGTGCGCCAGGCTAAACACCTCGATGTCCCCGCCCCCACGCTGGTTGTTGCGGATCTCCGCCGGCAGGTCCTCGACCTCCACCGCGTCGGTCGCGCACAACACCACCGCGCGTTCCAGACAGTTCTCGAGCTCACGCACGTTGCCGACCCAGCGGGCCGTGGTGAGCGCTTCCATCGCGCCCGGTGAAATCGAGGTGACCTTCTTCCCGACCTTTGCCGCGTAGATCTTCAAGAAGTGGTGAGCGAGCAGCGGCACGTCGTCCGGCCGGTCGCGCAGCGGCGGCAACTGCACGGTGATCACGTTGAGGCGGTAGAACAAATCTTCACGGAACTTCCCGGTCTCTTTGGCCTTGGCGAGATCGACGTTGGTGGCCGCGATCACCCGAACGTCGACCTTCAGGGTGTCGTTCGCACCGACCCGCTTCACTTCGCCCTCTTGCAGCACGCGCAACAGCCGCACCTGGGTGGCCGCGGGAATGTCGCCAATCTCGTCGAGGAAGATGGTGCCACCGTCGGCCGCTTCGAACAGCCCCTTCTTGTTCGTGGTCGCGCCGGTGAAGCTGCCCTTCATGTGACCGAAGAGCTCGCTTTCCAGCAGCGTGTCGGTCAGCGCCGAACAGTTCACCGCCACGAAGGGCTTGTCCTTGCGCGGGCTGCGAAAGTGAATCGCGCGCGCCACCAGTTCCTTACCGGTGCCGCTCTCGCCCTGAATCAAGACCGTCGCGGTCGAGTAGCTCACCGTGTCGACCAGCTTGAAGACCGAGCGCATCTGGCTCGATTGGCCGACGAGCTCCTCGAACTGGCTGCGAGCAGACAGCGCCTGCTCGAGCACCTTGGTGCGATCGCGCAGCGCTTTCTTTTCGGCCGCGCGGCCCACGGCGAGCGTGAGCACGTCGATGTTCTCGAAGGGCTTGGTCAAATAGTCGTACGCCCCGCCCTTCACCGCTTCGACGGCCGTCTCCACCGTGGCGTAGGCGGTCATCATGATCACCTCGACGTCAGGCCGGCTCTGCTTGAAGGCCTTGAGCAGATCCATGCCCGAGAGGTTCGGCATCTTGATGTCGAGGCAGGCGACGTCGATGGTCGGATCCTTCGAGGCAGACAGCCCTTCCACCGCGTCGTCGATGGCGACGACCTGGTAACCCTCGCGCGACAGGATCTCGGTCGCGGCCCGGAGCACGATCTTGTCGTCGTCGACGACCAGGACCTTGGCCTTGCGAGTCTGCTGCGTCGGAATGGCGCTGTTCATGAGTTTCCTTGCCCGTTCTGAACGGGAATCTGAACTTCGAAGACGCTGCCGACGTCGAGGACCGACTTCACCTCGAAGTGGCCGCCGTGGTCTTCGACGATTCGATACGCGATCGACAACCCCAGCCCCGTGCCTTCGCCCGGCGGCTTGGTGGTGAAGTGCGGCTCGAAGATGCGGGTGAGGTTCTCGGTGGGAATGCCCGAACCCGTGTCGGTGACCCGGAAGAAGCTGACCCCTTCTTTCGTCAGGCCCGTCTCCACCGTCAGCGTGCCCTCGAAGTCTTTGAACGCCTGCAGGCCGTTGTGGAGCAGGTTGAGCACCACCTGGCCCAGCTGCGACGGGTCACCGTAGACGTCGAGCAGGTGGGTGCTCATCTTCAAGTCCAGCTTCGCGCGGGGGTACTTCTTGATCTGCGCGCGGAACAACATGGCGGCGTCTTCCACGCACTTGCTCAAGTCGAACGCGCGGCGATCCTCGACCTTCGAGCGGCGGCTGAACTTGAGCAGGCTCTCCACGATGCGCTTGCATCGCATCGCGCTCTCTTCGATCAGATCGAGCGCCTCGAGATCTTGCGGCGTGCGGCCCGCATCGCGCTTCATCAACTGCGAGAAGGCGAGGATGCCGCCCAGCGGGTTGTTGATCTCGTGCGCCACGCCGCCGGCCAGGTTGCCGATGGCGATCATCTTCTCGCTCTCGATCATCCTCTTGGTGAGCGCGCGTTCGTCGGTGACGTCGCGGTAGTGGCAGACCGCGATGGGCTCGTCGTCCATCGGGTAGACGTGCGCCACGTAGGTCCTGGGGCCGTGCGCTATCTCCGACGAAGCAGGTGCCTTGAGGCCCGGGCCCACCGCGCAACCCGTGCACGGGGTCTCGCGGTTGAAGAGATACTCATGGCACTTGAGCCCCTTGCTGAGCTCATGCAAGTCGCGATTCGAGACCTTCGCCGATGCACGGTTCGCGCGGCGGATCACCAAATCATCGAGGCTCACCACGGCCAATGGGTTGTCGATGGTGTCGAACGAGTGCTCCCATTCGCGCTTGGCGCGCGAGAGCATCAGCGTGCGTTGCTGCACCCGCTGCTCGAGGTCGGCGTTGAGCTGGCGAAGGTCGGTGTTCTGCTGGTGGGTGAGCTCAGCCAGGCGCTCGTTGTCGCTGACCAAACAGTGCTGCTCGAAGGCGCTCTTCACCGTCAGCAGCAGCTGCGCGTCGTTCCACGGCTTGCTGATGAAGCGGAACACCTCGGACCGGTTGATCGCCTCTTCGATGGCCAGCTGGTCTGCCTGGCCGGTGAGCATGATGCGCTGCGCATGCGGCAGTAAATCTTTGACGCGCGCGAGGAAGTCGACGCCGTTCATGCCCGGCATTCGAAAGTCGCTGATCACCACGCCGGGCTTGAAGCGATCGAACAGTTGGAGCGCCGACTCGGCATCCGGTGCCGTTTCGATCTCCCACTCACCTCGGCGCAGCACCCGGCGCAGCGAACGGAGGATGTTCTCCTCGTCGTCCACCAGGAGCAGTTTCCCGGGCGTCGAATGCTCGGCGTTGAGGTTGGCAGCCATGTCCACGGTCAGAGTGCTCAGCAAGTGCACTGCCAACCCATGAGTCGGAGCAACCGCTTGATGCGAGGAGAATTTCCGGGAAAGGGAGAAGGAGGCACCGGTGTCAGCAGTAACCCACTGGGTGGTTATCGGGGTCAAGCCGACCCAGGCAGGCTCAACTCGCGGAAGCGAGGACCGGTGCCTGGAACAGACTGATCTTGTTACGTCCTTCGCGCTTCGCTCGGTAGAGCGCCTCATCCGCCGTTCGGACGAGCTGCTCTGAGGTGTTGACGGCCCTCCCCGGAAAACCCGAGACCCCGAACGAGGCCGTGACCTTCAGACCTGAAGGACCCGCTTTGATCCCCTGCATTTCCGCAACGATACGTTCGGCCACGGTCAACGCGCCGGCGAGGTGGGTCTTCGGCAGCAGCACCGCGAACTCTTCTCCACCGTACCGGGCCACGAAGTCGGTCTCGCGAACGGAGGCTTTCACGCACGCGGCCGTGGCGAAGAGCACCTCGTCACCCACCTGGTGGCCCAAGCTGTCGTTCACGTTCTTGAAGTGATCGAGGTCGACCAGGATCAACGCGAGCGGGTCGTCGTAGCGCTGGGCGCGGCGAAACTCTTCGCGCAGTCGATCTTGAAAGTGACGGTGATTGGCGACCTGGGTGAGCCCGTCGGTGACGGCCAGCTCGTGCAGCCGCTCTGATTCGGCCCTGGCCGCTCGCAAGGCCTGGTGCACTTCCATGCGTCGCAGGGCCCGCGCCACCACCTCGCCCGGCTTGACCGGCTTGACGAAGTAGTCGTCGCAGCCCTGGCCGAACGCTGACGAGCGAACCACCGGATCGTCGGTGTTGGAGAGCAGCAGAACCGGCGTCTGCCCGCCTTCCGAGCGGAAGTGATGCAGCACCGAAAGCCCACTCTGGGCAGCGAGCTCGACGTCGACGATCGCCACGTCGATGGGCCCGTCGATCAGGTGACCAAACCCCTCAGAGGCCGAGCGCGCAGTGAGCACCCTGGCGCCCGCGTCTTCCAGCTCACGCACGAGCGGGTCGCCTGACGAGGTCGCGTCATTGACGACGAGCGCTGTCCAGGCAACCCCCATGGCGGTGGCATAACTCTGTTTTGTCCCCGGCGCATGCTTGGCGCTGTGAAAGAGGTATGGGATACGCAGGGCATGGCCCGCCCAAGCTTGAGCCTGTTCTTTCCCGCCTGGAACGAGGAGGAGTACGTCGAGCGCGCGGTGAGCCGCGCCAAGACCGTGCTCGACCGCCTCAGCGACGATTGGGAAATCATCGTCGTCAACGACGCCTCCACCGATCGCACCAGGGAGATCGCCGAAGGGCTCAGCCGCCGCGACGCGCGCATTCGGTGTGTCTCGCACGAGGTCAATCAGAAGCTCGGCGGGGCGATGAAGACCGGCTTCTCGTCGAGCACGAAGGACGTGGTCATCTATTCCGACATGGACCTGCCGTTCGACCTGAACGAGCTCGAGCGGGCGCTCCATTTGATGGAGTACCTGGAGGCCGACATGATCTGCGCCTTCCGGTTCGACCGCACCAGCGAAGGCCCGAAGCGGATCTTGTATTCGTTCGTCTACAACGCGCTGATCAGCTCGGTGTTCGGCGTGGCGATCAAAGACATCAACTTCAGCTTCAAGGTCGTGCACCGTCGCGTGCTCGAGTCGATCGACTTGAAGGCGCAGGGCTCGTTCATCGACGCTGAGTTGGTGGTGAAGGCCATTCGCAAGGGCTTCAAGGTCTTCCAGATGGGCGTCGACTACTTCCCGCGCACGCGCGGCATCTCGACGTTGGCCAGCCCGCAGGTAATCGTGAAGATGATCAAAGAGCTGGGCGCGCTCTTCGAAGACACGCGCAACCCGAAGAACCCTGCCCGGCCCGTGCGGCTGCCCCCTGACGTCGCGGCGTTCCCGTCGAAGAAGGCGTCTGGCTCGCTGTGATCAGGCTGGTCATCAACGCAGACGATCTCGGCCTTCACCCGCGCATCGACGAAGGAATCTTCGCAGGACACACCGACGGAGTGGTCACCAGCGCCACCGTGCTGGCCACCGGGCCCACTGCCGCCGAAGCGATTCGCCGCGCGGGCAAGACGAAGCTGGGCCTGGGTCTTCACCTTTGTCTGACCACGCACCTGAGCCCCGCTGCTCCGGCGCGAGACGTGCGGTGGTTGGCCCCGGGCGGGCGCTTTCGCAGCAACTGGACTGAGCTGTCGGCCGCCTGGCTCGCGCGCCTCATCCCCGCCGAAGAGATCGTCACCGAGTTCCGTGCGCAGGCCCGCAGGGTTCAAGAGCTGGGCGCGCAGATCGATCACCTCGACACGCACCAGCACCTGCACCTGTTGCCGGGCATGACGTCGATCGTCGAGGTGCTCGCCGCTGAGCTGGGCCTGCCGATGCGTTGGCCTTTGGAGCGCCCCACCGCCCACTGGTTCGTGCACCCGCGCTCGGCGATGAAGTCTGCGCTCCTGGGGGCGCTCGCCCGAGCGAAGCAACCGCGGGGCGTGAAGCGTGTGCGCGCGGTCGGCGTGTTCGAGTCAGGTCGGCTCAACGAGAAGCGGCTGCTCCGGTTGATCGAGAACCTGCGCGACGGCGACAACGAGATCGTCACGCACCCGGGCCTCGAGCCGGGCGTGGTGCCGCAAGATCCGAGCTGGCGCTACCAGTGGGAAGAAGAGCTGGCCGCCGTGCTCAGCCCTCGCGTGCGCGACGCCATCGCCGCGCGGGGCATCGAGCTGGTGAACTACGCGCAGCTCGAAGCGCCCGCGGTGCCCAAAGTCGGCTGACGATGCACTCCCTCTCCCCCTCGGGGAGAGGGAATTGATGGATCACCCGATCTCAGGATCGCAGCTGCAGGTCGCCTGGTTGCAGATGAACCCAGTGCCGCACCCGCCGCAGTTGCTCGAGCACACGCACGACTTCTGACCGGGATCACAGACCAGCGGCGCCACGCACGTACCGCCGCACGCATCGCCGTTCGGATCGGCCGAGTTGTCGTTCCAGTACTTGTAGCTGACGGCCACCTGAACACCGGCCGCGCTGGGGATGCAGTTACCGAAGAACACGATGCGGCGGGTCGCCGCGTCGATGTCCCAGCCATTGGTGCGATCGCGCGGAATGTCAGCCCTGTTGCAAGTGCCGCGCGTGGTGGCGACAGCGACCTTGATGGTGGCGGAGATCGGCGGACGCTGCAGCTGCGTGCCAGTGCCTCCGATGACCGCTGTCAGGATTGCGTCGATCGTCGCCGCCTGTTGCGCGGTCTGCTGAGCCGTGGGGTTGGTCGGGTTGAACAGTCGGATGTCGCCGATGACGCCTCCCGTCGCGCGAATGAGCTGATGGTACTTGCCCGGGCTGGTCTCACTGGCCGGGTCGCCGCAGTTGCCGCCCTCATTGCAGACGATGCCATGCGCCACCGCGCGGGTCGTGATGCGCTGATTCAAGTACGACTGCATCGCAGCCGCCGTGATGCCCGACTGCTCGCTCGTATCGGTGAGGAAGATGAAGTGCGCCTGGGCGTCGGGTCGAAACGGCCCTCCCACCCGTCCTGCCACTCCGCTCATGAACGTCTGAACGCCGGCAAACCCCTGCTCGCTCCCGTCACCAGCGATGCCAAACGCGCCAGCGCCACTGAACCAGGAGTTCATGGTGCCGAGGTCGTTCGTCCATTCCTTCTTTGAGCCGGTGTAGCTCGAGGGGAACCAGCCGGTCGACACACCCGCGGCGCGCCAATCGAGACCCGCGGAAGCCAGCTTGGCCCCAAAGAGACTGCCCGCGTTCGCGACGGCCGTCTGAGAGGTCTCCATCGAGCAGCTGTCGTCGACCACCCACACGAAATCGACCTTCTGATTGACAGCAGCCGCGAAGACCTCGCATTGCGTGTTGGCGAAGTCGCCCAGTTGCGCCAGCGCGGTGCCGTTCGCGGTGTCATCCACTCTGAATTGCGTCTGCGGGGTGTAGAGGCTCGCCGGAATGAGGGCGATCACCACCACCGCGCGCGTAGGGGTGCGGCGCACGTACTCGGCGACCACCTTGAAGGGCCCGTTGACGCCCGCCATGCCCGGCAAGAGCCCGGTCGCGTTCATGCCCAGGTAGTTCTGCGCAATGGCGTTGATGCGCGTCTTCAGGTCTGCCGTGCCGCTGACGTCATAAGTCGCGCGCACCGAACCTGCAAAGCCGTCCCAGGTCGTAAAGGTCTGAGTCAGCGCGCCCGAGGTACCCGTCATCTTCGATCGGCCATCTGCCTCTTCTGCGCTGCCGTCGCCGCCCGCAGGGATCTTCGAGATGGCGATGCCGCCGATCTTCGTCGTCGCGTCATAGAAGACGAAGCCCGCCTCTTCATTGCCCGTGCCGGTGACGCGATTGACGCGGCTGACCTCAGCAAACTCCGGCACGAGCGCCAGTTGCACGTCGCTCGCGCCGCTGGAGTGGAAGGTGATCGGCCGGAGGTTCTGCGTCGCGCACGCCTGCTGCGCCACGCCCATGCCGTCGCCCATGTTGGTGGGGTTCAGCTCGCCCATGTCGACACGGCCGTTCAAGTTCGTGTCTTCGGCGCCGTCTTGAATGCCGTCGCCATCGCTGTCTGCGTTGCACGCGTTGGTGGTGACGCCGTTGTCCGCGTCGTAGGTCGCCACCGTGTACCTGCAGCCCGTGGGATCCGCTCCGACCGGCTGCAGGCCACCCTCGACGCCGTCGGGCAGACCATCACCATCGGTGTCGCGCTTGGTGCCATCGGTCACGCACCCCCCAGCCATCATCCGCTCCTCGCCGTCAGAATAGCCGTCGCAGTCGGAGTCCTTCTTCACGGGGTCGGTCTCGGTCGGCTGCCTGCGCCCGTCGCGGTTGGCGTCTTCAGCGCCATCGCTCACGCCGTCGCCGTCGGTGTCGGCCACAGTGGGGTTCGACTTCGAGTTGGTGTCTGCGTCGGCCACGAAGGTCGCGCCGCACGCGGTCGAGACGGTCGTCGCCTTGCCCATCTCGACGCCATCGGAGACGCCATCGCCGTCAGAATCGGAGTTGCACGGGTTGGTGCGCGCGCCGGTGCCGTATTCTTCCGCGTCGGAGAGCCCGTCGCAGTCGGTGTCGCGGGTGAGGTTTGCCGAGCCGAGGGCGGGATCGCAGCCCGTGGTGACGTTGCCGCCACCCGTGCCCGTGCCGCCGCCATTGCCGGTGCCGCCCCCCAAACCGCCGCCGTTGCCCGGGCCGCTGCCCGTGCCGATCGTCGCGCGGCATTCACCCATCGTGCAGACCTGGCCACTCTGACAATCGGTGAAGGTGGTGCACTTCGGAGCCGTCGTGCAGGAACACGCCGAGACGAACGCGCTCGCAAGCGCAACCCAGAACAATCGAACCATGCGCGAAGTACCTCCGAAGAGAGTCGACCCGAGGTGACCCGGGCCCCCTTTTGCGGTTCGAAGCCTACACGCAGTCTCCTACGAAAAGCACATGCGCAGTCGTGCTGCCCTTCTTCAGAGAGATCGTCTCACGCACCTTGAAGCCCGCGCGCGCGAGCAGCTCCTGAGTTCTCTCACGCGTTGAGAAGCCCAGACCTCCGCTCCCCTTGGTGCGACCGAGCAGTCGCACCATCACCTGCTCTTGCAGCAGGGCTTTGCGGGTTCGCCAGCCGCCGTCGTCTTCCGCTTCTTTGAGAAGGAGCCGGCCGCCCTTCTTGAGCAGCTGGTGACAGGCCGCCAGAAAGTCGGGCCAGTCGCTCTCGGGCAGCAGGTAGAGCACGTCGCTGACCGTGACCGTGTCGAAGGTGGCGGCCTCGAGTGAAGCGAGGCGCTCGACGTTCATCACGTCGAAGCGGGTGTTGCCGAGCTTGCCGATCGAGCGGCGGGCCCAGTCGATCTTCTTTGGATCGGTGTCGATGCCGACGATCGAACGGTCGGGAAAACCGACCGCCATCAACGAGCAGAGCAGGCCATGGCCACAGCCCACGTCGAGGATGCGATCGCCCTTGATGCGCGCGGTGATTTCTTCGAGCGGCGCCGTGTAGAGGCGTGCGCGCACGAAGAGCCGCTCGGGGAGCGGCAGGTCTTTGAAGACGGCCAGTGACGGGTGCGTGATCATGATGGCCCGAACATCAGTGGAACTTTCGCCCGGTCTTGACCGACTCGAGGAGCAACGGAGCAGGCGTGAACCGTCTGCCCAACTTCTCCTGATAGTGCTCGGTGCGCTGGAGGATCTTCCCGTGGCCTTGCGCGTCGGTGTAGCGGAACGGCCCGCCCAGGAACGGAGGGAACCCGAGCCCGAAGATCGCCCCGATGTCGCCATCACGAGGGCTGCGCAAAATCCCCTCACCCAGGCAACGAATCGCCTCGTTCACCATCTGCAGCGCGCACCGCTCGGCCATCTCGGAGCGGTCGAACCGCTTGCGGTCCTTCCCCTGCGGCGTGAGCGCATAGATAGAGGTGTCGACCTCGGTCTTCTTGCCGTTCTCGTAGAGGTAGAAGCCCTTCTGCGCCTTGCGGCCGAGGCGGCCTTCATTCACCAGCCCCTCGGTCGTATCGGGCGCGAGCATTCGTTCCCCGAACGCCGCGTGCATGATCTTCGAGACCTTCGCGGCCACGTCGATGCCCACTTCATCGAGCAACGTGATGGGGCCGACCGGGAACCCGAAGTCGACCAGCGCGCGATCGAGCTCGGCGATGTCGGCGCCTTCAGAAAGCAGGAACGCCGCCTCGTTGAGGTACGGAGCGAGAATGCGCGAGGTGTAGAAACCGACCCCGTCGTTCACGACGATCACCGTCTTGCCCTGCTTCTTGCCGACCTCCACGCAGGTCGCCGTGACGAGATCGCTGGTGCCCTTGTGCGTGATGATCTCCAGCAGCGGCATCTTGTTGACCGGGCTGAAGTAGTGCATCCCGATCACGGTCTGCGGGTGCTTGCTGGCCTTGGCGATGTCGGTGATGGGGATCGACGAGGTGTTCGACGCGAAGATGGTCTCCGGGCCGCACACGCTCTCGATTTCCTTCACCATCTGGTGCTTGAGGGCGAGATCCTCGAACACCGCCTCGATCACCAGATCGACGTTCTTGAAGCCCGAGTAGTCGGTGGTCGCGGTGACCATCGCCATCTGCTTCTCTGCTTCACGAAAGGTCAGTGAACGGCGCTTCACGCGCTCGTCGTAGAGCCCCCGCACGTGCGCCATCGCGCGGCCCGCGCCCGCGTCATCCTTATCCTTGATGCGCACAGGCACGCCCTGGAGCGCCGAGCTCACGTAGGCGATGCCCGCCCCCATCAGGCCGCCGCCGAGCATGCCGATCTTCCGCACCTCGCGCGCCTTCACCTTCGGGTCGTTGACGCCGTTGTCCTTCTTCATCGCGGTGGTGGCGAAGAAGATCTCGACCAGGCGCTTGCTGACGTCGTTCATCACCAGCTCGCCGAACGCGGCGGCCTCTGCCTCGAGGCCCGCCTTCATGCCCTTCTCGAGGCCGACCTTCACCACCTCGAGCGCACGCTCGGGCGCGGGGTACTTGCCGCGGGTCTTCTTGAGCAACTGCTTCTTCGCCTGGTCGAACAGCAGCTTGCGGCCAAGCGGGTTGTCCTCGAGCGCGAACTCGGCCCAGGCTTCCTTGTTGGTGAGCCCTTTGAGGATCTCGGGGAACGACTTGCTCGCCGACAACGCAGGCGTGATGCCGCGGCGCCGCTCGATTCTCAACTTGCCGCTCGCGAGCTCAGCCGCGCGGGTCAGCGCGATCTGCCGGAGGATCGGCGTGGGCACCACCTCGTCGATGACGCCCAGCTTGAGCGCCTTCTTCGCCTTGAGGCTCTTGCCCGTGAGGATGATATCGAGCGCCGCCTGCGCGCCGATGAGCGCGGGCAACCGCTGCGTGCCGCCTGCACCGGGAATGAGACCCAGCTGCACTTCGGGCAGACCGATGGAGGTCTTCGGGCTGTCGGTGGCCACGCGGTAATCACACGCGAGCGCCCACTCGAGCCCGCCGCCCAGACACGCGCCGTGAATCGCAGCGACCACCGGCTTTTCCAACGCGTCGAGGCGATCGAACCCAGCCTGGCCCTGGCGAGACAGAGAGCTCGCTTCGGCGGCCGTCGTAATCGTCTGCAGGAAGTCGATCTTCGCGCCGGCGATGAAGGTGTCTTTCTTGCCCGAGATGAAGACGATCGCCTTCGCGCTCGAGTCAGACGCAGCGCGCGTCATGAGCGACTCGAACTCCTGGCTGATCTGCGGTGCGATGGTGTTGACCGGCTCACCTTCCATGTCGAAGGTGATGACGGCGATCTCGTTCTCCACCGCGTACGAGAAGTTCTTCGAAGGGGTGCTCATTTATGCACGCTCCAGAACGACCGCTGCACCCTGACCACCCTGAGCGCAGACCGTGACGAGAGCAGTCCCCAGGTTGCGTCGTTTCATCTCACGCAGGGACTGATGAAGAATCCGCGCGCCGGTCGCGGCGAACGGGTGACCCAGGGCGATGGAGCCCCCGTTGACGTTGAGCCGCTCGCGGTTCACCTCGCCCAGCGGCGCCTTCCGGCCGAGCTTCTGCGCAAACGCCTTCGACCCGAACGCCTGAATGTTGGAAGCGATCTGCGCGGCGAAGGCCTCGTGCATGTCGATGAGCTCGATGTCGGAGAGCTTCATGCCCGCGCGGTCGAGCGCAATGGGCGCGGCGTAGGCCGGGCCCTGAAGCAGCTGATCAC
This sequence comes from Archangium sp., assembly GCA_043773025.1. Taxonomy (GTDB): domain Bacteria; phylum Myxococcota; class Myxococcia; order Myxococcales; family Myxococcaceae; genus Archangium_A. The sequence continues at coordinate 27,516 of JAYVFP010000261.1, forward strand.
CCGGGTCGGTCGCGGCGAACGCGTACGACTTGAGGAACCCCAGCGGCTCGTAGCCCAGCGCTTTTGCTTTCTCTTCGCTCATCAAAATGAGGGCGGCGGCGCCATCGGTGAGCGGGGAGGCGTTGCCGGCGGTGACGGTGCCGTAGCGGCGATCGAAGACAGGCTTGAGCGCAGTGAGCGCCTCGAGCGAGGTGTCTTCGCGCACCAGGTTGTCGGTGGCGGCGATCTCTTTGTACCTGGGGGGCACGGGCACGGACATCACCTCGTCCTTGAAGTACCCCGCCTTCCACGCGCGCGCGGCGTTGCGGTGCGAAGCGAGCGAGATCTGATCCTGCTCCAGCCGGGAGATGCCGTTCTCCTTGGCCATCTTCTCGGCGGAGTCGCCCATCGACATGCCCGTCGTGTACTCGGCGATCGCAGGGGGGACAGGAAGCAGATCACGGGCATGGAGCCGCTGGAACGGCTTCAAGCGCGCGCCCAGGTTCTTTGCCTTGCTGGCGCTGACGAGCGCGTGGGCCAGCGGGCGCGAGGTGAAGATCGGCGGATCTGACATCGACTCGGTGCCGCCGGCGATGCCCACGTGGGCGGTGCCTTCGGTGATCGAGCGGGCCACGTCGATGGTCGCTTGAATCGAAGTGGCGCAGGCGCGCATCACGGTGTGGGTCTCGATGCGGCGGGGCAACCCCGAGAGCAACACCAGCTCACGCGCGATGGAAGAGGCCGTCATCGACGGCACCACCTGGCCGAAGACGAGCTCGTCGATTTGCTCAGGGTCGAGGTCGTAGCGCTGCACCAGTTCCTGCACGACGATGCGACCCAGATCGAGGGCCGTGAGATCGTTGAAGACCGTGTTCGCCTTCACGAAGGGGGTCCGCAGACCTCCGATGATCGCTACCCGACGGTTGCCCATTGGAGCCTCCAAACGAAGACTGCTGCCCCGGCGGAATAGGGCTCACTGATTCACGAGTCAACGAGAGATGACGCAAAGCGTCAGTCGATCTCGGTGGGGGGGCTTGTGCAGTGTAGGCAAAGCAGGTATTCATCCTTTGCCCCGTCCACAAGACGGAGCCGAGTACCCCCTTTTCGGGTCTCGATAATGAAAGCAAATCAAGTCAATGGCACTCGGTACTGTGAAGTGGTTTAACGATGCGAAGGGTTTCGGATTTATCAGCCAGGACGGCGGGGGCGACGACGTGTTCTGCCACCACACCGCGATCTCGGCCGACGGTTTCCGCACCCTCGCTGAAGGTCAGAAGGTGGAGTTCGACGTCAACAAGGGTCCTAAGGGCCTGCAGGCTGCGAACGTCCGCGTCGTCAGCTAAGCAACACGCTTTCTGATGAACCTTCTGGGGCTCAGTCTCTTCACCGAGACTGGGCCTCAGTCATTTTAAGGGCCGATCACAACGAAACGCCCGAGGTCTGCTCCGTCACGAAGAGGATCCGGTTGGGGCCGGCTTCCCATTCGCCGTTGATGATGCGCTTGAACTCGAACGCGCCGTTGAGCGGCAGGTCGACGGTCAGCGGCAGTGGCTTCGCCCTGGTGCGATCCCAGTCACCAAACTCAGGGCCCGAACCGACGACAAAGCCGGTGCCGCTCAAGGTGACTTGCTTCGTTCCCTTCGGCGCCTGAGAGCGCGCAGCTTCTTCGAGCGTCACCCTTCCCGCTTCGATCTTCACGTTCACCGTGGTGCCATCGGGAGCAATGCGCGCGATCACCACGCGCTCGTTCGTCACTTCCACCGGCACAGCCACGCCTTCACGAAGAGCGGCTGAGTCAGCCCGCAGCTTCATCCACTTCGCGATGTGGCCCTTCAGTGGATGTTCGATGAACCGCATCGACTGCCGGTTGTCCGGCTCCTTCGCGCCTTCGAAGCCCGCCTCGGTGCCCCAGATGATCGACGGCGTGCCGCGCATGGCGATCAGAAACGAGAGCGCCTGCTTCACCTTCTCCACGTCGCCGCCGCACTGACTCAAGATTCGCGGCAGGTCGTGATTGTCGACCAGCGTCACCAACGCAGACGCGTCAGGGTAGCGCCGATCATTCGTGAGCACCGCGGCGAGCTTCGCGGGTGACTCGCCCCGACAGAACACGTCGGCGATCGCGAAGCCGAGCGGGAAGTCGAACATCGACGTGAAGCGGCCTTCCTTCCACGTCTTCGCCACCACTCCGGGATCGCCGTCGAGCAGCTCACCCAACAGCATGAAGTCGAACGAGCCGTTGAACTTCGCCCAGAACTCCAGCGGCAGGTGTTTGACGGCGTCGAGCCGGAAGCCGTCAGGTCGAGCGACCCGGAAGCCACCTCCGGGCAGCGCCGAGCAGGTACTCGAACACTTCATCCTGCTCGGTCGCGAAGTCCGGCAAGCCGTGCACGTCGTTCATCACCAGCTGCGTGGCGTCATTCCAATCGGTCACCCCGCCCCGCTTGTGAAACCAGCCCGGCTTGCTCGCAATCAACGGCGCATCGGGCCCCACATGATTGAGCACCAGGTCGAGCATCAGCTTCATGTTCCGGCGGTCCAACTCAGAACGAAGCTGAGCCAGCAGCAGCTCGTCGCCAAACTTCGGCTCGAGCGCCGAAAGATCCCAAGTCCAATATCCATGAAAGGCGCCGAACCCGTGCCACTTGTCCGTGCGCATCTTGAAGATCGGAGAGAGCCACACGGTGTCGAAGCCCAACGACTGGATCCAGTTGAGGTGATCGATGAGCCCATTGAGATCACCGCCGTGAAACCCCTGCGGGTCTTCGGCAGACGCTGAACCGTCATTGCTGCGATCGCCGTTGGCAAACCGATCGACCATCACGAAGTAGATGCCGCTCGGCCGTGCGACCGCCTTCGGAGCTGAGGCGCCCGCCATCACGCCATCCATCAAGACGCCCACCCGGTTCGAGATGTCACTCGCCGCCGCCGCGATCGCCTCGCGCTCTTTCTCGTGATCGAACAGCAGGATCACCGGAATCTCGAACGGGTCGCTCGCCCTCGCGCCATCGGCCCGCGCCGCGGTCAACGTGGTGGCCACTTCCCACCGGTACCGGCCATCGAGCTGCGAGAAGAAGTGCACCCGCTGCTCGACCAGCAAGACGAACGGCGCCTCACTTGAGACCTTCTTGAGCGCGTCCAAACGCGAGTCGGTCAGCCGCTGCGCAGAGATCGCCTCGAGCGGCACCTCGATCACCTCGAGGTTGTGATCGTCGAGCTCTGCGTTGATCGCCTTCTTGAGCGCCTCGGGCGGCGTGAACGGCTGGCCCGCGTACCCGGGGTCGACGATGTACGCGACACAGACCTTCGCCCGCTCAGCCAGACGTTGCCGCGGCACCTTCGGAATGCAGCCCAGGCACGTGACCACCAGCACCAACGCAACGAACGCGCGCATCAGAACCACCCCTCAGACTCCAACGACACCAGGTGATGCCACGAGATGGTCCCCGTCGGCTTGAACGCATCGAACTGATCGAGGCGCTCCACGAACGCGTTACCGAACGCCGCGTGCTGGCTGGAAAGCTGAAGGCCGTAGAGCAACCGAATCGACGGCCGCGCGTAGATGCCGAAGCCCGTGGGGTTGAGCACGATGCCGGTCTTCAGCTGCCAGTTGTTGCGCACGGCCGCGTCACCGAACTCCAGCCCGCGCGTGTCGGGCACGCCGGCGCTGTTCTGGAAGATCGACTCGAAGGTGCTGCGGAACAGGTTGCCGTTGAGTGAACGCTCCTGGCTGATGGAGTTCTCCAACAGCCAGTGCACCGTCTTCGTGAAGTAGAGCTGCAGCCGCAGCACGGTGGAGATGTACGAGCGGTTCGCTTCACTCGCGACGATGGTGTTCGCCAGATCGCGATCCTGCCCGTAGAGGGTCGACCACACCGCGTCGAGCCGGTTCGGAATCAGCTGCAGCTGCATCTCATTGCCCACCTGCAGCGCGTAGCGATCGCGCGTGAGGTCGGCCGTGTAGACCTGCACCGAGCGGCCCTCCCACGAGTCGGTGTACGAGTTCTGCGGGTGCAGCCGCTGGTAGCGCGCGAAGAGGTTGTTCCAGCGAATGGGCCCCAGCTTGCCGAAGCCCAGGTAGCCCACCACGCGCCACGACACGTTCGTCTGCGCAGAGGCCTGAGGGAGAGGGAACTGCTCCACCTCGGCCATCGGGTTGTTCTCGACGAAGCGGCGCAGCACCTCTTTGCGCGCGAAGTCTTCGTAGCCCACGGAAGGTGTCACGTACGACGAGTTGCGATTGCCGGCGATGAACGGCTCGACGGCGATCTGCCCGCCGCCACCGAGCTCGAAGTGTTCACCCAGTCGCACCCGCACCGCCCCGCCCGCGGTCATCAACGGCACGTACTGAAGCCCGCGCACGAAGAACCCGGAGTCACCCACGCCGATCAACGCGTCGATCGCCCCCGACGAGTACCGCGCCGACAAACCGACCGTGTCTTCGAAGAGCTGCGCGGGCCTGGTGTCGTAGAGACCTAAGTCTCCGAAGAAATACTGCAGCGTGCCCAGCTGGAAGACCACGTTGGGTGCGAGGACATTGCCTACGCGCGCGTAGAGCTGGCTCAAGCGGAAGTTGATCAGGTTGCCGTTGCCCGAGTCGGCCGTGGCCACCGAGCCACCTTCGACGCGAGCGTGCAGGCTGGCCCAGATGTCCGTGGTGCCGGGCGGCGCCTGCAGGAGATCGAGCTTCATCTCGAGCGCGGCGTAGGGCCCCTCGTTCATCAACCGGCCGTTGATGTTCCAGTAGCCGAGCCGGCCGTTGCCGCCCTGAAAGTCGGGGCGAGCCATGATGCGGAAGTACCCACCGGCGCTGAAGCGGCTGTCGGGAGCCTGCGCAACAGCGAGTCCGGGGAGGAGCAACACCAGCAAGGAGAGGGCGCGCACGAGCGCAGGGTTCTACCCAATGCTGGCACCATCCACGATCAGATCCGCTCGAAGTCCTGACGGATTCGGTCCACCAGATCGCTGACGCGCGGGTCGGTCTGCTCGAAGCGGATGCCCATCATGTGATTGGTGGCCCACATCACGCGGCCAAGCATCTCCACCGCCTCGGCGCCGTGAGGCAGGTCGAGCCGCATCGAGACCAGCGACATCGGCGGCAGCGGCCGGGGCGTGATCACCCCGATGCCAGCTTCCGAGATGTCATTGACCCGATCGTTGACGCGCAGCTCGTTGCTCCGAACGTGCACGACGAAATCGGTCGGCAGGCGGGAAAAGCGGCGCGCCTGCGTGTAGCGGTGCTTCTTCGAGACGAAAAATTCAGTTTCCATACGGCCCCCGGAAAATCGGCGAGTCACCACGCGACAACTGCTCTTCTCACTTCTAATTCGAAGCCTCCAGAACGGTAACGGTGCGGGCCTTGGCCGTGTAGCTGCTGTTGGTGACCGGCTCTGGGCTCGAGAGCCAGATGTTGTTCGAGGCCCGCTGCGGCTTGTTCTGCATCACCAGCGTTTCAGGCAGGTCGAAGTACGACTGCGTGTCGATTACCCGCTTCCACGAGCGGCCCTGAGGCAGCGTGAAGGTGACTTCGCCCGCTTCGCCGTTGATCAAGATCGCCAGCTCAGGCCCCTTCGACGGATCGTAGAAGTGCATCATCAGGTTCTTGCCGTTCCACGTGGCACCATCGGCCGGGTTGTTCTGGGCGTTCTTCCAGGAGAACGGCGCGGCCTGCCCGTATTCCAGGGGGGCGAAGGCGTACTGGTGCGACTTGCGGAAAGCGATCACCTGCTTGACGAAGTCGTGCATGCGGTGGCGCTGATCCTGGGCCTGCCAGGTGCCCCAATCCATCCAGTTGTACGAGTTGTCGGCGAGCGTGGAGTAAGCGTTGTTGTTGCCCAGCTGCGTGCGCATCCACTCGTCGCCCGCCCACAAGAGCGGCGTGCCCTGGCTGATCATCAACGCGACGAAGAGGTTGCGCATGAGCTGGCGCTTCATCGGCTCGTCGTTCCAATTCCTCGACCGGTTGTTGTCTTCGCCGGAGACCTTCTCGCACCACGCGCTGGTCGGCTCGGTGCAGCAGATCTGGTTGAGCGGGCCGCAGCCGTTCTGCTTCTGATTGTAAGAAAACAGGTCGTACATCGTGAAGCCGTCGTGCACCGTGACGAAGTTCACCGAGTGGTAGGGCTTGCGCGAGTTCCACTGGTACCAGCCTGAGCTGCCGGTGATGAAGAAGCCGCCGTCTTTTACCTCGGTGCTGTTCAGCTTGAAGCCGTCGTTGTTCTGAAACGCGCGCCACCAATCGCGGAAGCGGCCGTTCCACTCGCCCCAGCCGGTGCCAGGCTTGTTGGTCGCCGCCGGGAAGAGCCCGATGCGCGTGCCGTAGCCATTGCTCAGCTCGTTGTTGCCGGGCCCGTTGAATGACTTGGAGAGATCGTAGCCACCCGCAGCCCACGGCTCTGACATCACGCGCGTGTTGTACTTCTGCAGCAGCGGGTCATCGATGATGTCCTGGAGCACGGTGTTCTTCGGGTCGTCCCACACCACGTAGTCGAGGTCTTTCTCACCGAGCACCGGGGTGAGATCGAAGCGGAAGCCGTCGACGTGCATCTCTTCGACCCAGTAGCGCAGCGAGTCGACGATGTGCTTTCGGAACGGCTTGTGATTGCAGCGCGTCTCGTTGCCGACGCCGGTGTTGTTCCAGAACGTCTGCTTGTCGGGGCTCAGCGCGTAGTACGCGTGATTGTCGAAGCCGCGGAAGTTGTAGAGGCCCACCACTTCTTTGGGATCGAAGTTGGTCAGCTGCGGCGTAACCGACGGGTCGGGGTTGAAGTCGAACTCGAGCCGCTCACGCCAGAAGCCGCCTTCGCCGGTGTGGTTGTAGACGACGTCGAGGATCACCTCGATGTCCGCCTGGTGAAACTGGTCCACCATCCACTTGAACTCGTCGATGATCTCCTGCTGGTCCTTCCGGAAAGAATAGGTGTTCTCGGCAATGAAGAACGAGAGCGTGGAGTAGCCCCAGTACCCGCCTTCCGAGGGTTTCTCGAAGGGGGGCATCAGCTCGACCGCGGTGACGCCGAGTTCCTTGAGGTAGGCCACCTTCTCGCCGAGGCCCCGCCAGGTGCCGGGGTGAGCGACGCCCGAGGCCGCGCTGGCGGTGAAGCCCTTGGGGTGCAGCTCGTAGATGATCGCGTCGTTCCACCGGTGGCCGGGGGTGTTCTCGTCAGTGCGGCGCGTTCGGTAGATCGATTCGTTCTCGCTCCAGGTGTACTTGCTTTGCACCACGATACTTTTACTGGCCGCAGCCCACGTCGACTCGGCGCGCTTGGGGCCGGTGGCGAGGCTGCCTTTGGCCCAGTCGTGATCGCGGTGAATGGCCTTGCTGTACGGATCCCACAGCAGCTTGTTGGGGTTGAAGCGGTTGCCTTCAGTGTCGACGTCGGCCTTGAAGCCCTTGATCGAGCCGGGGATCCACTCGGGATCGTACGTCCAGTTCGGGCCCCAGGCGACGAAGCCGTAGTGCTGACCGATGCCGATGCCTTCGATGTGAATGTTCCAGACGTCGCCGAACCGGGTCAGGGGGAACTGGCGGGTGGGCAACGGCGCTTCGGGGTTGTCGAAGAGCAGGATCTCGATGCGCTCGGCCCGCTCGCTGTACACGCCGAAGTTGATGCCCTTGTCGACGACCGTGGGGCCCAGGTGCTCCAGCCGCTCGATGGCCGCAGGATCCAGCGACGCTGCGTTCGGAGACGTCTTGTACAGCCGCGCGGTGTCGGTGGGGCCGCAGGAGAGCAAGACGAGGAATACGGGGCTGAATCGGCGCACGAGGGGACTCCTATCAACTGCCACCGGAGAAGGTCGATACGGGTGGCCCTCTTCCCTGGATTGGGGGTTTCGTGGCGCAGTGCGGCACGAATTCTCGTCAAAGACAGCCGCCACACATTGGTAGCGTCCACGCCCTCGTGAGTGACGTTCGACTCGTCGGAATCAAGAAGAGCTTCGGTGACAACGTGATCGTCCGCGGTGTGGACCTCGACGTGACGCCAGGCGAGTTTCTCGTGATGGTCGGGCCGTCGGGCTGCGGCAAGACCACGCTCCTGCGCATCATCGCGGGCCTCGAGCAGGCCGACTCCGGTGACATCGTCATCGGAGGAAAGAACATGAACGAGGTGCCACCGCGCGAACGCGACGTGGGCATGGTCTTTCAGAGCTACGCGCTCTACCCGCACATGACGGTGAAGGAGAACATGGCCTTCGGTCTCGAGCTGCGCAAGGTGCCCCGCCCCGAGATCGAGAGCCGCGTCGCCGAGGCCGCCCGCATGCTGGAGTTGGGCCCGCTGCTCGAGCGGAAACCGAAGGCGCTCTCGGGTGGTCAACGCCAGCGCGTGGCGATGGGCCGGGTGATCGTGCGCCGGCCGCAGCTGTTCTTGTTCGATGAGCCGCTCTCGAACCTCGACACCGCGCTGCGCGTGCAGATGCGCGGTGAGCTGGCGCGGCTGCATCGCGCGCTGGGTGTGACAATGATCTACGTGACGCACGATCAGGTCGAGGCCATGACGCTGGCGACGCGGGTGGCGGTGTTCAACAAGGGCGTGCTGCAGCAACTGGGTGCTCCGCTCGAGCTCTACAACAAGCCCACCAACGCCTTCGTGGCGCAGTTTCTCGGCTCGCCTTCGATGAACCTGATCGACGCGAAGCGGGAGGGCGCGCAGTTCGTGGGTGCGGGGTTCACGCTCCCGGCGGTGGGCGATACGGGTGGCGAAGTGAAGTTGGGGCTGCGGCCTCAGGATCTTCGCGTGGCCAGTGAGGGTCCGCTGCGCGGTGAGGTCGAGGCGGTCGAGCGGCTGGGCTTCGATGGCTACGCGTTCTTGAAGACCGCGGCGGGTTCGATCGCGGCTCGGTTCGAAGGCGCTGACGTGCAGGTCGGGCAGAACGTGGCGGTTCAGCCGATGGGCGACGTGCTGCACATCTTCAGCGCGGATGGCGCGAAGGCGCTGCGTCACCCTGAGGCGAGAGGTGCGTAGCGCCGCAGACGACCGTTCTCCCCGAGCGCAGTCGAGGGGGCACTCGCGCTCCGGAGCAGAGGTACTCCACCCGGGAGGACCGGGGTGCGCCCTGCTTCTCGTCTTCGTCTCGCAGCTCGCCTTCGCAGACGCCCCGGTGCTCAAGCTCTGGCACGGCTACCGCGGCGGCGAGGAGCAGGCGATCGAACAAGCCGCCAAACAATTCACCGCGCTGACCGGCACGCAGGTCGAGCTGCTCGCGGTGCCGTACGACGCGCTGAGCTCGAAGCTCACCTCGGCCATTCCGCACGACGCGGGCCCTGACGTCTTCATCTTCGCGCACGAGCGGCTGCGGCAATTTCACCGCATGAAGATCGTCGCGCCCTCAGGCGAAGGGCTCGATCGATCGAAGTACCTCAAGCCCTCAGTCGACGCGCTCGAGTTGGATGGCGTGCTCTACGGCTACCCGCTCTCCATCAAGTGCCTCGCGCTGTTCATGCGCGGAGATCGCGGCCTCACGGTGCCCACCACCACCGCGCAACTCGAGAACGCGCTCACCGAGCGCAGGCAGAACCAGTTCACGCTCGCGTACGAGGCGGGTGACTTTTACTTCCACGCCCCGATCCTCTTCGGCTTCGGCGGCGTGCTCTTCGACGAGCAGGGCCGCGCCCAGTTCGACACGCCCGCGATGACGAAGTCGCTGAACTGGGTCAAGTCACTGCAGGATCGCAAGCTGATGCCGCAGGAGGTCTCGGGCGCGTTGGTGAAGACGCTCTTCAACGAGAACCGCGCGCCGTTCGTGATCACCGGCCCGTGGTTCACCGGCGAAATTGATCCCGGCGTGCCGTACTCGATTCATCCGTTGCCCACGGTCTCGGAGACCGGCCTGCCCATGGCGCCCTTCCTCGGCGTCGAAGCCGCGTTCGTTTCATCGCGCACCAAACAACCCGAGCTGGCGCAGTCATTTGCGAAGTTCCTTTCGCTCGGTGACGCCACGATCGTCCGGGTGACGTTGGGCCGGCAGATCCCCGCTGAGCTCGCCGCGTACGACAACGAGGCCGTCGCGAAGGATTCGATGATCAGCGCCTTTCGCACGGTGGCCGAACGCGGCACCGCGACGCCCAACACGCTCGAGATGGCGCGCGTGTGGGAGCCGATGAAGCTCGCGCTCCGGGCCGTGTTGCAGGGCGGCGTCTCACCTGCCGACGCGGGCCAGCTCGCAGAGCGCCGGTACCGCGCGCTCAATCGTGAAGCGCCGCCCACCACCACGCCCATTCCCTGGATCATCGGGCTGAGCATCGGCCTGGTCGCCTTCGGCGGGTGGCAGCTGCGGCAAGGCAAGGGCAAGCCCTTCGCGAAGCGCTACCCCGAAGCGGGCCGAGGTCTGCTCTACGTCGCGCCGGCTGCGACCGGGCTGTTCGTGCTGGTGGTCATTCCCTTCGTGATCGGGCTCTCGCTCTCGCTCTTCCACCACGATGCGGGCGAATACACCTTCGTCGGGTTCGCGAACTTCGCCGACATCCTCACCTCGAAGGGCTACCGCATCACCGAGCCCCTCTCGTTCTACTTCACGCTCGTCGTCACGCTCGCGTGGACGTTGGCGAACGTGGTGCTGCACGTGAGCATCGGGTTGTTCCTGGCGATCCTGCTGAAGGATCCACTGCTCAAGCTGCGCGGCGTGTACCGGGTGCTGCTGATCGTTCCGTGGGCGGTGCCGAACTACATCACCGCGCTCATGTGGAAGGGCATGTTCCACCAGCAATTCGGAGCCATCAACGCGATCCTCGGCCACCTCGGCATCGAACCGGTGAGCTGGTTCACCCAGTGGTCGACCTCGTTCGCGGCCAACGTGATCACGAACACCTGGCTCGGGTTTCCTTTCATGATGGTGGTCTCGCTCGGCGCGCTGCAGTCGATCCCCACCGATCTCTACGAAGCCGCTGAAGTCGACGGCGCCTCGAAGTGGACGCAGTTCCGCCGCATCACGTTGCCCCTGCTCAAGCCGGCCCTTCTGCCCGCGGTGATCCTCGGCAGCGTGTGGACCTTCAACATGTTCAACATCATCTACCTCGTGTCGGGTGGTGAACCGGGCGGAGGAACCGACATCCTCGTGAGCGAGGCGTTTCGCTGGGCGTTCCAACGCAACGAGCAGTACGGCTTTGCCGCGGCGTACTCGGTGTTGATCTTCTTCGTGCTCTTCGCCTGGTCGCAGGTGACGAAACGCCTTTCGGGTGAGGAGTCCGCGTGAACAAGACGATGCCTCGTTGGAAGCTGTTCGCGCTTCACGCCGGGCTCTCGCTGACGTGCGCGGTGACGCTCTACCCGGTGCTCTGGGTGGTGAAGCTCGCCTTGTCGCCCACGCAGACGCTCTCGATGAGCGCGAACCCCTTTCCTGAAGCGGTCACGCTCGATCACTTTCGCGACGTGCTCGGTTCGACCGATGCGCAAGGCCGGTGGTTGTTCGGCCGGCAGCTGCTCTCGAGCATCGTGGTGAGCGCGGCGACCACGCTGGTGGGCCTCACCCTCGCCGTCACCGCCGCCTACTCGCTCTCGCGGTTCCGCTTTCCGGGCAAACAGTCGGGCATGCAGTTGCTGCTGATCACCCAGATGTTCCCCGCCACGCTGATGCTGGTGCCGCTCTATTCAATTCTGCAGACCCTGGGCCTGCTCGACTCGATCGGCGGCCTGGTGCTCGTGTACGCCACGTCTTCGCTGCCGTTCTGCGTGTGGATGCTCAAGGGCTACTTCGACACCATCCCCCGTGAGCTGGAGGAAGCCGCCATCATGGACGGCGCGTCACCCAGCCAGGTGTTCATCAAGATCGTGCTCCCGCTGGCCCGGCCTGCGCTCGCGGTGACCGCCTTGTTCAGCTTCATGCAGGCGTGGAACGAGTTCATTCTCGCTGCGACCTTGCTCAACGACACGGCGCGCTTCACCCTGCCGGTCGCGCTGCAGCGCTACGTGGGTGAGTACAAGACCGAGTGGGGTCACTTCGCCGCGGGTGCGCTGATCATCTCGGCGCCGGTGATGGCGCTGTTCTTCGCGCTGCAGAAGTTCCTGGTCGGAGGCCTCACCGCTGGCGCCGTGAAGGGCTGAGCCGTGGCGCCTTCACAGCGTTGGTTCGTCGGCAAAGTCCCACTCATCTCGAGCGTCGCGTGTCTGCTCGCGGGCGCGCTCGCGTACCAGCTGCTTTCGAATCAGTTCTACGTCGGTGAAGGCGCCCTCTTCGCGACGTACCTCCGCAGTGAGTCGAACCCCGCCCAGTGGAGTCGCGTGATGACGTGGCAGTTCCCCATGCTCCTCGCGCGTGGCGTGTTGATCGCGCTTTCTCTCGTGCCGTTTCACGAAACACTGTGTTCCTTCGGGCGGCCCAAGCGGGTCTTCCCGCTGTTCATGCTCTTCTTCGTATTGCTGCACCTGGCCGCGGCGGCACCGAGCCCGAGCAACCTCGAGGGAATCGACTACATGCGGCCGGAGCTGATAGGCGTGGTCCCATTTCTGCTCACCCAACCCGAGATGATCGCGCAGAGCCTGCTCTGCGCCCTGGGCGTTGGCCTGGGGGCGTGCCGAAAGCCTTCCGAAAAAGAAGGCGTGCTAAACCCCAACCCGTGAAACGGATCCTCGCGCCCGCTCTGGTCGTTGTGCTCGCTGCTTGCCCTGAACCGATGCCGATGCCGATGCCCGACGGGGGAATCAGCCCGGCCCCGATCGTGACGTCGGTCTCGCCGTCCACCGGCCCCCTCGCGGGTGGCGTCATCATCACGATCAACGGCAACAACTTCGTCAGCGGCGCGGCCGTGAGCGTGGGAGCCAATGCCGCGACCAGCGTCACCTTCGAGAACGACCGCCGCCTCACTGCCATCACACCGGCAAACTCTGTCACGGGTCCAGTCTCCGTGAAGGTGACCAACCCGGATGGCCGCTCGAGCACGCTTGCCGCTGCGTACACGTTCACCGCCGTCGACGCCCCGACGATCGTGGACGCCATTCTCGAGAACCCCGCCGACACCACGAACACCAGCGGCGCACCCACGGTGAACGTCCAGGTCGTTGCGCGGGCGGAAGTAGGTGGCGACCGAACCAGGGTTCGTGCCCAGGTCGGGTTCACGACCACGATCAGAGGCACTCCGGCGAGCACGGACTTCACGTGGACGGATGCCGTCTTCCAGGAAGCGACCAGCACCTCTGCAGGATCCGTCTCACTTCCGGGCGCAACCACGACCAATCTCATCTATTTCGTGACGGCCCGATTCTCGGGCGACGATGGCGTGACGTGGACGCTCGCCGACCGCGATGGCTCGGAGAACGGTGTGCTCGCCGTCGAACTCGCGCGCGTCACGCTGACGCCCGCATCGGTCGAGTGGTGCAAGCTCGGCGGCGAGGTGGTCGAAGCGCCGCCTACCGTCTCGCTGCGCGGCCGCGCGATGGGCCCCCTCGTCTACGGCCAGGTCTTCAAGACCGCGGTCACTTCACAGACCGGTGCAGGCACGGGAATCAAAGGCGCGCTCGGCTACGGCCTGGCCGGCACCGACCCCGCCACGTGGACGTGGGTCGCCGCCACCTTCAACACCGACACGGGCGGCGGTCAGAACGACGAGTTTCAGGCGCAGCTCCCCAACCCGGGCGACGGCACGAACAAATTCGCGTTCCGTTTCAATCACGCCGATGGGCCCTGGTCGTATTGCGACGCCGACGGGCTCACCACCAACGGGTTCACGCAAGCGCAGGCCGGCACGTTGACGGTGCAGCCGATCGGTGTCGACTCCTGTGTGCTGCAGTTTCCCCCCGCGTTCACCAGCTACGAGGGCCGGCAAAGTGACTTCGTGTATGGCCGCGTGTTCGTGGCGGGCCTCACAGAAGCAAACGGGGCGGCAGCCGGCATCGAAGGCGAGCTGGGCTACGGCGCGTCGAGCACGCCTCCGACCGACGCTTCGTGGAGCTGGTCTGCCGGCGCCTTCAACCTCGACGTCACCGGCGGCGGCGAGGAATACCAGGCGCGTCTGACGGGTCCCGCTCCGGGCACCTGGGCGTACGCCTACCGCTTCAGGGTCTCCGGTGGCCCGTGGACGTACTGCGACAAGACGGGCTCGGCCGATGGGCTGCAGCAGAGCGAGCTGGGTGCGTTGACCGCCGCGCCCTTCGACGTGGCCAACTGCGTGCTGGAGAACACCAACGCGTTGCAGACGGTGCTGCCGAACGCGGTGAGCCAGCCGTACACCGTGTCGATCACCGTGCCGACGCTCACCGAGGCCATGGGTCAGGGCACGCCGCTCGCCGTTCAGCTCGGCTCGGGCGCACCCGGCAGCGCGCCCTCCACGTGGACCAACTGGACTGCCGCGACGTACACGAGCGACGTGATGGCGTCCGATCGCTACTCCGCCACGCTGACCGCACCTTCGAGCACCGGCTCATCCGTGGTCGCGTATCGCGTGCAGGTCGGCGCACGCCCCCCCGTGTACTGCGATCTCGACGGCTCGCAGAACGGCTTCCAGCAGGCGCAGGCCGGCCGGCTCGCGGTGTCCAACGCACTCATTCAGTCGTGCCGACTCGGCACCGTGTCCGGCTCGCCGGTCGCGAGCGGTTCGTCGCTCACGGTCACGGCGCGCACCTTGGTCCCCGGCGTGTCCGGCAGCGCGGGCCCGTCACCCAACCTGCGCATGCAGATCGGTAGCGGCCCGGTGAGCGTCAACGCCTCGACCAGTTCGTTGTGGGGCTGGAAAGAAGCGGCCTTCTCCGCCGACGTCGCGGGCGATGACGAGTTCACCCTCACCGCGTACCCTGCGTACACCGGCGGCCGCGCCATCTCCGCGCGCGCATCACTCGACGGCGTCATCTGGACCTACTGCGATCTGAACGGTTCGGATGTCGGCGGCTACGAGGTGAGCCAGCAGTACGACGTGACCGTCACGAACCACACCGAGTTCCGGTTCTGCAACACGCAGTTCCCCGCCACGGCGGACGGTGGCTCGATCATCTACGGCCAAATCGAGTCACCCGGGCTGACCCCGAACGCGGCAACGCCGTTCATCGCGCAGCTGGGCATCGGCAGGGAGGCGGAAGATCCGGGCTTCGGGTGGAAGTGGCAGCCGGCGACCTTCAACGTGCTCTCCGGCAACAACAACGAATACCAGAGCACACTGCCCACCGATGGCGGCATCGGGTTGCGCTACGCCTTCCGCTACAGCCTCGATGCCGGAGTCTGGTGCTACGGCGACCTGAACGGCTCGCAGGACGGCTTCTCGGGCGGTAGCAACATCGGCCTCATCGACTAAGCACCTGACGACAGTGAAGCTGATCGGTTGGCTGCGTTCACACCGGTCATCCCGAGAGGGTCGGCGGAAAGAGGAATCGGGTTCCATCACCGGTCTCCCCGAGAGGGTTGACGGAAATAGGAATCGGGTTCCGTCACCGGTCTCCCCGAGAGGGTTGACGGAAATAGGAATCGGGTTCCGTCACCGGTCTCCCCGAGCCCAGTCGAGGGGGCACTTCCGCATCGCGCAACAGTGGCATCTCGACTGCGCTCGATGCGAACGGTGTGGGCTGTTCCTTTGGAGCGGTGAGCGGTTCTCGATCGGTCAGAATCACTGTGGCGAAGTACGAGCGGAACTGATCGGGCGTCGACACGCCGTGCTCACGCTCCTCTCGCTGGTCCTGGCATCGGTGAAGATGCCGACGCCTGTGAATCACTTCGTCAGTGCTCAGCGGCCCCGGCGATGACGACCTTCCCGTCGGCCTGCACCACCACCCAGCGCGCAGCCTCTTCCGTGCCGCCCGCTTCGGTGACGTTGATGATCACGATGCCGCCGGTGCCGAAGGTCGTGTCGAGCGAGCCGTCGGTGTTGAAGCGGGCCGCGGCGAACTTATTGTCAGAGCCTTCTCGCACGAAGCCGGCGCCGATGATTTTGTTGCCATCCCACGCAACGCCGAAGAAACGATCGTGCGCGCCGGTGGAGAGCGGCACGGCCTGGGCGAACTCCGCAGGACCACCCGAGGAGATCGGCAGCACCAGCAGCAGCGCGTCGTCGTTCTCGGCCGCGGTGTTTGCAGGGCCGGTGCGGTATCCAACCGCGCAGAGCGCCATGCCGCCGGGGCCGACCGCTGCGCCGAAGAAGGCCTCTTCGTTGCGACCGAACGACCAGGTCTTGTAGCCGTCAGCCGCAAAGGTGGCGTCGGCCGCCCCTGCCGAGGTGAGCACCGTCACCATGGCGTCGACGTTGCCAGTCAGAGGCGTGCCGCTGCCCACCGAGACGATGCGATCGTCTGCCAGCGCGAGCACGTGACGGCCACGCTCATCACCGCCGACGAGGTTGAGGATGAAGGAGCCGTTGCTCCCCCAGGTCGCGTCTTCCGCGCCCGTCTCGAGGTAGCGGAAGCTCACCAGGTCGACCGGGCCGCTCGCGGCAACACGGCCGTAGCCCGAGGTCACGTACTTGCCGGTCGACTGGCGCGCCACACCGTACGCCTCGGCCATGCCCCACGGCATCGACGGCGCGGCGTTGGCAAACTTGGCCACGCCCACCACACCCGCGTCGCCGAAGGTCGAATCTGCGGCGCCCGTGGAATCGAGGCGAAACAAGACGGGCCGATTGGCCGTCTGAATGCCGCCATCGCTGAGCATGACTCCGGTCGGGACAGAGGCGTAGCTCGAGATGACGATCTTGCCGTCGGCCTGAACGAAGCCATGCTTGATGGTGTCGTTCCGATTCGCGAAGTCGAGCCGCTGCACGCCACCGGTGGCGAAGGTTCCGTCAAGTGCACCGCTGGTGGTGAGCCGTGCCGCAAAACCATCGGTGTCGGTGCGGCCAATCGCCTTGGTGGACCCGAAGAGCACCATGCGCCCCGCGCTGTCCTTGTCGAACCCCCAGACCGAGTCGCGCGCGCCCCCCGTGGCCTCGCCAAAGTCGATACGCGTGATGCCCCCGTCACCGAAAGTCGTGTCGGGCGTGCCGTTGCTGTTGAGCCGCACCACCACCACGTCGAGGTCGCGAGGCGTCGTGCCCGCATCGCCGCCCCCACCGCCCCCGGTCGCACCGCCACCTGCGCCCCCGCCTACTTCTCCGCCGCCCCCGGTGTTGCCACCGCCCATGCCTCCATCAGTCGTCGGCAACTGAGGGCAACCCATCAACATCATTGAAACCGTCATCCCCGCGAGCAGGCCATTCAAACCGAGTTTCACGTCGTTCTCCCTTGAGCCCGGAACCAAGCTCCCGTAGCGTATGTTGATAATGACAATCAAAATCATGTGCGCTTCTGCCCGTCAAGGGCTGTCTGCGATCGCGCTCGTGTTCGCACTCGGCTGCCCCACGCCCAAACCTCCGCAAGACGCAGGCCCTGTGCTGCTAGAAGACGGAGGCCTCGCGGTCACGCGTGCCGACTTTTTGAGCGCCGCAGGGGCCTGCTCACTTCAAGCGGTGACGAAGTTCCGCGCCGAGATCGACGCGCTGAACGCCGCACCGACCAGGGACAATTGGAAGCGGGCGATGAAGGCGTGGCAGCGCGTCGAGTTGATGCAATTCGGGCCGACCGGAAGCTCGACGACCCCCGGCGGAATGGATCTGCGCGATCAGGTCTATTCGTGGCCGTTGATCAGCCGCTGCTCCATCGAAGACGTGCTGGTGAGCAAGAGGTATGAGACGGGCGTGGGTTCGCTGCTGGTCAACCGCCGCGGCCTGGGCGCGCTCGAGTACCTGCTCTTTCACGAAGGCGACGACGTCATCTGCTCAACCGCGGGCTGGGTTGCGCTGACGCCCACCGAGCGCACCGCGCAGAAGCAGGCCTACGGCGCTGCGGTGAGCGCCGACTTGAAGGTGCACGCCGACGCGCTGGTGACTGCGTGGGAAGGCGGCTTCGTGGAGACCCTGCGAACCGCGGGCCCGGGCAACACGACGTACATGTCGACCGGCGCTGCGATGAATCAGGTGAGCAACGGGCTCTTCTACATCGAGCGCGTGGTGAAGGACGCCAAGCTGGCGCCGCCCATCGGCCTGCGCGACTGCGCCGTTCCGCCCTGCCTCGACCTGCTCGAATCGCAGTACGCGAGCCACAACATCGAAAACCTGCGCGCGAATCTCGCCGGCCTGCGGCAGCTGCTCGAGGGGTGCGAGCCCGGCTACACCGGCATCGGCTTCGATGATCTGCTGCTCGGGGCGCGCGCTTCGTCGTTGGTCGATCGGCTGCACGAACGGGTGCTCGCGGCCGAAGCGGCGCTGGGGGCCATCGAGGAGCCGGATCTGAAGGAAGCGTTGATGACCGACCCTGCCTCGGTGCGTGCGTACTACGACGCGCTCAAAGGCATCACCGATCTGCTCAAGAGCGAGTTCGTGACCGTGCTCGACATCGACCTGCCCATGGGTCTCGAAGGCGACAATGACTGAACGTCGCGATGCCGCAGCGCTCGCCGTCTTCCGCATGGCGTTCGGCGCGCTGGTGGCGATCTCTGCGCTTCGTTTCCTGGCCTATGGCTGGGTCGACGCCCTCTTCGCGGCGCCTTTCCGGTTTCAGTACTTCGGCTTCGAGTGGGTGCCTTTTGTGGGTGTGGAGGGCGTGCGCGCGATGTTCGTGGCGTTGGTGTTGCTCGGCGTGATGGTCGCGGCAGGCGCGTTCTACCGGCTGGCCACCGTGTTGCTGTTCATCACCTTCACCTGGGTGCAACTGCTCGACGTCTCGAACTATCTGAACCACTACTATCTGGTGTCGCTGCTGGCGTTGTTGATGTGCTTCATGCCGCTCCACCGGCTTTGGTCTGTCGACGCGTGGCTGCGCCCTTCGCTCAGGGCCGAGACCTTGCCAGCGTGGTGCACCTGGCTGCTGCGGTTCCAGGTGGGCACGGTCTACTTCTTCGCGGCCATCGCGAAGTTCAACTCCGATTGGTTGATCCACGGAGCGCCCCTGCACCTGTGGTTGTCGTCGCGCAGCGCCTGGCTCACCAGCGCCGAGGTGGCGTGGTTCGCCTCGTGGAGCGGCTTCTTGTTCGATCTCACTGCGCCGTTTCTCCTGTCGTTCAGGCGAACGCGAAAGTTCGCCTACGTGGCGGTGCTGGGCTTTCACCTGACCACCAGCCTGCTTTTCCCCATCGGCATGTTTCCGTTCATCATGATGCTCTCGACGCTGGTGTTCTTCGACGCCAGCTGGCCTCGGCGCTGGCTGCGAACGACGGCTCCGTCTGTCGCGGCCGAGCGCACGGCGCGTTGGGTGTTGGTCCCGGTGGCGCTCTGGTGCGTGGTGCAGCTCGCCGTGCCGCTGCGCACCTTCTTCTACGGGGGCGATGTCTCGTGGCACGAGCAGGGCATGCGCTTTTCCTGGCGGGTGATGACGCGCGAGAAGAATGGCAGCGTCACCTACGTGGTGCGGCAACGTTCGACCGGGCGCGAGTGGCACGTGACGCCCAACCAGTACCTGACGCCCGTGCAGGAGCGTGAGCTGTCGGTGCAGCCCGACCTCATCCTCCAGCTTGCCCGGCACATCGGCGCCGAGTTCCACGCGCGCGGCCTGAAAGACCTCGAGGTGCACGCCGACACGTGGGTCTCGCTCAATGGCCGCCCCGCCGTGCCGCTCATCGATGCCTCGGTCGACCTGCTTCAGGTGAGCGATGGGCTCGCGTTGGCGCGGTGGATCGCGCCTGCGCCTCAGTCTCGACCGATCGCGCCCGCGTTGTTTACGACCCGGTAACTCCTGACCAAGCGGGTGGTGAAGTGCGCGCGTGGCATGTGCGCTGCACTTCATCGCTGCATGGCCATCCTGACGGCGTTGCTCAGCGCCTTGTCGCGAAAGATCGGTTCGTTGACCCAGGCCTTGATGGGCTGGTCAGTGGCTGCACTCTTCGGTCGGCTTACGCCACGTAAACGATTGATGGTCTCGATCGCGATGATCCTCTCGGTGCTGTGGCCGCTTTTCGTCCTCGGGGTGTTCTTCCCTGCCGCGGCCGCGCTGGTGATCGCCTTCGTGCCGATCAAAGACTGGCTCAGCCAGGGCGTCATTCGTGCGGTGTGGATCGCGTTGGCCGTGCTCGCGCCCCTCATCGTGGCGTTGCTCACCCGCGCCGCTGCACCCGACTCGCAGACCAAGAGCCTGACCAGGACGCTGATCAACGCGTACCCGCTGACCCTGGGCTTCGCGATCTCCTTCTTCGTCACGCTCGTCACCGTGCCGGCGATCAAGATCGCCTCAATGGCCCGCGGCTGGATGGATGAGCACCTCTACGTTCAGCCCAAACCCGGCAGGTACCAGGCGGCCCTGCACGATCTCTGTGAAGCCTGCGTGCTGGCGCAGCTGAGCCCCGAAGTGGGCAAGCCGCCCCGGGCGATGTTGATCTCCACGCGGGTGATCAAGCTGTTCGCGCGTGGGGCCATCGACGCGTTGGTCGAAGACGACCCGATGGTCATTCGCGCTGAGGGGCTCGAGCTCTACCTCTACCCGGGTGACCTGCTTCTCCGGGGCGAGAAACACAACGTCGCCCGGGTGCGCGCCTTGATGGGCAGCACCCTGCTCGAGCGAGACGCGTGGCTGGTGGAGAGCCCGCGCGCACAACAAATCCAGGACGAGCTGGGTCGTCTCTGGGAAGCGATTTCGCGGCACGAAGTTCTGGCCGACGCCGCGAACGGCCTCGAATCACGGCTCAAGGAGATCGCCGCCGATTCAACCAAGCCAGACATCACTTACGAGGACTGGGTCATGGTCGATCGAATTGCACGACGCATCGAAGGCAAGCTGCAGAACACGAAGAGTGTCATCGACGGTGACACCCTCGAGCGGGCGGCGCAGGCCGCTTCACGCCGGGATGTCGTGACCGCGACGACGCCAGATTCAGCCGACCACTCCACCGCCAAGCTGCTCGAGACTGCGCTCAAGGAGATGAGGGAGTTGGTGCGCCTCGAGGTTGAGCTGGCCAAGGTCGAGGCGAAGAAGCAGGTCAAAGGCGTAGTGAAGGCGGGCATCGGTTTCGCCGTGGCGGCCTTGATGGGCGTGATCGCGCTGGCGCTGATGGTCGTCGCGCTGGTGCTCGCGCTCGGTGGCACGGCCGGCAGCACCTTCGGCGTGGCGCTCTTCATGTTCGTGCTCGGCGGCGGGGCTGGCTTTTTCGGCTTCGCGTCGTTGCCCAAGAATCCGCTCGAGAAGACCCGTCACCACATCGAAGACGACTTCAAACAACTCAGGGAGCACGTCGCTTGAGCACCCCAACCCAAGAAGAGATCCTGGAGCGCAGGGCCACGCTGGCCCGCGAACGACTGCTCTTGGTGGTCGATGAACTCGATCGCAAGCGGCACGAGTTCACGCACGTCATCGCGCACCCAGGTCAGATCGTCTCAGACCAACTGGCCAAGCGGCTCCTGCCCCGGTTCGAAGCAGCAGCGGGGACCATCGCGGCCATCAGCGGCGCCGTGCTGCTCGTCGGCGGCGTCATCGGGTACGCCGTCCACCGGCGCAACCACACCTGGAGCCGCCGGCTGTTGGCCCGGTTGCCGAAACCTCAGAAGAAGCCGTCTTTCTGGGGCGACGTGTTCAGCCGCTCTGCCAAGGCGCTGCTCACCTTCGGCATCGTGCAGGGCCTCAAGTACGCCATCCGCGAAGGCGCCAAACAAGCGAACGCCCCGACTCCAGCGCAGTGAGCCTTGAGGTGCGTTCAGCAAAACAAAACCCCCGGAGACCTTTCGGCTTCCGGGGGTTTCGTTTCCTGCGAGGAGTAGGGGATTTGAACCCCTGACCTTCGGCGTGACAGGCCGACGTTCTAACCAGCTGAACTAACTCCCCATATGTGTGCTGCACCTGCGGTCCTACAACTGCACCAGCTTAGGCGGAACAGGTTTCGAACCTGTGACCCTCGCCGTGTAAAGGCGACGCTCTACCGCTGAGCTATCCGCCCAGACGCCGCACAAGCGGTGAGGTCTGATACGGGATTTCGACGAAAGCTGTCAACACCTTCGTTTGAAGACGCGCATTTTCCTGTCGGCCTGACGGAGTGCGCCCTTTGCTTCCTTCTGCTCCTGCTTTGACCGAGAGTCAGCGCCGCGTGAGCGAAAAGAAGAACGGCACGGAGTCCACGCAGCTGGGCCTGCCCGAGGTGGGCACCAACTCTACCCAGGTGATCGACTCGCCCGTGCCCAGCGAGCCCACCCCCACCGCGCCGGCGCTCGACCAGATCACCGCGCCATCCTTGCCGCCCGTGCGCACCCCGCCCTCGGCCCCCCCGCGCACCAAGACCGCCGGAGCGATGCGCGGCGCCGTGCCCAAAGACGAGCCCACCCAGCGCAGGCCCAGCCGCGTTGCGCAAGCGCAGGTGCTCCCTCCTCAAGAGGGCATTTCCGGGCTCAAGAAGCCCGTTCTCCAAAAGGAGCCCTTCGAGTGGACCATGCCGAAGGTGGCGGGGCTCTCGGGCGCGGTGGGGTTGGCCTTCATTCTGGTGTGGGTCTTCTGGCCGTCGGGCGAAAAGCGCGCACGTCCCGTGGTGACCAAACCCGAGCCGGTGGTCGCAGCGCCGGTGGTGGCCGCGCCCAAACCGAAACCCGTGCAACCGACGGCGCCCGTGGTGATCGCGCCCAGCAAGCCCGTCTTCAAGCTCGACGTCAGGGCGAACGTGATCGACCCCTTCGGCGTGCACCTGCCCGATGTCGAGCTCGACCCTGCGCACAAGTACCGGCTGCGCATCGAACGCGACGACTCCAAGCTGGGCACCGCGCTCGCCCGCCTCGATGAGAAAGAAGGCTGGGGCATGATGAGGAAGATGGCCAGCCACGCGGTGCTCCAGTTCGGCGGGGCCAAGGCGCTGCGCATGCACTGCGAGCCGGGCTCGACCTTTCAGGAAGGCCAGACCTTCCCGCTCGAGCTGGTCGATCTGGCCACCAAGAAGAAGAGAACCCTTTCGCTCAACCCTGCCGCGCATTGCTGGGACTTCGAGGTCGCGCGCGTGATGGAGCTGGGCGAAGGCGTGAAGACGCGCGTGCGTGTGCCCACCGACGCGAAGCTGGAGTTGGGTGAAAAGGTGCCGCTGCGCGTGGCCTACCTGCTCGAGGCGCTGGGCGAGAAGAAGTCCTGGCGCACCGGCGTGTTGTCACCCGGTCAGAGCGTGCTCGCCGAAGGCCGGCTGGCCCGCTTCGCCATCCTCGATCCCTACGCGGGCGACAACGAAGGAGCGCTTTCGCTGGAGCTCCTCGCGGGTGACACGGAGAACTCGGGGTTGGTCACGCCGACGGCCGCTCCGGGTGCGGAGTTCGTTCCCGCAGCCAAGTGAACCGATGAACACTGCTCTTCTCGCGCTGCTCGTTCTCAACGGAGTCCCGTGGGCGCCCATGACGGAGGCCGAACGCAAGGCCACCGTCGCGAAGCTGAGCCAAGACGAGCTCGCCGAAGCGCTCCGCACCACCCCTCCTGCCCTGCTGCTCGGCCTGAGCGCACAGGCGATCGCCTCGATGGGGCCCTACCAATACGTGATGGTGAAGCAGGAGCGCATTGCCGGCACGCTCCAGGGCGAGCAGACGATTCGCACCACCATCCAGGAAGCTCCCAACGCGATCCGGCTCGAGTACCTCAAGGGGCCTTCGGCTGGCCGCAAGCTCATCTACAACTCGACCGTGAAGAAGACCGAGTTCCGCGTGAGAGAGGCGGGCTTCTTGTCGATCGTGGGCCGGCTGTGGATTCCGCTCACCTCAGATCTCGCGAAGAACGACAGCAACCACACCGTGGCCGAGGCCGGGTTGGGCAGCCTGGTGCGCCGGCTTCAGGCCGATCAGAAACGTGCAGGCGCGGCGCTGGGCGTGGAGCACGAGGGCTGGAACGCAGCCGGTCACTTCTGCTCGCTCTTCGTTCTTCCCGAAAACGGCAAGGGCTTCGACCACGCGAAGACGCGCGTGTGCACCGACCCCCGAGTGGGCGTGCCCATGAAGATCGAAGGCCTCGACGCCGCGGGGGGCTTGGTCGAGCGCTACGCGTTCTCCGACTTGAAACCCATCACCCTCGACAAGAACACCTTTGATCCGGAGACCGGGCTGTAACCCATGATCGACTACGACCCGCACAAGTGGCGCACGACGTTCTTCGCCGTCAAAGGCTCGATGATCAAAGTGATCTCGTTCAGATCACTGCTGGTGACCCTCGGGGCCTTCCTGCTCGTCTACGTCGACCTCTACGTCGTGAAGTTCGAGGTGCCCAACGCCTCGATCGTTCACGGCATGGTCGGTACCTCGTTGGGCCTGCTGCTCGTCTTCCGCACCAACCAGTCGTACGACCGCTGGTGGGAAGGCCGAAAACTCTGGGGCGGCATGGTGAACACCTGCCGCAACCTGGCCCGCTCGGCTTCGGTGCATCTCGCGCACGATCCTGATCGGCTGCGCCGCGTGCTCAGGCTGACCCAGGCCTTTCCCGCTGCGTCGAAGGCGGTGCTCCGGCAGGAAGCCTGGGCGCCCACCGACCTCGAGCCCGACGATGTGGCGGCGGTCACCAGGCACAACCACGCCCCCACCGCGATCTGTCAGCGCATCACCTTCCACCTCGACGCCGAGCGCAAGGCGGGCAACCTGCCCGACATCATCTTCACTGCGGTGGATCAGAACAACCAGTTGCTCGTCGACATCATCGGCGCGTGCGAGCGTATTCATAAGACGCCGCTGCCCTTCGCCTACGTGGTGCATCTGCGACGCGCGCTGGTGTTGTACTGCGCCACCCTGCCTCTGGCCCTGCTGCCCAGCTTCGGCCTGTACACGGTGCCCATCGTCTACGGCATCACCTACGTGATGCTGGGCATCGAGGAGATCGGCGTGGAGATCGAAGACCCCTTCGAAGGCGACGACAACGATCTGCCCCTCGAGCGCATCGTCAGCGGCATTCAGGCGGCCGTGGGCTCCTACCTGCCTCCCGCCTAGCGGAAGGCGTATTTGAAGCCCGCCTGAAACAGCAGCGGCGCCTGCGGCCTCGCACCAAACGGCCGCCGCGCGACCAGCGCTGACTGGTTCGTGAGGTTGGTGGCGGTCAGGTAGAAACGCGCTGCGCCGAACTCGACTGAGGCGGTGGCATCGAGCAGCACGCGGCCGGGGATCACCACCGACGCGCTCGGCTCGCCGACGCCGACCAGCTCACGGCTCTGGCCGTAGTAGACCGCGCCCACGCCGAGCTCGACGGGGCCCTTCGACGCGCGTACCCGCAGCTGCCCCTGGTGGCTGGGCACGTACGGCAAGTCGGCCCCAACGACGACGTTGCCCCAACTGGGGTTCGACGATTGGAAGTCAGAAAGAAACTGCGCGCGGGTGAAGGTATACGCGAGCTCGACCGCGCCCGTGGTGCCCCACCCCAGCTTGCCCTTGAGGCTGCCCAACACCTCGGCGCCCAGCAGACGCGCCGCACCGCCGTTGAATTGCTGGTTGAGCGCGTCGTTGGTGCAACCACTCGAGCCCGTGCACTCGCCGGTGATGTTCGAGTACTCGCTCCAGAAGCCAATCGCCTCGAGCCGGATGCCGCGGCGCCCGTAGCGGAAGCCGAACTCTGAGTTGAGCGCGCGTTCAGGCAGCGCGTCGACCTGGCCCGGCGGCGGCGGGCTGAAACCCTGGTTCACCCCGGCCAGCACAGAGAGCCCGAAGTCGAAGGTGTACACCGCGCCCACGCCGAGCAGCGGCACCACCTGCAGCGCGTTGCCCGCAGCGCCGCTCAAGCGATCGAAGAGCGTCGCGTCGTAGACCTCGACCCGGGCGCCCGGCGCGAGCAGGAAATGGCCCCAGCTGATGGTGTCGGACAGGTTCGCGCTCAAGCTGCGCGTGAAGGCCTTGTTGTCGGCGATCAGCTCGGCGGCCTCTCCATTGGGCACCAGCGTGCCGCGGAGCATGTCGAAGCCCGACTCCGTGTGGCGCCGGCGGATCTCGTCGTGGTGAAATCGCAGCCCCAGCTCGAGCTCGTGCGACAGCGGGCCGCTCATCAGCGTCAACCGGGCGAGGGTCTGAATGCCCTGTGAGACGAAGCGGCGGCCGTTGTTCACCACCATCAACTGCTGGTCGCGCGAGGTGGTCTCTTCAGCACCCGAAAGAATGCCGCGATACACCGCCGCGGTGCCACCCGCGGGGTAGGCGAGCAAATCGTAGACGGCGGGGCCCTTGCGAAAGTGATCGAACCGGTTCCACACACGCTCGAAGTCGTGCCGGTACGCGGTGGTGCTGATCTCGAACTTCTCGCTGAGCGTGAAGGTGTGGGTCAGCTCCAGCTGCGTGCGCCACCAGTTCATCTGATCATTCGCGCTCGCGGCATAGCGACGCTGAGGCGTGACCGCGAAGTCGTCGTTCGAAATGCCCAGGTACGTCTCATTCGAACGTTCGGTGGAAAGGCCCAGCTTGAGCTGAAACTCGTGGCGGTCCGTCGCCGCGCGCGCCTTGAGCATCAGCTCGTTCTTGTCGAAGCCGGTGTTGCCGCCGCCATCGAGCTTCTTGAAACCATCGCTTTGCAGGTGCACACCTTCGAGCAGCACGCCGAACCGTTCAGTGCCGTAGCCGATCACCCCGTGACCCTTGGCCGAGCCGTAGTTGCCCAGGGAAATGTCGAGATCACCTTCGAAAGCGCGCGGCACCTCGCGGGTGCGCAGGTTGATCGCGCCGCCGATGGTCTGCGGGCCGAAGCGGATGGAAGCGGGGCCCTTGTAGATCTCCACGCCCACCATGCGGGTCATCAGCGGCGTGTAGTAGGCGGCCGCGGCTGAATACGGAGCGGGGCCCGAGAGCACGCCGTCTTCCATCAACGTCACCTTGCTCGCACGATCCGCGCTGGCGCCCCGAATACCGATGTTCGGCCGCAGCCCGAACCCATCTTCTTCACGCACGTAGACGCCGGGCACGCCCTGGAGCACCCGGTGCAGATCGTTGGCTTCCTGCCGCTCGAGCTCTTCTTTGCCGATCACCTGCGCCGAGCCCGCGACCCGGCGCACGTCGACCGTCTTCCGGGCGGTGATGGTGGTCTCCCGGCCGGCGTCAGGAACATCGAGGCGAACTCCGGCGTCCTCCTCGGCCGGAAGACCCGCGTCTTCGACCGTCTCGAGGCCGGCATCGAGCTCACCCGCATCGGGCGCCTCGTCAGCAGGCGCCTGGCCCAGCGACAGCGCAGAAAGGCACACCGCAGCGATCAACATCATTCGGCGGCCGTGATTTTGATAATCATTATCAACTTACGTGAGGAAATACCTGCCGCCCGCAGGCACGTCAAGGACGCACCGGTTACGAATGCGCTTCATGGCGATCTCGGCAGAGGTAGCGACACCGGAGTCATTCGATCAACTCATCGCCGCGCCCGACGCGTTGGTGGTGGTCTATTTCTGGGGCCCCGATTGCCCCAACTGCGAAGTGTTCGCGCGTGACCTGCCTGAGCTGCTGCAGGCGATCCCGCAGACCGGCGTTCGCGTGGTGAAGGTGAACGCCTACGAGCACCCGGAGCTCGCGCGCAGGTTCGCGCTCTTCGGCATTCCCGGGTTCGTGCTCTTCAAGGACGGGAAGAAGCTCGGGATGATGCGCCAGTACAACGGCCGCGACTTTTGGACTGCGGTGGTGACCGAGCACGCGCAAGGCAGAGGCGCGAGGTTAAGCTCGCCTTCGTGATCGTCACCTGGCTCGGACACGCGCAGCTCTTCATCAACGCTGCCGGCAAGACGCTGCTGCTCGACCCGTGGTTCGCTGAGCCGGTGTTCGGTGGCGCGTGGTTCCGCTACCCCCCGCCGCCCTACCCGCGCGCTTCCAGCCTCCCGCCCCCGTCTTTTCTCCTGCTCAGTCACATCCATCCAGATCACTCCGGGCTGGGCACGCTCGCGCAGCTGCGCAAGACCACCCCCACCCTGGCTATTCCGTTTCCTTCTGGCGCACTCGAACGCCGGCTCGCGCGCGCTGAGTACAGCGACGTGCGGTGGCAGCAACCGTGGGAGACGAAGGAGGTCGCTCCGGGCTTGAAGATCACCTTCGTGCCGCACGATCGCGGCTGGGAGGTCTCGTCGATCGTGGTCGAGGCTGACGGCGTGCGGCTGTACCACGGCAACGACAACCCGCTGTCCGTCGACGCCTACCGGGAGATCGTCGAGCGCCTGGGGCCCATCGACATCGCCTTCCTGCCGTACGCCGGCGCCTCTTCGTACCCGACCGGTTTCGGCGGCGACGAGGCGTTGCTCCAAGAGCGTTGCGCGAAGAAGAAGCGCGAAGGCCTGCAGCGTTTCGAAGAGGGCATCGTAGGCCTCGAGCCGAAAGAGGCGGTGCCGTTCGCCTCGAGCTGGGCGCTGCTGGAAGAGAGCGAGCTCGAGAAGAACTTCGTCGATCGGCCGACCGCCCTTCAGGCGCTCTCGTCAGCGATGTTGGTCGCGCACGAACACGGCACGCACCTGCTGCATCTGGAGCCTGGTGATCAGTGGAGCCCGGAGACCGGCGCCATCGCCAAGGGCCTCACCACGGGCTGGGACAACGACGTCGCTTCGGTGCGCCGCTATGCGCTGCAGGAAAAAGAGCGCGTCGACAAGGCGATCGCTGAAGCGCGCACGGCCACCCGCTCGCTGCCGCGGGCCACGCTCGACCTCGCCGTGCGCGAATACTTCGAGGCGATGATCTCAGCTGCGAAGCCCACGTTGACCGGGCTTGCGATGAACGCAGGCTTCGTAGCGGAGGGCGGAGGTGAGTGGAGCATGCGCTTTGCTCACGGCCAGCCGCCGCGTCTCGAGTCGAAGCTGGTGGGCGACGAAGACGAGACCCTGATGCTGCCTCCGGGTGAGCTGTGGGCGATCGTTGCGGGCCCTTCGAACTGGGAAGACGTCTGGTACGGCTACCGGCTGCACGTGCGCAAACGCCAGGGCGCCGGCTACTTCCGCGCGTTCTGGGAGATGCTGCTCAACTTCGACGACGAGCAGCTCTCAGAACGACTCGCGGCGCGCTTTCCGCTGCCGATCGAGTAGACGACGGCGCTCTGTGCGTTGGCTCCTGATCCTGACGTTCTGCGCTGGTTGCCGCATCGAGACGGCGTCTCCGGGCGGTGCTGCCGTCACCGCGAAGACCGGCGCGCCTTCGGGCGAAGTCTGGGTCTACACCTCGGTGTACCGCCACGTGCTCGACGCGCTCGAGCCGCAGCTCAAAGAAGCGCTGCCGGGCGTGACGATTCATTGGTTTCAGGCGGGCAGTGAAAAGGTCGCCGCCAAGCTGGAGGCCGAGCTCGCCGCCGGTGGCACGCCGTGCGACGTGCTGATCACCTCGGATCCGTTCCTCTACGAACGCTTCAAGTTGGAGAAGCGCTGGCTTCGGTACGTCTCAGCCAACGGCGTGCGCACGCCTTCGCGCTACGTGGATCCCGATGGGCACTACGCGGCGGTGCGGCTGTCGACGATGGTGTTGGTGCACAAGGCAGGCACGCCTGCTCCGGTATCGTTTGCGGCGTTGGCGAGCCCTGAATGGAAAGGCGAAGTCGCGCTGGGCGATCCGCTCACCAGCGGCACGGCGTTCACCTGGGCCGTCTCGATGGAGCAGGCCCTGGGCGCGAGGTATTTCGAGCAACTGCGTGCGAACGAAGCGCGGGTCGCGGGCGGCAACGCGGCGGTGCTGCAAAAGATCGAGGGTGGTGAAGCGAAGGTGGGCGTGCTGTTGCTGGAGAACGCGCTGGCCGCCAAAGCCAAAGGCAGCCCCATCGAGATCGCCTGGCCCTCGGATGGAGCGGTGGTGGTGCCGGGTTACGCAGCGATCATGGCGAGCACCCAGCACGCAGAAGCCGCGAAGGCGCTCATCGACACACTGCTCTCCCCGGTGGGCCAGAAGATCATCGCTGAGCTGGGCGACATGCACGCCGTCGATCCGCGCGTGCCAGGCCCCCGTGGCTCCGTTTCTCTCGAGGAGCTCGTCACCAGAAGCGCACCCTGGGGCGAGCCGATCCTCAAACACGGCCTCGAAGACGGTGCGCGCGTGAAGGCCGAGTTCAGCAAGGCGTTCTCGAAATGACCGCGCCCCCTCTCCATGCGAAGCGGGGAGAGGGCCGGGGTGAGGGGCCCGCGCGCCTTCTCACCCTCGTATTGAGCATCGCCCTCGCGTTCTTCTTCGGCCTGCCGCTCTGTCTGCTTCTCTGGCAAACCAAAGCACCGGGGATCATCTGGTCAGAGGTCTGGCTGGCCCCCGAGAGTCTCCAGGCGCTGACTGGAACGCTAATCACCTCAATCGGAGCCGCCGCGTTCGCCTTCACGATCGCCGTCCCCTTGGCGCTGCTGATCGCCAGAACCGAGCTCCCGCTGCGAGGTCCGCTCAAAGCGATCTTCACCCTGCCCGCCGCACTCCCTCCTTTCATCCTCGGCATGGGCTGGGTCTCGCTCGCCAACCCCAGAGCAGGTCTGCTGAACCTCTTCCTCGGAGCGGGCACCTTCGACATCTACGGCAAGCTGGGAATCAGCTTCGTGCTCGGCACCGCAGGCCTTCCGCTCGTCTTTCTGCCCACGCTCGCAGCGCTCTCGAGGCTCGACTCCTCACTCGAAGAAGCCGCGCGACTCGCAGGTGCGTCCCCGCTGCGAACGCTGCTGAGCATCTCGTTGCCGCTCGCACTCCCCGCGGCGCTCTCGGGAACGGCGCTGTGCTTCCTCTTCGCGGCCTCGGCCTTCGGCGTTCCGTACCTGCTCGGGGTCACTGCGAGCCCGCCGACGCCCACGCTGACCACCCGCATCTACGGTGAGATCCTCATGGGCCAGGGTGGCCTGCCCAGAGCCGTGGTGCTCAGCCTCGAGCTGCTCCTGCTCGCCGCCTTCGTGCTCATCGGCAGCCGCGCCCTGGCGAAACGCGGTGAGGTGCGCCTCTCGAGCGGCAAGGGCATCTCGCTGCGCCCCATGCCGCTGGGCCGCTGGCGAATTCCGCTCGCGTCAATGAGCGTCGTGCTCGCTGTCGTGCTCGTCGTGCTGCCCCTGCTCGCCGTCGCGCTCACCTCGGTGCAGCCCGTCTGGGGTCAGTTGAGCGGCCTGTCTGCGAAACACTGGAGCGGCGTGCTGGGAAATCCGCGCACCATCGACGCGACCGTGCTCAGCCTTGGTCTGGCCGCCGCGGCAGCAGCTCTGGTCACCGCGCTGGGGCTGGGCATCGCCACCACGCGGCGCCGTTCTCTCGAGCTGCTCTCGGGTGCGCCCTATGCGATTCCCGGCACCGTGTTGGCGCTCGCGCTCTTGATCGCCTTCTCACGCGATCTCCGCTTCATTTTGTTCGACCGCGTCGCGCTGGTGCTCTCGCTGGGAAACTCAGTCTGGATGCTGCTGGTGGCGTACACGATCAAACACCTCGCCTTCGGTGCGAGGAACGCCGCTGACGGCCTGGCTCAGGTCGACGGCACGCTCGCCGAGGCCGCACGGCTCTCCGGTGCGAGCCCCTTGCGCGCCTTCTTCGACGCCACCCTTCCCCAGCTGCGCGCCCCGCTGATGGCTGCGTTTCTGGTCACCTTCCTCACCTGCGTCACCGAGCTCACCTTGAGCGTGTTGCTCATTCCCACCGGCCGCGACGTGCTGGGCACCCTGCTGTTCGAGCTGCAGAGCTACGCAGATCCCGGCTCGGCGGCGGTGATCGCTTGCGCCTTCGTGATGCTGGTGCTCGTGCTCCAATTGGCAAAGGCCGTGGTCACCCGAAAGAAGGCGCACTGACGATGGCCGACGTTCAGCTCAACGCAGTGCACAAGGCCTACGGAGCCACCGCGGTGGTCAAGGGCATCTCGCTGCGAATCGAGAGCGGCGAGTTCATCTCGCTGCTCGGACCTTCCGGCTGCGGCAAGACCACCACCCTGCGCATGATCGCGGGCCTCGAGACGCTCGACGCCGGCACCATCTCGATCGGCGGAGAGTGGGTCGACAGCGACAAAGGCCATGTTCCCCCCGAGAAGCGAGCGCTGGGCATGGTGTTCCAGAGCTACGCCGTCTGGCCGCACAAGTCGGTAGCCGAGAACGTCGCCTATCCCCTGCTGCTCCAGCGCAAGCCCAGCTCAGAGATCGCGCAGCGCGTGACGCAGGCGCTCGACTGGGTGCGGCTGAGCGCCTTCGCGCAGCGCATGCCCTCCCAGCTCTCCGGCGGGCAGCTCCAGCGGGTGGCGATCGCACGCGCGCTGGTGGCCAGCCCCCGGGTGTTGCTGCTCGACGAGCCGCTCTCGAATCTCGACGCAGCCCTGCGTGAAGAGCTGCGTGGAGAGATCGCCGCACTGCGCGCTCGACTCGGCACCACGATGATCTTCGTCACGCACGATCAACACGAAGCACTCGCGCTGTCGGATCGGGTGGCCGTGATGCATCAGGGCGTCATCGAACAGATCGACTCCCCACAACGGATCTACCAGTCGCCTGCCACGCCCTTCGTCGCGGGCTTCGTGGGTGGCGCCAATCGCCTCGAAGGCCGCGTGGAAGGCCGGAGCTTCATCTGCGGAGCGCACACCTTCGAATTGCCTGACGGCGTCACCGCAGCCGACGGCCCCTCCACGCTGGCGGTCAGAGCCGAAGAGCTCGAGCTGGGCAGCACCGGCCCCTCCTTGCCCCTGCTGGCGAGCCTCTTCCTCGGCAGCGCCACCGAGTTCCGGTTCACGCTCGGCGAATCCGTGCTGCGGGTGGTCGGACCCGCGCGTGCGGTCAAGCCCGGTGAATCGGTGCGGGTCGCGCTCAAACACGCCCGCCTCTACCCGCGCTGAAGCGCTCTTCGAACTTCGCCGAGGTGAAGTACCAGCGACTTCACGACGCGCCCTCCAGTCTCGACTCGGAACGGGTGTGGGTTTAGACGGGCGCCATGTCGGAACCTGTTCGCTACCGCGTCTCGATGTCTCGGCCGCACTCCCACCTGTTCGAAGTAGAGGCCACCTTTCCCGGCATCGCCGATGACCTCATCGTCTGCCTGCCGGTCTGGACTCCCGGCAGTTACCTGGTGCGCGAGTACAGCCGCCACGTGCAGGAGTTCACGGTGGTCGATGCCGCGGGTAACTCGGTGCCCTTCGAGCGCCTCGACAAACGCAGCTTTCGCATCTCAGCCAGGCACCAGTCGGTGCGCTGCCAGTACAAGGTCTACGCGAACGAGCTGACCGTGCGCACCAGCCACCTCGACGGCACGCACGGCTACTTCAACGGCGCGACACTATTTTTCTACGCAGAGAACCTGCGCGAGCGCGCCTGCCGGGTGACCATCGACGCGCCGAAGGGTTGGGGCACCACCGTCGCCCTGCCCCAGGAAGGCGTCGAGTTCGTGTCGGCCGACTACGACGAGCTGGTCGACTCGCCGTTCGAAATTGGCACCCACACGCCGATCGCCTTCACGGCTGCCGGCGTTCCTCACGAGATCGTCATGTGGGGTGAGCCTCAGCTCGACGAAAGAAAGCTGGTCGCCGATCTGAGCCGCATCATCGAGACCGAAGCGGCGTTGTTCGGCGGCCTGCCGATGAAGCGCTACGTCTTCTTCATCTACGGCACCGACAAGGGCCGCGGCGGCCTGGAGCACAAGGCCTGCACCGCGTTGATCTACCCCCGCACCGGCTTCAGCACGCCCAAGGGCTGGGAAGACTTCCTCACCCTGTGCGCCCACGAGTACTTCCACCTGTGGAACGTCAAGCGGGTCAAGCCGCTGCGCCTGGTGCCCTTCGACTACAGCCAGGAGAACTACACCGAGCTGCTCTGGTACTTCGAGGGTGGCACCAGCTACTACGACAACCTGCTCACGCGCCGGGCGGGGCTGATGAGTGGCTCGCGGTACCTCACGCGCCTGGGCGAATCGCTCACCGCGCTGCACACCACGCCGGGCCGCAACGTGCTCCCGCTGGCCGAAGCGTCGATCATCTCGTGGACCAAACACTACCGGCCCGACGAGAACACCCCGAACACCGCCATCAGCTACTACCTCAAGGGTGAGCTGGTCTGCGCGCTGCTCGATCTCACCATTCGCAGGGCGACCAACGATCAGCGCTCGCTCGACGACGTGGTCCGCCTGCTGTGGACTCGGTTTGGCAACGAGACCGGCGTACCCGAGAAGGCGGTGGAAGCGGCCGCACAGGAGATCGCCGGCACCTCGCTGCGTGACTTCTTCGCGCACTCCGTTCACGGCACGCAGGAGCTCAGCTACGAGGTCTTCGATCACGTGGGCCTCGAGGTGCGCTACCGCACGAGGGAGTCGACCAACGACAAGGGCGGCACCCCGCCGCGCAGCAGCAAGGTCGAGAAGACCGAAGGGTGGATCGGCGTGCTGCCCCGCTCGGGCAACGTGATCGCCACGGTGCTCGAGGGTTCGCCCGCGATGGCGGCCGGCCTCTACCCGGAAGACGAGGTGCTCGCGCTCGACGGTCTCAAGTGCGACGCCAGCGCGTTGCTCAACCGGTGTGAGGACAAGAAGCCCGGCGAGATCGTGCGCATCACCCTGTTCCGGCGCGATCGCCTGACCGAGGTGCCCGTCACGGTGGCCTCGAAGCCGGCTGATGGCGTCTGGCTGCAGCGCGTCGAACGCCCCTCAGAAGCCCAGAAACAGGCCTTCCAGGCGTGGCTGGGAACCCCATGGATCGTGGGAGAACCGGCGCCTTGAACGAAGGGCCCTTGAAGGTGTAGGTCGCTGCCATGCGCATCGTCTTCCCCCTGACCGCGGCTCTCCTTCTCGCTGGCTGCCTGAACTACACGCCGTACCTGCCTGACGGCGGCCGCGCGCGGGTGAACTGCAGTGCCAGTGAACTCGGCGTGCCGGTGGCCGTGCTCGATCGCCTCGGCAACCCCGCTCCTGAGGCGGTCGTCTCGATCGACTACCTGAGCTACGGCGAGAGCGAGAACCTGATCGCCGACGTGAACGGCCGCACGGTGGTCAAAGAGAAGTACGGCCCGGGCACCGTGCGTGTGCAGGGCAACGTGAACGATCTCCGCACGCAGACCGCCGAGCTCTCCTTCCTCGGCACGGAGTGCAGCTCGTCCGTGACGCCCCGCGCGCTCACCCTCCAGCTTCAGTAAGCGATGGCCAGGCCGAAGCGACCACCGAGTCTGGGTGAGCTGCGGCAGCGCCACCTGATCGACGGCGCCGCGTTGCCCACCGGGTTGGTCGCTTCTCTGGAAGCAGACCCCCGTGAAGGCGCGCAACGTCTGGCCGAGGCCCTCAAGCGACGGCAAGCCGACAACCGCGCCGAAGGGCAGCGGCTGCGGCACATGCTCAAGTTCGAGACCGAGCTGTGGGAGCAGGGCCACGTGCACATCGCTGGCGTCGACGAAGCCGGCATGGGCCCCCTGTGTGGTCCGGTCTGCGCGGGCTCGGCGATTCTTCCCCGGGGCTACAAGCTCAAGGGCCTCGACGACTCGAAGAAGATCCTCGACGAAGAATTTCGTGAGGAGCTCGCGGCCACCATCAAGAAAGACGCGGTGTGCTGGTCGGTCGCCTGGGCGAAGGTGGAAGAGATCGACACCATCAACATCTACCAGGCGGGCCTTCTCGCGCTGCGCCGCGCGGTCGAGGGGCTGTCGCAGACGCCGGACTACGTGTTGGTCGACGCGCGGAAGATCCCCGGGTTGGTGCCGCCTCAACGAGGGATCATCAAGGGCGACGCGTTGAGCCTGTCCATCGCGGCCGGGGCCATTCTCGCGAAGACCACCCGCGATCAGTTCATGGCCGAGCTCGACGCCAAACACCCAGGCTACGGCTTCGCTTCGCACAAGGGCTACTGCACGCCCGAACACCTCTCGGCGATGGAGCGGCTGGGCGCGATCGATCAACACCGGCGCAGCTTCGCCCCCGTGCGCAAGGTGCTCGGGCTCGACCCGGTTCAGGTGCAGCTCTTCTGAGCGTGCCCAGGCGGGGCATCGCGCAGCTGCTCGAAGGGTTGCTTACCCACCTGCAGCGATGAGCTGAGGCAACATCGCGCGGAAGGCGTGACCGCGGTGCGAGAGCGCCGACTTCTCGTCGCGGGTCAGCTCGCTCATCGTCTTACCGTCGGGCAGTTGAAAGATGGGGTCGTAGCCAAAGCCGTGCGTACCCTTGCGTTCGAAGCCGATGACGCCTTCGCAGGTGCCCTTCGTGAAACGTTCTTCGCCCGACGGCAAAGCCAGGCACAGCACGCAGACGAAACGTGCGGTGCGCTCGTGTGCCGGTACGTCTTGGAGCTCAGCCAGCAGCTTCTCGATGCGCTCGGGCTCGGTGGGTGCGTAGCGGGCCGAGTAGACGCCGGGCCGGCCATCGAGCGCGTCGACCACCAGGCCTGAGTCGTCGGCCAGCGCCCACAAGCCGGTGGCCTTCGCGAAGGTGCGCGCCTTCTTGGCCGAGTTGCCCTCGAAGGTGTCGGCGTCTTCGTCGACCTCGGGGATCTCGGGGAAGTCTTTGGCGCTCTTCAAAAGCCAGCCTTCGCCCAGCAGCGCCTGGAGCTCTTTTATCTTTCCCGCGTTGCTCGAGGCGAAGACGACGGTGCGCATCAGCCCAGGGCCTTCTTCTGGAGCTCGACCAGCTTCTCCGTCGCCGCCAGGCCCGCGTCGAGCATCGCGTTGAGCTGCGCGCGGTCGAACGAGCCGTTCTCGGCGGTGCCCTGCACCTCGACCAGCTTGCCGCTGGCGAGCGCCACGATGTTCAGATCGACCTCGGCCGTGGAGTCTTCCGCGTAGTCGAGATCGACCGCGACCTCGCCCTTCACGATGCCCACTGAGATCGCCGCCACGTGCTGCAGCGGAGGCAGCTGCGTCATGCCCTTGCCCTTGATCTTCCGCAGCGCGAGCACGAGCGCGACGTAGGCGCCGGTGATGCTCGCCGTGCGCGTACCACCGTCGGCCTGCAGCACGTCGCAGTCGAGCGTGAGCGTGCGCGGGCCCAACGCCTTCAAGTCGATGCAGGAACGAAGCGCGCGGCCGATGAGGCGCTGGATCTCGAGCGTGCGGCCCTGCTGCTTGCCCTGCGAGGCCTCTCGGCGGTTTCGATCGTGCGTCGCGCGGGGCAACATTCCGTACTCCGCCGTCACCCAGCCGCCGCCGGTGCCGTACACGTGCGGGGGCACCTTCTCTTCCCACGAGGCCGTGCAGTGCACCTTGGTGTCGCCAAACTCGACGAGGCACGAGCCTTCGGCGTGTTTGCTGACGTGGGGGGTCAGCGTGACAGGGCGGGTCTCGAACAGGCTACGGCTGAAAGAACGCATGCCGCGGGCTGTATCACGGCTTCACGCCGTCTCTTGCTTCGAGCTGAGCCAGGAACTGCCTCACGCCCGCGGTGATCGCCCGGGCCAGCTTCGCCTGGTACTCGGCCTCAGAGAGCTGCCGCCCTTCTTCCGGGTGGGAGACGAAGCCCACTTCGACGAGCACGGCCGGCGCCTCGAGGCCCATCAACACGTAGAACGGCGCCTGCTGAACGCCGCGATCCTGCGCGCCGGTCTCGCTGATCAACGCCTCGTGCACCGCGTAGGCGAGCCGAGATGAGTCGACGTGGGTCTCGGAGCGCTGCAGGTCGGCGAGGATGAACGAGAGCGTGTCGCCGGATTGGCCTTTCGGCTGAGTGCCCGCTTCGGCATTTTCCCGGGCGGCCACCTTCTTTGCTTCTTCGCCTGAGGCGGCGGCAGAGAGGAAGTACGTCTCGATGCCCTGGTTCAACTTGCGCTGCTGCGCGGTGGGCATCGAGTTGGCGTGAATGGAAATGAAGAGCTCAGGGCGCTTCTTGTTCGCCAGCACCACACGTTCCGACAGATGCACCAGTGCATCGCGATCGCGGGTGAGCACCACGGTCGCGTGCAGCTCCTTCTCGAGCAGCGCCTTGAGCTTCTTGGCGATGGAGAGCGCGAGGTTCTTCTCGAAGATGCCCTCGGGCCCCGACGCACCTTCTTGCGCACCCCCATGTCCGGGGTCGATCACCACCAGCGGCCCACCGGCAAAAGCAGGCACGGAGAGAAGAAGGGACAACAGCAAGCAACGCATCGAGCAATGAAGCCTACCCGGAACGCCCTCTTCCTGCGAAAGCGGGGAGAGCGAAGCCGGTCCAGCGGAACGCTGGGCGCGCGCAGCTAAAGCGGAGCACGGAGCCGGGCCCTTCGGCAGGCTCAGGACCGACCTCTCCCCGCTGCGCAGGGCGAGGTTCACACCACTGTCACGCCTTTGCCCTTCTCGAGGTAGCCGATGGCCCAGGCCTCGACGCCCTTCTTCTCGAGAGCCCTCATCGCCTTGACGAGATCCTTCTCGGGAATCGCGGCCAGCAAGCCACCATTCGTCTGAGCATCAGCGAGCACGAACTTGATCGCCTCCGGCAATCCATCCGGGAACGTCGTGCCCTTCTGCGCGTGGTCGAGGTTCGTCTTCGTCCCACCGGGGATCACGCCCATCTCAGCCAGGTGCGCGATCTCCGGCATCAGCGGCACGCGTTCCAACTCGAGCACCGCCTTCACCTTCGCGCCGCGAGCGACCTCGAGCACATGCCCGAGCAAACCAAAGCCCGTCACATCGGTCAGCGCATTGACCTTGAACTTCCCGCTCGCAAACACCTCACCGGCCGCCTTGTTGAGGGTGGCCATCTGAGAGGTGACGAACTTCACCAGCTCCTTCGAAGCCAGCTCACGCTTGAGCGCAGTCGTCGCGATGCCGGTACCGATGGGCTTGGTGAGCACCAGCACATCACCCGCTTTGCCGCCCTTGTTCGTGAGCACCTTCTTCGGGTGCACGGTGCCGGTCACCGCCATGCCGTACTTCGGCTCAGGCGACTGAATGGAGTGCCCGCCCAGAATCGGAATGCCCGCCTCTTTCGCCTTCGAAGCGCCGCCCGCGAGGATCTCCTTGAGCATTGAGATCGGCAGCTCCTTCGGGAACGCCACCACGTTGAGCGCGAAGATGGCCTTGGCCCCCATCGCCCAGATGTCGCTCATCGCGTTGGCCGCGGCGATCTGCCCGTACGCAAACGGGTCGTCCAGCACGGGCGGGAAGAAGTCGACAGTCTCCACCACCGCGAGGTCTTTGGTGAGCTGGTAGACGGCAGCGTCGTCGCTGGTCTCGAAGCCCACCAACGCGTTCTTCACCTTCACGTTGGGAATGCCAGCGAGCAGCTCGCCCAGAAGATCAGGGCGAAGCTTGGCAGCGCAACCAGCACAGTTCGACAGGGAGGTCAGTCGGGGGGCGCTCATGCCCCGCGCAGATAACCCCGCTCGAGGAGCGCGGCTACCGTCGTGGCGATCAACACGTCATCCTGGCTGGCGTTGTCGAACACGCCCTGCAGCGTTCCCCAGTTGATCACCAGCTGGAGCACGTCGAGCTCTTCGGGTGACAGGTCGCGCAGCGCGGGCTGCATGGGCACTGAGATGGTCAGCGTCTCATCCATCTCGGGCAATGAGCCCTGAATGCGGCGGAGCTCGTCGAGCTGGCGCAGCGCGTCCATCAACAGGTGCTCGGTCGACTCGTCGAGCTCCGTCATGAACTCCTGGTTGTCCGGCGGCCTCAGCTCGAACTCGCCGATCTCCCAGGTGATGATCCGGTTGAAGCTCTTCTGCGGCCCGAGGTCGTGATTGTCGTTGATGACCGCGTAGTAGACCTTGCCCTGTCGCAGGTAGATCTTGGCTTCCTGCTGGTTGTTCACCACCAGCACGCCGTTCTTCTTCGACGTGTGGAAGAGCTGCAGCAGGTCGGGGAGCGGGACTTCTTCGATCTTCCCGGTCATCGCCGTCTTGGTCTGCCGCTGGCTCTGCACCACGGCGACCTGCTCGAGGTTCTGCTTCACCTGAGCATCCGACAGCTCGACGGCGTTCGCGCCGGCCTTGACCAGCTTGAGGATCGAGGTGCCGACCAGGATGCGATCGCCCTCTTTGAGGCGCGAGGTCTTCACCTTCTCGCCGTTGACGAAGGTGCCGTTGGTCGAGCCGAGATCCTCGATGGTGATCTTCCCACCCGAGAGCGTGATCTTCGCGTGTTTGCGCGAGACCATGTCTTCGACGAGCACGATGTCGAGCTCGCTCGAGCGGCCGATGATCAGCTGCTTGTCGCCCTTGAGAGGGAACTCCCCGCCCTGGTACTTGCCGGAGATGAATTTGAGCGCATACACGTCAGACAAGATCGCGACTCCCGGAGGCGCCGAAGCGCGCTGGCCTTGAAGCATCACTCAACCGCCCCTCCTTTTGCAGCCTCTTTCGTCACGGGCACCGTCGTGCCCATGTCCCGCACCAGATTCAGGTACATCTCGGCGCTCTTGTTACCCGGATTCCGGCCGAGCACGTCCTCCCACACGAGGATGGCGTCAGCCCTTCGCCCCGCCGCGTAGAGCGTGATGCCGTAGTGCACGCGCCCCGGAAGGTAGTTCGGGTTCTGCTTGAGAATCTGCTCGAACTCGGTGAGCGCCCCGGCGTGGTCGTTCAAGTCACGCATCACGTTTGCCAGCTTGAGCCGAATGTCGACGAAGCCAGGCCCCAGCTCGAGCGCGCGCCGGTACTCGATGACGGCTTCTTCCAGCATGCCCGACGACGCGTAGACGTTGCCGATGTCGGCGTACATATTGGCGATCTTACCCTTCACGAAGGGGTCCATACGCTGGGGGTTGCTGCGCTGGCGGTTGAGGGCGGCTGAGTAGACCTCCTTCGCCTCCCGGTACCGGCCCATGTCGTTGTAGATGATGGCGAGGTTGAGGGCCGCGTCGGTGTACGCCGGGTTGAGCCGGAGCGCCGCTTCGAAGGCCCGCTGCGCCCGGGCGAACTGACCCTGGTCGTGATAAACCACGCCGAGCATGTTGTAGACGTCGGCGAACGATTGGTTCTGCTCCACCACCTGCGTCAGGTAGCTCTCGGCTTCCTGGAACTGCTTCTTTTCGAAGAAGCCGCGGCCGAGCGTGAGCAACTGCCTGAGGGCGTCATCCATCGGTGCTCTGACCTCGCTAATGAAGGCGGGTACCCTACATGATCCCGTCGGGAAAGCTAAACAACCCCGTGCTGCTGTCTTCGAGAAGTGACAGCCGCCGGGTGGCCTTTTCGTCGATGGGCCGATCGGGCGCCACACCTTCGAAGCGAAAGTCTTCCGACACCAACACTTCTTCCCGCTCACTGCGAATGTACCAGGCCAGCCCCTGGTACTTGCGGCGCGTGACGCCCCCGAAAGGAACGCCGCCATCAGGCTGGGTATCACCGCGCTCCAGTGCGAGGCGCCGGCGCTCGAGGGTCTCGAGGATGGTGAGCAACCGCGGAAAGTCGGTCTTCTCGGGCGCCCACTGCCCCTCCACCAGCCGATAGCGCGCACGCTCGAGGCCCAGTGAAGAGACCCGGGTGCTCGTGTTGCCTGGCCTTCGCAGCTCACCGGTGAAGTCGAGGGTCGAGGTGACGGTCGCGCCCTGCCCGTCTGCGTCGAGCATCACCGAGATGCGCTCGAACTGGAGCTTCGGGCCCAGCAGCTTTGCCCACGGCAGGTCGTGCTCTGCGCCGCCGCGCTCGAGCTGCTTGAGGTGCGTGATGATCGCGCCGTCAGCGCCGCCGGCCGAGCCGAGAAAACGCGCGCCGAAGACCGCGATGGTCAACACCAGCGCCGCGGCGGCGGCCAGGAAGCCCAGGAACCGGCTGAGCTCGCGGTTCATGACCCCGCGTCGGCGGCCAGCGCGGCCGGAGAAGCAGCGGGCAGCTCGGCGATCAACTTGAGCGCCTTCTTCGCACCCGGCGCGTCGGGGAACGTGTCGGCGTACTTCTGCAGCACGTCTTTCGCCTTCGCCGGATCCTTCAGCTTCACGTACGCATCGTAGAGACCGAACGACACGCGCTCGTCGAGGCCGATGCCGCTGAAGTCTTTGGCCACCACGTTGAGCCGCGTGACCACCGCGGGCCAGCGTTCACGCCGCGCGTAGAAGTCGGCCACGTAGATCTCGTGCTCGGCCAGGCGCAGGCGCACTTCGTCGAGCACCGTCTTCGCCTCTTTCACGTACTCCGAGGCGCTGTAGCCGCGCAGGAAGTCGGTCATCGCCGAGGCAGCGTTACGCACCTCGACCTGATCCTTCTCGGAGGCCGGAGGAAGCAGAAAGAAGTCGCTGGGGATTTCTTTGTAGTGCGTCAACGCAGCGCGAAAGGCGGCGTAGTCGACCTTGGGGTGCGTGGGGTGCAGGCGCACGAAGTTCTGGTAGCGATCACGCGCTTCGGCGAAGCGTTCACGCTCGAAGTCGGCGTCGGCCAGCCGCAGCTCGGCCGTCTTGGCGAGATCGAGGTACACGTATTTGGTCTTCACGAACTCGAAGAAGCTCGCCGCTTCGGTGTAGTTCTTGGCGTTCATCGCGGCGTCGCCCTTGCGCATGTTGGTTTCGGCGTCGGCAGCGAACTCCACCTCGCCCCCTTCCTGGCCGGCGAACGTTCCGAACGAGGCACACGCCGAGAGGGCCAACACCAACGAAGCTGAGACGACGCGAAAGTTCATCGGCGCGCACCCTACCTTTCGATCTCTCCAGTGCCAATCACGCGCTCCACCACCTCTTCCTCATAGCCACGGCTCGCCAGAAACCGCGCCGCCTTCGCCCCTTCGAGCTTCCGGGAAGCCACCAGCGCCCGGGCGGCGTTCAGCGGGGTCCACCCCGATTCGGCGATCGCCTCCTTCACCGCCGCACGCGCAGTGGGCTCCGACAGGCCAGCGGCCAACAACCGGCCCAGCAGCGCCTCTCCCGCCCAACCGGCCTGGAGCTCAGCGCGTGCCTTTCGTTGAGCGACGCGGGTGTCGTCGAGGTAGCCCAGCGCCCGCGCGCGCTCAAGGGCGCCGTCGATCTCCGATTG
This sequence comes from Archangium sp., assembly GCA_043773025.1. Lineage (GTDB taxonomy): Bacteria > Myxococcota > Myxococcia > Myxococcales > Myxococcaceae > Archangium_A. The sequence continues at coordinate 70,043 of JAYVFP010000261.1, forward strand.
CGGGTGGCCGCGGCGCTCGAGGGCCGCGATGAGCTGAGCGCGCGTCTTGTCGGTCGAGGCGAGCAGCCGGGTGATTTGCGTGAGGGCGTCGGGCTTGTGAGGTGCCACGAATTCGCAAGCTACTGTGCTACTCGCGCCGCCATGCACCCGTTGATCGCGCGCTTCATCGATTTACCTGCAGCCCTCAGTGTCCTCGAGAAAGAGGCGGCCGACACCACCCTCGACGCCGACGAAGCGGCGCTGATCGCCGCGGCCGTGGCGTTCCCCAAGGCCCGCGCCAGCGTCTTGAAAGCCCGCGGCTCGAAGAGCCCGTCTTCCGAAGCCCAGCAGCAGCTCATCGTGCTCGCCACCCGCGCCGCGGCCTTGCGTATCTCCGTCGACCCGGTGCTGGGGCCGCGGGTGACCTCGGCGAAGGCGGCGCTCCAGGCCGAAGGGGCCAGCGCGGTAGAAGCCGACGATCTGATCGCCCAGGCCGTGCTCGAAGAAGCGTTCGGCTACGCGGAAGACCCGGAAGTGTTCGACGCCGAGTACCTGGCCGAGACGCTCGACACGTTGGTGCACCTGGCCAAGGTGACGCAGGAAAAGGTCGACGACTGGCTCGAGGCGTTCGCGCGCGGTGGGTCAGCGGGTGATCGCGCGCTGCGGCTCAAGGTGGCCGAGGTGCTGCTGGAAAGCGCGTGGAGCGAAGGGCCCCAGCCTATGACCCCCGAGCACCTCGATGATGCGATCGAGCAGCTTGCCGACACCGTGGCTGAGTCGGAGTTCACCAAGGCGGCTCAGACTCTGAGCCAGTTCCTCGGGTTTCTTGCGCAGCAGCACGTGGTGGGCGCTCAGCGGAAGACGCGCCTCGAGCAGGTGCTCACCAGCGCCACCGCGCGCGGCGCCGAGTCGGAAGACGACGACGCCGAAGCAGGCGAAGACGACGACGAGTGACCCAGCTCCCAAGCTCCCTTTCCCCGCGGGGGAAAGGGTTGAAGTACGCCCTGCAGGGTTGAACGACATAGAAAGCGCACACCGATCCTCCCGAGAGCAGTCGAGGGAGTACCCCTGCCTCGCGCCGCAAGTGGCCCCTCGACTGCTCTCGGGGCGAACGGTGGTCCTGTTTCCGCCAACCCTCTCGGGCTGAACGGATTTCGGCCGGTTCCGTTCGTGCCGAGTCGAGGCACCTATTTCACCAGTCTCCGGGGGAGAGGGCGGGCCGACCTCAGTCGGGGCTGCTGCCGGCCACCTGGAAGACCCACGGAAAGGTGATCGCCACCTCCTGGCCGCCTTGAGGCTCGGGGAAGGTCCACCGCTTCACGCGCTGCACGATGCACGCTTCGACGCGTTCATTCGACAACCCGCTCTCGGCGATCTGCGCGCTTTCCACTGAGCCGCTCGCGCCGATGGTCCACGCCACCGTCACCTTGCCAGAGAGGTCGGGCGCCTGCGCGAGCTCAGACTCGTAGCAGAAGCGGATCTCGTTCTGATGACGCCGTACCACCTTGAGAACCAGGTCGCGGTCGTAGCCTGGCGGCAGCGTGGGCAGGCAGCCCTTGCAGATGACGTCTTCGATGTGGTGCCCGCGCAGACCGTTGGGGAGCCCGTTGGGGCCTCGCCCCCGCCCCGGCCCGAGGGGGCCGATGCCGAGCGATCCGGGGCCCATTCCGGGGGTGAGATCGCGCCCGGTGTTGCTGCCCATGCCTTCATTGGCGGACGCCGGCCCGTGCAGGTTCTGGATCGCGGAGTCAATGCCACTCGAACTGCGCGCGAGAAACGCACCCATCCCGCCGCCCCCGCCCATCAACAGCCGGATCGCCTCCATGGCGGTGGTCTTCTTCTGCGGCTGATTGACCGGCTGAAAGCTCGCGGTCTTGAGCGCGTCGTTGATGCGCTCCTCCACCACCGGCTTCTTCCGCTCGGGGATCGAGGTGAAGGGCGTGACGATTCGTTTGAGCAGCGAAGACGGAGCGCCCCACATCGATTCTTCATCGGTGCGCGGGGTGATCACCATCGCCACGGTGACCGCGACGAAGAGCATCATCGAGTGCGTCATCATCAGGCCGAAGAACAGCCCCTCCTGTTTTCGCACCGAGGGCGCCTTCTCGCTGCGCCGTTGAATGCGGGCCTCCAGCGTCAGCTCGCCCGACTGCACGATCAGCGTCTCGCCGAGCTCCAGCGCCGTGCGGCGGCCGGGATCGACCCAATGGCCCGGCGAACGTTCGACCCACGCGCGCGCACCGGCGGCGGTGGCGATGATGGGCAGGTGACCCTCCCACCGAATCTCCACGCCCTCGAGGGGCAGGCGCACCTCGCCCACCTTCACATGATCGACGCTCAGCGGCCGATCGGCCCAACGCAACGCGACCGCGAGCACCCGGTCTCCGTCGAGCGGCGCTCCGTCATCTGCACCGAGCACACGACGAGTGGGCACACCTTCAGTGCGCAGTTCCATGCAGACTCCCAAGGTTTGAAAAGGCGCAGAAAACCCCGCGCGTGAGAGCACTGACAGCCACTGACCGTTCCGGTTCCCCAGGCGAGGTTGCCTCGAGTCGAGGTGCGTGGGCCCCGCTGCGAATGCCATCGACTCGCTTCTGACGAAGCTGTCCCGCTACGCCCGGGTACGCCCGCCGCCGCGAGGGTGAGGGAAGGTCACCGCTGCTCGGCTTCGGCCGATGCATAGAGGCGGGTCAACAGCCCGACGAGGGCGTCACGACGAGCAGGCTGCGCGGCAGCGAGCACGTGCTGGGCCTGCAACGTCTCGATCAACAGGAGCGGAGGAACTCCGTTCTCACCCACCACCGCCGCGTGCCCTTCTTTGAGCTCGACGATCGTCACCCGCGGATCGGAAGTGAGCAGCGCGCTGTACTGCTCGCGCAACGCGAACACTGAGTCAGACACCTTGCAGGCGCCGTTCGTGCCGCGCGTGCGGCAGGTCGCTCTTTCATCAGTGATGATCTGCAGGTGGCGGGTGCTCAGCAGCGGCGCCGGGTTGGTCATGAAGCCTGAGCCAGGCGGAATCTCCGTCCACTTGTTCCCGGTCACCACCAGGCAGACCACGATCGTGGTGGTGAGCGTCAGCGCGTGCAGCCACGGCCGCCCACAATCAGCAGACGAGTCGATGCCCGAGAACGGTGAAGAGACGGTCACGAGCCGGTAGCTGAAGCCCTCACGCGTCACCAGCGGGCGAGGCAGATCGGCCTGCAGCGCACGACGGGCGACGAGCCCTCCCTGGCTGTGTCCGAGAATGGTGAGCTCGTGGGGCTCGATGCGCCGCTCCAACGCGCTGAGCGCCTCGGCCAGTTGGGTGGCTGAGGTGTTGAGGTAGTCTCGGTCGTTGTAGTTGAAGCAGATCGTCTGCTGATCGTTCGCCTCGAAGACCTGCGCGAGCGTCTTGAAACGTGCCCCCGATGAGTTGCAGCCGTGCACCAGCACCGTCACCGGCCGTGAGGGGTCGAGATCGACCACATCACGCCCGCCTGCCTCGCAAGGAAAGAGGCCCACGATGCGCGCGTCGGCCGCATCCGCGCCCGTGTGAATCAAGGCTCCCAGATTCCGGGTACACCCCGTCAGGAGCAGCAGGGCGACGACGATGACTCGCGAAGCAGGCCTCATCTCAAAGGGTAACCGCCTGCCTGTGTGGTTAGCATGGCGGGTGACCCTTCAACGCAAATCTCGAAGAGTTCTGGTGACTGGTGCCACCGGCTTCGTGGGCAAGGCGCTCGTGCCCGCGCTGGTCGAGGCGGGTTACGACATTCGCGCCACCACCCGCGGCGCCCCACCCAGAAACGCGGCGGGTATCGAGTGGGTGACGTGCGACATCGGCCGTCGGGCAGACCTCGATCGCGCGCTTGCCGGTGTCGACGCGGTGTTCTTTCTGGTGCACGCGATGGGTGGGGGTTCGCACGACTACGCGCAGACGGAGAAGCGGGCCGCCCTGCAGCTGCGTGAAGCAGCCGAGCGTGCAGGCGTGAAGCGCCTCGTCTACCTGGGCGGCGTTGCCCCGGCGGATGACCCCTCAGAACATCTGCAGAGCCGGCTGGCGGTGGGCGAGGTGCTGCGCGCCGGATCGGTGCCAGCGATCGAGCTGCGCGCCTCGATGATCATCGGCAACGGCAGTGCGTCGTGGCAGATCGTGCGCGATCTCGCGATGCGGCTGCCAGCGATGTTGTTGCCCTCGTGGACAGCCTCACGCACCTGCCCCATCGCCATCGAAGACGTGGTGGTGGCGCTGGTGCGCGCGCTCGAGGTGCCGCTGCCGGTGAGCGCCTGGTACGACATCCCCGGGCCCGACACGGTGAGCGGCCGGCAGATCCTCTCGACCATCGCAAAGCTCAACGGCCGGCGGGTGCCCAGCATGCGGGTGCCCTTCTTGAGCGTCTCGCTCTCGTCATGGTGGCTCAAGCTGGTGACCGGCGCCGACTTCTCGCTCGCGCGAGAGCTGGTGCTCGGCTTCAAGACCGATCTGTTGCCGGCCGACGCGCGGTATTGGGCTGAGATCGACTACCAGCCGCGCTGGAGCTTCGAGGCCGCGGCGAAGAAGGCTCTGCAGGGTGAAGGCTGGCGGCCGGGTCTGCGTGGTGTCGCGGGCATGCTCGAAGAAGCCCTCGTGCAGCTGGTCTCGCCGCGGCTGCGCGGTTCTCGGAAATAGATTGGCTCCGAGCACCGGCCTCCCCGAGAGGGTTGGCGGAAATAGGAATCGGGGTTCCATCACCGGTCTCCCCGAGCCCAGTCGAGGGGGCACTTGCAGTGCGAAGGTCAGAACCGTTCGATCTGGAAGTCGTCGTCGGGTTTGGTGCCGGCAGGTTTGGCCGCGGTCGGCGCTGCGGCTTGCGAGGGCCTCTGCTGCGGCGGTGCGCTCGGCTTGGGTGCGTTGCTGTTGCTCATCTGCGCCACGTAGGCCGCGCTGCCGGGCACGGCCTTCTCTTCGCCCGGCTTCCCGTCGAAGTCGTCCCACTTCGCGTCTGACGTCGAGCTGACACCCTGGAAGCGCAGCGCGAAGTCGTCGGGGTTCGTCGCCTGCCGCAGGGCCTCGTTGTAGGTGATGACGTTCGAGCGCACCAACTGCATCAGCGACTGATCGAACGTCTGCATGCCGTAGCTGATCTGGCCCTGCGCGATCGCGTCGGGGATCTCCTTGGTGCGATCCTTGTCCTCGATCATCTCCTTGATGCGCGAGGTGGCCTTCATGATCTCCACCGAGGCCACGCGGCCCTTGCCGTCGGCGCGGGGCACCAGGCGCTGCGAGACCACGCCCTTGAGCACCGAGCCCAGCTGAATTCGAATCTGCTTCTGCTGGTGCGGGGGGAAGGCCGAGATGATGCGGTTGATGGTCTCCGAGGCGTCGAGGGTGTGCAGCGTCGACATCACGAGGTGGCCTGTCTCAGCGGCGTGCAGCGCCGTCTCGATGGTCTCGATGTCGCGCATTTCGCCGACGAGGATGACGTCAGGGTCTTGCCGCAGCGCGCTCTTGAGCGCCTGGCTGAACGACATCGTGTCGACGCCCACTTCGCGCTGGTTGATGATCGACCGCTTGTCGCGGATGAGGAACTCGATCGGGTCTTCGATGGTGATGATGTGGTTCGTCTCGGTCGCGTTGATGTGATCGATCATCGCGGCCAGCGTGGTCGACTTGCCCGAGCCCGTCGTACCCGTCACCAGAATGAGGCCACGCTCCTCGAGCGCCATCTTCTCGAGCGCCGGCGGGAGCATCAGCTCTTTGATCGTCATGATCTTGAAGGGGATCACCCGGAGCACCGCGCCGATGGTGCCGCGCTGCTGGAAGACGTTCACGCGGAAGCGGCCCAGGCCAGGCACCCCGTACGCCAGGTCGACTTCGTTGGTCTGCTTGAACTTCTCTTTCTGAAACTCATTCATGATCCCGAAGGCCATGCGCGCGACCTCCTCCGGGGGGAGCCGCTTGCCGTCTTTCAAGGGCACCAGCTGGCCATCGACCCGGAACATCGGGGGCAGGCCGGCCTTCAAGTGAATGTCTGAGGCGCCGCCACGCAGCGCGATGGTCAGGATCTCGTTGAGTTCCATGCAGCGCGAACGGTACGCGCCTTCTCACGCGGCGAACAGCGCGGAAACCAGCCAACAGGTAGGCCGCAGAAACACATCGAGCCGCCACTCCGTTTCGGGAGGGCGGCTCGAAAGTCCAAACAGCGGCGCGATTAGCGCTTGCTGAACTGGAAGCGGCGGCGGGCGCCAGGCTGGCCCGACTTCTTTCGCTCGACGGAGCGGGAGTCGCGGGTCAGGAAGCCGGCCTTCTTGAGCGGCGGGCGGTACTCGGGGTTGAGCCGAGCCAGCGCGCGCGACAGGCCGTGACGGATCGCGCCGGCCTGGCCCGAGAGCCCGCCACCACGAACGTTCACGGTCATGTCGATCTTGCTCACCTGCTCCAGCACCTGAAGGGGCTGGTTGATGATCATGATCGACGTCTCACGGCCGAAGTACTCGTCGAGAGGACGACCGTTGACGAGCATCGCGCCCGTACCGGTCTTGATCCAGACGCGGGCGGTCGCTTCCTTGCGGCGGCCCGTTGCGTAGAAACCATCAGTGCCAGACTTGGCCATTTTCGTGTCCGTTCTTCGAAAAGATTAAGCGTTGACCTGCATGGCAGCCGGCTTCTGAGCCGTGTGCGGGTGCTTGTCGCCGGCGTAGACGCGCAGCTTGGTCATCATCTGGCGGCCCAGCGCGTTGCGCGGAAGCATGCGGCGCACGGCGTTCACGATGATGTCTTCCGGGTGGCGGCGCTGAAGGGTCTCGTAGTTCGAGCTCTTCAGGGTGCCGGGCATGCCGGGCACGCCCATGCGGTAGTACATCTTCTGGTTGGCCTTGTTGCCCGTGACCTTCACCTTGTCGGCGTTGATCACCACGACGTGATCGCCAGTGTCGATCGACGGGGTGTACATCGGCTTGTGCTTGCCCTTCAGGAGGGAAGCAATCTGGCTACAGGCGCGACCAAGCACTTTGTCGGACACATCGATGATGTGCCACTCGTGCTTGATGTCTTTCGCCTTCGCGCTGTACGTACGCTGGTGCGGCATGGGTTTGGAACCTCGATCAGAAAGGGCGGCCCTGCTACCTGTCGTTCCGTTGAGTGTCAAGGCCTGATCCACTCGGCGCGACTGCTTCTTTCTCAGTCTTGAGCTTGTCGCGCAAGCTGCTGAAGAAACTTTTCTCTTTCACGGTGACCGGCCCCACGGGGATCGCCGCAAGCTCGACAACCTCACAGAGTTGTTCGGGAATGTCGGCCAGGAACCGGCTCGGCGTGCGGGGCAGTTCTTTGCCCCGTTTGATGCGCGTGGCGGCCCGGGTCATCACCAACCGATCACGCGCGCGCGTCATGCCCACATAACAGAGCCGGCGCTCCTCTTCGGGGTTGGGCGCCTCGCCCTGCATGCCGCTGTGAGGCAGCAGGTCTTCTTCCACGCCCACCATGAAGACCAGCTTCCATTCGAGCCCTTTTGACCCGTGGTAGGTCATCAGGGTCACCCGCCCGGCGTGGTGGTGCGGCTCGTCTTCTTCCGACTTGGTGTCGAGCGACAGGCGGTTCAGGTACGTGAGCAGGCTCGCTTTGGGGCCTTCGCGTTTCTCGTAGTTTTCCAGCGACTGGATCACGTGGGCGATCGCCTTGGCCTTGCGATCACCTGACGCGAGCGTGGGGGCTGATGCGCGCGCGCTGCCCACGAAGTCGACCTCGGCGATGAGCTCGCGGGTGAGGTGCGAGAGGTTGCCCTTGTTGAAGGCCTTCCGGTAGCGATCGATCAGGCTGACGAAGTCGAGCACCTTCTCGGCTGCGCCCGTCGGCAGCGTGTCGATCTCCTGCGCGCGCTGCATGGCCTGCCACAGATGAACTTCCTCTTTGAGCGCCCACGCGGTGAGCCGCTCCATGGTGACGTCGCCGATGCCGCGCGCGGGCGTGTTCACGATGCGCAGCAGGGAAATCTCGTCTTTGGGGTTCGCGATCGCTCTGAAGTACGCGATCACGTCTTTGACTTCGCGCAGGTCGAAGAACTCGGTGCCGCCGAGCACCTCGTAGCGGACCTCGCGTTCCCGCAGGAACTCCTCGAGAAAACGTGACTGGCCGTTGACGCGGTAGAGAATCGCCACCTCGTCGGAAGAGATGCCCTCGACGATCGCCCGCTTCACTTCCGAGGCCACCCAGCGCGCTTCGTCTTCTTCGGTGGGTGCGCAGCACAAGGTGATGCGGGGGCCCGCCTTCACGTCGCTCCACATGCGCTTGGCCCGGCGATCGGGGTTCTTTTCGATCACCGCGTTGGCGGCGTCGAGGATCACCTGGTTGCTGCGGTAGTTCTGCTGCAGGCGCACTTCTTTGCCGCCGGGGAAGAGCCGCTCGAAGTCGAGAATGTTGCGCACCTCGGCGCCCCGCCACGAGTAGATGCACTGGTCGTCGTCGCCCACCACGCACACGTTCGAGTGCGAGTCGCCCAGGTGGCGCAGCAGATCGAGCTGCGCCTTGTTCGTGTCCTGGTACTCGTCGACCATGATGTAGCGGAACCGTTTGGCGTAGTGCTCCTTCACCTCGGGGTGCTTCTCGAAGATGCGCGAGGGGAAGACGATGAGGTCGTCGAAGTCGACCGCGCCCTGGGCCTTGAGCGCGAGTTGGTAGAGCGGGAAGACCAGGTGCGCGACGAGCTCGATGTCGTCGTTCTCTTCGCCGTTGGGTTGTTTGTACGGCGGCTCAGTGCCCGAGCTCTTCGCCCGCGAGATGAGCGTGAGCACCTTGCGCGAGTCGAAGACCTTGTCGTCGATCTGCCGCTCTTTCATGGCGCGGCGCACCAGCGCTATCTGATCACCCGTGTCGACGATGGCGAACTTCCTGGGCCAGCCGAGCTTGCTCAAGTGTTCCCTGAGCACCTCGGCGCCGAACGCGTGAAAGGTCGAGAGCGTCACGCCCAGCGCGCGCTGCCCGGCCATCTGCACCACGCGCTCCTTCATCTCAGAGGCGGCCTTGTTGGTGAAGGTCACCGCGAGGATGGCGCGGGCGGGCACCTTCTTGTCGAGCAGGTGGCAGATGCGGTGCGTGATGACGCGCGTCTTGCCGGACCCGGCGCCGGCGAGCACGAGCAGCGGCCCCTCGGTGGTGAGCACCGCTTCGCGCTGCGGGGGGTTGAGATGCGACAGATCCACGGCGAGTGGCTCTTACACCACCGGTCACCCCGAGCAGCGACCCGCTTTATCGAAGGAACCACCGGTCTCCCCGACAGGGTTGGCCGAAATAGAAATGACTCCAATCACCGGTCTCCCCGAGCGCAGTCGAGGGGGCACTTACCGCCCGAAGGCGA
>JAYVFP010000262.1:0-9398 GCA_043773025.1 Archangium sp.
CCCGTCGCCGAACCGCCACCCGTCGCAGAACCACCACCCGTCGCCGAACCACCACCCGTCGCCGAACCACCACCCGTCGCCGAACCACCACCCGTCGCCGAACCACCACCCGTCGCCGAACCACCACCCGTCGCGGAACCGCCACCACCGCCCGTCGCTCCACCGCCCCCACCCGAAGGCGGCGTGCCGTACCTCCACGCCCGCGAGATCGCGACCTCATCCATCTCCCCTGCGAACGCCCCGTCCCCCGACGGACACGCCGAGCGAACCCCTGGCCCACCAAACGTCAACGGGCTCGTATTCCCCTCGAGCAGCGCCGGAGCGCGCGTCACCCGCGCCGTCTCCACACCATTGACCGCAAAGTTCATGACCCCGCTCGCGGCGTCGTACTGAACCGCGACGTGGGTCCACTGCCCCACGGGCAGCGCCGTCATCGAGCGAATGTCGTATTGCACCCCTCCTGCCACCCGCACCCGCGCCTGCAGGCTCAAGTCATCCTCGAGCACCATGCCGTACGCGCCGTTGATGTTCGGCTTCCCCATCAGCAGTCGGTAGTTGTTGTTCGCGTCACAATCAGGGGAACCCGACGGCTTGACCCAGGCCTCGAGGGTGATCGCGTTGACGGGCTGCAGACTGGTCGCGTGCGGCACCTCGACCCGCCCGCTCACGCCGTCGAACACGATCGCCTTCCCCAACTGCCCATTGTTCCGCAGCGGAAAGCTCGCCCCGCCCCTCAGCGTCCCCGTGTTCGAATACCCCGAGCTGTCGGCGGTGCGCGTGCGGTCGTAGTTGCCCTGCGCGTTCAGGAACTCGTTCAGGTGCCAGATGCCTGCGTACCTTCCGTCGAGCCCGTCATCGAAGACGATCTCACCGTAGTTCTGGGTGTTGCTCCCGAAGAACGGCCACACATCGCGACCCGCGGTCACCGGCAACGGCATCACCCCCGCGGGCCCCGGCGACGAGAAGAACAGGCGCACGGTGTTGTCGGTGTCTGGGTTCACCGCACCGTCGATGTGCGCGACCTGCCAGTTGGTCGGGTACCCCAGAATCGCCAGCGCGTTGCGTCGCGGGCCGCACCCGGGAGGATCTTCATTCGGAGGACCACTCCGGCACGGCATGTTCACCGCGGTGAAGTTGAGCGCCTCACCATCGGGAAAAATCCAGGGGTACCCGCCGTAGACCACCTGCGTGGGCGAGAACGCCACACCATGCGGATCGCGCAGGGGCCGCTCGGCCAACCGGTACCGCCCCACCACGTTCGGGTCGGTGTTCATCGCCGCGATCGTCTTCGGTGCCGTCCACCCCGACACTGCGCACGGCGTCGCGTTGTACGAATACACCATCGTGTCGATCGCCCCGTTGTTCGCCGGGAGCCCCTGCCACACCATCAACTTGCCATCGCGCGTGACGCTCGGCTCGATGCCGCGCAGCGTGGTCTGCAGCGGCGTGAGCTGCGGCTCAGTCCACGCGAAGCTGGCGATCTCGGCCGCCGCGGTGTTCGGCGCTCCCACCACTACCTTCAGCCTCCGCCGCCGCATCACGTTGTTCGGCGCCGCCACGAGCGCATCGGAGTCGATGACGAACACGTCGTAGCAAGCGTGGCCCCCCGCGCCGTTCGCCGAACCATCGGCGTTGCACCGGCTGGGCTGCGGGGTCACCTCGCACAGCGCCAGCGCGTTCTCGTTGTTCACGGCGCTCTGCACCAACACCGGGTTCGAGAACGAGCCGCTGATGTCCGGCACGCCCGCGTTCACCGTCACCGACTCGGGCCGCAACATGCGCGCTTCCCACCCCGCCCCGGTGCGCACCACGAACAGCCGGCCATCGAAGGTGACGTTGTGCCCGTTGCCACCCATGGGGCTCGACACCGCCAGGGGGCTGGTCGCTGCGACGGCGAGGTTCGCTGCGAAGAACACCATCACGAGTGTGCGCATGCAGCCCGCGTAGCCGAGCCTGCGGTACCAAAACAATTGAGAACCGGACTGCGCACTGTGCACTCCAGTGTGCAGGTGCACGGCGCTCGCGCTTTGTTCAAGATGCGGCTTATGCGCGTCACCATTCTCTGCCTCGGTCTGCTCTGCGCCTGTGGGCCCCCTCCGGAACCAGCCGCTGACTCGGGTCTGAACGGTGGCGTCGATGGCGGGCCCCTGGAAGAAGATGCGGGTGCTGTGCAAATACCTGCCATCGTCGTCGAGCGCAGCCTGTTCTGGGGCAATGACGCCGGGGTGCTCGACGACGCGCAGGTGATCTCGTTCGCGAACCTGATGGCGCTGGCGGCGGGCACTGGAAATGGAGGGCCCCTGCTGGCCCAGTGGTTCCATCGCTTCTCCACGACCGCGCACTCCGAGCGCGCGCTGCCAGCGCAGTTCATCGACGCGGTCATCGCGGCTCAAGGCTCCAACCCGAGCCAGTGGGACCTCTCGCTGCTCCCCTTCAAGGTGACTGGCATTCACAACCGCATCGACCTCGCCGACCTGCGCCCGGGCGGGCACTGCGGCGAGCTGCGCGCCTCGGCCTCGAGCTCTGACGTCACGCTCCAGCCGTTTCACGTGCTCTTCCTGTTTCAGCAGCCGCTCGGCCAGGGCGACGTGGTCGGAGGCCGGGTCACCTGCGAAGCCACCGCTCGCCGCTGGGCCTCGCTGAGCGCCCTCGATGACCCCACCACGCTCGACACTGCGCTGCGCGCGATGTTCGCGCAGGGCTTCACCTCTGCGCGGTTCTCCATGATGGAGACCGTCGAGTTCACCCTCGCACCCTGGGAGTGGCGCCAGTGGGTGCCCGCGCCCGACGGCGGCGTAGAGAACCCACCCCTGTTCCAGCAGCTCGACGTCGATGCGCTCAACCTGAACGGCGCGCTTCGTGACGACTTCCTCACCTGGGTCGACGCCAACGCCGCGCAGCTCGATCAACGCCGCGTGCTCATCCCCGAGCGCTTTCGCGCCCAGTCTGTGCGGGTCACGCAGGGGGTCGCGCGCACGCCGCTCTCGCTCGCCGGCTCGAATGCCGTCGTCGCGTTCCCCCGGTTGCGGCAGCAGCTCGACCTGGTGGGCTGCGCCGCCTGCCACACCGCCGACGCTGAGTTCGTCCAGACCCGGAGCGATCGCAGCGTCAGCCCGTTCTACGAAAAGGAGCTGCGGGCCCGCGCCGCTCACCTCGCAGCGCTGGCCAGCGGCACGGCGCCTGCGCCTTCGCTCGGGCCGCTGCAGGTCGATCCCGTCCTCCCTCCGTGAGCTGCTCTGAAGTGTGAGCCAGCAGCCGTCACCTCATTCACCCGGTCTCTTCGCGGCCTGAATCTCGGTGAGCTTCGCTTGAATGCGTTTCTCCACCTCAGCCGACACGTGCTCGACCAGCACGGACTGAGGGGCGGGGACCGGCACCTTGATGACGGTCTGCAGGTAGTTGCCCTGTCTCATGTAGGTGAAGATCGCCTTGTCGAGCTCTTCCCCAGGCTGCTCGAGACGGGTGTGGGTCAGCGCGGTGGAGGTCGACCCGCGAGGCCGTCAGAGGAGACTGGCTTCTCGCCCCGTTCGGTGGTGCGCAGCATCACCGCGGCCCTCCACTCCCGCCCGGACTGAGCTCGCGGCGAAGAAGAAGAAGTCGTCTCCTCTGGCGAAGGTGCGCGAGGCCGCGCTGCGCTACCGCGGCATGACCGACGGGCTGGGTGTCGGCGTCCTTCCCCGGGGGGAAGGAACGAGAAAGTTGCGGGCGGAGCTCGACGCCCGGTAACGCGTTCCTGGTGAGCGCGTGGTTCCCCTTCTCAATCGCTCAGGGCCACATGCCGGTCGACGCGTCTGCGGCGGAGCAATCGAGGACCGGCCCGAAGAAGTTCAAGTGCCCGCCCTGCCCGTCATCGGCATTGGGCTCGTCGGGGCTGTGGCGGGTGATCAGGATCCAGTTCGGGCCGGCGTCGACGACCTCACCGCCGTCCGCGTCTCCTGCGTCGAGGTCACCCGCATCGGAGGTCCCCGCGTCCTGCTTCGTCGGAGATCGAGAAGGTGACGTTGCAGCAGCGGTGGTCGATCTCCCAGGGCCCCGCGTCTTCGGGCTCCATCGGCTCGGGGTTGTCCGGCGGATCGGGGATAACTCCGCCGACCGTATCGCCATTGAAGGGCAGCTCCTCCCCCTGTGTCAGGGAAGTTGTCGCCTCGACTGAGGCTGAAATCCGCTGGGGGCGATGAGCAGGGAACGACGTGAAGACCTATTCAGAAAGCATCAAAGAGCAGATGGTCAAACGGTTGCGGACGCAGCCTCGAGTTGGGGGCGTAGCTGCCGTGAAACGAGGTGAGGTGGAGTTTGGGCGGTGGAACGAGGGCCACGAGGCGCCGCACCAGCGCTTCGGCGGTGAGCGTGAAGGTCGAGCCCTTCTTCGGGGAGTACTCGTACCTGCCGTCTTCCAGCCGCCGGAGCCGCGCCTCCGCCACGGGGCCTCGCGCGCCGTACCTGCACAGCCGCTCGAGGCCCTGCCTGTCGTGCCCATGCACCGCGGTGTCCGCGTGCATCAGCCCCCGATCGAAGAGCACCTGGGGCGACGGCGTCATCGACCGAGCCTCCGCCGACCTGCGCGCCGAGTTCCCGAACATGGAGTTCTCGCGCTCGAATCTCAAGTACATGCGCCAGTTCGCCGAGGCCTGGCCCGACGTCGACCAGATTCGCCAACAGCCTGTTGGCCAAATTGCCCTGGAGCACGAACCTCGTGCTCCTCACGAAATTGAAGAAGCGCGACGAGCGCCTCGCGTATGCCGCCAGTGCGGTCGAGCACGGCTGGTCGCGAAACTCGCTCACGGTTCATATCGAGCAGGGCACCGTGGAGCGCACGGGCAAAGCCATCACCAACTTCGCCGAGCGCCTGCCGAAGCCCCTGTCCGACCTCGCGCGGGAGAGCATCAAGGACCCGTACCGCTTCGACTTCCTCTCGCTCGGCGCAGAGGCCAGCGAGCGCGACCTCGAGGATGCGCTGGTCACACACTCGATTATCTAGGCGCGGTGCCCCCCGCATGACGACCGTGCTCTTCATTCATGGCCTCGAGTCAGGGCCTCGAGTCAGGGCCGCGCGGCAAGAAGGCGCTCAAGCTCGAGACGGCCGGCTTCACCGTCGTCGCAGGCCAGATGCCGTGTTCGCAGCGGGCGATCTTCAAAGATCCCGTGGTGTTCGTGTTCATGGCGGTCGCGCTGAGCATCCTCATCGCGGCTGCGATGCAGGGCGTGCTCGGCTTCATGATCTGCGGCATTTCCTACGCGGTGCTGCTGCGCTTCGTGCAACCTTCGATCACCCGAAGAATGTTCCGTCGCAGCGTGGCGGTGCAGCTCGCGTTGTTGGCCGCGAACAAGATCGACGTGGTTGCGGGTTCTTCGTTTGGTGGTGCGTGAGCGTCGAGTTGCTCAGCAGTGGGGCATGGAAAGGCCCGACGGTCTTGATGTGTCCCGCGCATCGGCTCGTTGCGGGTCGTGCCTGGCGGGCGTTGCCGACGCTGCCGGCTGATGCTTCACGCATCGTGGTGGTGCACGGCCGGCAAGATGAGACGGTGCCGATCGAACACTCGCGGTCGCTCATCAAAGGAAGCGCGGCGAAGTTGATTGAAGTCGACGATGACCATCGGCTCACGAACGTCGCCACAGCGGCGAACTTTCGCGAATGGGTCGGGCTCGTCACAACGCCTTGAGGAAGCAGCGGTTCGAGTTCGCGTCAGGAGCCCTCTGCCGCTAGCCCCAGGCTGCGCACACCGCGAGTGCACCACTTGTGTGAGTTGGGTGGTGTCGTGACACCGTCAGAGTCACACAGGTCGACCGCGTGCACCCGCCGCAACTCGAGGTGAGGAGCCAGCGCGATGAAAGTGCTGCTTTCCCAGCGGCCTCCATTCTGAAGCTGCCTCGTACGTCACGCGGCTCGGCCCGCTTCCCAGCCGGGCTGAGCGCAGGCAACTGATCATCCCACGCGCCATCGAGCGCAGGGTTCATCAACCGGGCCATGAATGACGCCGGTCACCACTGGCGAGAGCCGAGAAGCCGCGAAGAAACCTCGCCTCGCGACCACCCTGGGGGCACGACTACATGCCCAGCCCAGCCTTGAAGTCATAGATGGTCACGTCACCTGTACCCACGACTGGCTCGACGCCGAGCTCGACAGACATCAGGTATTCACGACCGGTGGCCCAGCGGGTGCCAGCCGAGTCTTGCCGCGTCGCCACGTAGTTGACGATGGCTGCGAGGTTGATCACCCGGTCTGGAAGCGGGAGCACCTTGGGTTGAAAGACAATGAACTTCCACCCCGTGCGCCCTGAGTACGACCCGTCGAGAGAGCCGAAATCGGGGCTGACTACACCGTTCGCGCTCTTCGAGACATACACGGCGAAATCGATGCCATCGATGGTGACGTCATGATCGTACCACCCGGGGTTTCTGCCATTGGGGTGAGCGCCGTAGCCTCCCCAATTCCAGAGGGGAATCATGATCTCGTGAGTGATTGAGCTGGCTCCGAAACCGCTCGTCTGCGCGGGAAACTCTTGCAGCCAGAGATCGTAGGAAACGTGCCCCTGCCCAGTGGTGTTCACGACCGCGAGACGGTGCCGCGCCTTCATGTCCTGAATGGGGAGCTGGAGCGGAAGGGGCGTGTTCCCCGTCTCGCCCGCTGCGACAGGGCCGGGGTCGGGCACCAGCTGGAGGCCACCAGGCCTGCCCGAGGGCGCGACATAGCCGGGTTTGAGGCCGTAGATGATACCGGGGAAGCCCTTGACCTCCGATGACCCGGGGGGATTCGGCCACCGCCAGGTGGTGCGAAGAGCGATAGCGCCGTCTGTGCCGTAAGGCACCACGCCACCCATGTACTGCTCATATTGATTTGCGCCGGTGCCCCACTGAATCCAGCCTGAGCCCCAGGTGTCGTTGTGGCCCCAGTAGCCGTTGGCCGCAATGAGCAGGTTGAGGTTGCGATCGACAGCAATCGTGGGAACTGTCGGTGAGAAAGCAGCGGTGACCGTGAAGGTACGATCTGGTCCATCCCTCCACCCTCCGTCTGCGCCTTGGTAGGTGGCGTAGCTGCGCCACCCCCCCAGCAAATCGTTGGGCGTAAACAGCCGGCTGGCGGTGACCGTGTACGTGGCACCGGGCTGAACCGTCACGTTGGCAGGCTGGGGCGCCAGATCGAGATACTGCACTGCCCCCGGGGGGCGGCCAGCGATCACCATCTTCTGAACGGTGATGGGCGCGGCCGAGGTGTTGCGGTAGCTCACCGTGCCGCTCAGCGTTTCACCGATTTTCACTGAGGTCTTGTCGAGCGCCAGCGGCACCGAGATCACCAGACAGGTGCCCTCATTCCAGACGCCAGCGCAGCACGCCCCCGTCATCCGGGTGCTGCCTCCGCAACGACACGCGCTGGTGATGGCTCCCTCGACACAGGTGGGCGGCGCCACCACTTCACAGTCGCGGCCGCTCCACCCATTTTCACATGCGCAGCTGTAGCTGGTGGCGGTGGGGGTGCAGAGCCCGTGAGTACAAGGGTTCGTCGAGCAAGCGGTTGGGGTGACCGTCGGTGGAGCGATGGTGACCTTGTCGACAAGCAAGTTTCGATCGCCGCCGACAGTGGTGTCGTTCAAGAACAAAATAGAAACCCGATGAACTCCCGCCGTGGCCCAGCCTTTGTAGATGTGGAGCGTCGCACTGGTTTCAGAAAAAAACTGTTTCCCCTGAGGTTCCCCGTCGATGCGCACGTCGACTTCGGCACCCAGGCCATCGACCAGATCCGAAAAACCAAGCACGCTGATGTCGTAAGGACCTGTTGATGGAAAGTTGATCTTGTTTTCCAGCGATCCATTCGACCAAAGATTCCAAACGGTCGCTCCATTGACTGTAGTGGATGCTCCAGCTGTCTTGATTTCCATTGATTCGGCTTCAATGGTGACTGGCGCCGTGGGCGGTGATGGCAGCAGGGCTGAACAGACAACAGGAGCCCAGTAATTCGGGCTTGTCGTTGGAACGAAGCCTGGGTTTCCGAGCTTGGCGACGTAACGCTTGCCGTCGGTGAACTGCACGACGTCGCCTGCGACGTAGGTCTTACCCCGAACCCAGTCTGGTACCGACCCACAGGCCGAGACGAGGGCGGCCTCATCACTTTGCAGTCCCTCCTCAGCCGATGATTTACTGCAGCTTGAGAGCACGACCGACACCACCGAGAACAGCAAGAAGGTTTGGCGCATCACAACCCGCTAAGCAACGTCAGGGCCAACCCCGAAGCCATTGATCCAACTGACGTTCATGGCATCGCGGATGGACTGCGGTCGGCCGATGGAGCGCGGTGGGTGTTCGGTCAGCCGAACAGTTCGACGACATCGCGCTTTTCAACGGGCGTTGAACGGCTCAGGACCAAACACCGCCCGGCTTCATTGTATCCGTTCGACGAGGGCCGTTCCCTCAGCTGAACGTTGCCGCGGTAGGGCCCGGCGATGGCGCCAACGACGAGAGAAACCTGGGCAGGACGAGTACGTGATTGGAAGCGCAGCGGGCTGACGGCGGTGGAGTACGCCGCGCGTGAGGGACTAACTAAAGCCCAGCACGTTGACGTGGTGGAGTTCGCAACTAAAGCAGGCGCAGCCAGCCGTGCTCGAGGTTGTGATGCAAGCCGCCCCCGACACCGGTGCACCTGGGCGCAACCTGGAGGTGGTGCTGGCGAGCAGCGTCCGGGTGGCGGTGCCCATCGGCTTCGACGAAGCGACGCTGCGTCGGCTGATGACTGTGCTGGAGGGCTGCTGACGTGCTGCCCGGGACCGTGCGCATCCTCGTCTGCACTGCGAGACAGGACATGCGTCGCAGCTTCGACACGCTCGCGGCGGTGGTGCGAGACGCGATGGGAGAAGACCCGCAGAGCGGCGCACTCTACGTCTTCGTCGGGAAGCGGCCGACCCGAGTGAAGGTGCTGTGGTGGGACAGGAATGGGTACTGCCTGTTGTCGAAGCGGCTTCACCGCGCCCTCTTCGTGGTGCCGGAAGCGGAGGCGGAGTCGTCGTCGGTGCGCATCGACGGCGCAGCGCTCTCGCAGTTGCTCGCGGGCGTGGCGCACGAGGGAAAAAGACGCTCGGCTCCATTGCACTGAGCGCGTGAATGGTGAATCCTCGCCGCGCCCCATGGCGACGTGAAATCGATCGCTTGGCGAGGCGGTGTCAAACCTCGGGGGAGATTTCGAAGGGCAGCGGGATGCGCTCGCCTTTGAGGGCTGCGGCGAGGGCGACCTTCAGGTAGCGCTTCAGGTCGACCCCGACGAGCTTCGCTGTCTCGACGAGGCTGTAGAGAATGGCGGCGACCTCGGTGCCACGCTTCGACTTGCTGCCGTAGAAGTTGTTGCGGCCGAGCGCCGGCCCCCTGAAGCCGCGCTCAGTTCGATTGTTGTCGATGGGCACTGCGGGCGCGTC
>JAYVFP010000263.1:0-9379 GCA_043773025.1 Archangium sp.
TCACCGTTCATCCCGAGATCAGTCGAGGGATTACCTCGCCTTCGAGCGGCAAGTGCCCCCTCGACTGCGCTCGGGGAGACCGGTGATTGGAGTCATTTCTATTTCCGCCAACCCTCTCGGGGAGACCGGTGATGGAACCCGATTCCTATTTCCGCCAAACCTCGCGCGAACGGTCGCCCCGCTCAGGGCCGCGAAGGCAGCGGCAGGGGAACGAACTCGAGCCTGCGGGTGCGCTCGCCACAGCGGCGCGCAGCATCGTTGCGCGAGATGAGCACGCACAACGAGCGCTGAAACAACGCGGTCACTTCGCGGCTGCAGCGCGACTCGCTCAACGAGACCAGCGGCATCGACTCGACGTAGAGGTCGGTCGCGGTGAGCAGCGAGTTGATCAGGTGCTGCACGAAGGTGTCGTCGTTCACCGCGTTGGCAGCCGAGCGCAGGGCCGATGCCATCGCAGCGTCCTTCACGCTCGCGCACGCCTCGAGCAACTGGCGGCGAAGGGAGTCTCTGACTTCGACGATGAACAGCGCGAGCACGCCGCCCTCGAAGCGAGCCGCGCCTTCGTGCACCGAGACCTTCGCGAGCACGGCGGCGGTGCGCTGAAGGGCCTCACCCAGGGAGGCGCCGTCTTGCAGCGCGGCGACGAGCTGCCGGCTCCCGGTGTGCGGGCTCGGCCGGGGGCGGTACTGACGCCAGACGGTAGAGAGAGCGTTGAGGGGCGACATGTTGGATTGTCACGCAAGGGCGAGGTCTCCTTTCGTGAGAGAAGTGCCAGCAGCGTTGACGTTTCGGCCCTCTTTTCGGCCCCTATTTCCGAAGGATTTTTCATGCGCGCAGTGGTGCTTCAACACGAGACGCACGAGGGGCTGGGGCTGCTGGAGCGGCCGCTCCTCGACGCCGGCTTCACCCTCACCAGGCGCTTCCGGGGCGTGGAGCACAAAGACCTCGACGCCGAGCTGCTGGTCATTCTGGGCGGGTCGATGAGCGTGTGGGCGACGGATCAACACCCTTTCCTGCGCGACGAGCTGGGGCTGCTGGTCGAGCGGCTGGCGAGTGGCAAGCCCGTGCTGGGGCTGTGCCTGGGTGCGCAGTTGCTCGCCCAGGCCGCGGGAGCCCAGGTGTGTGCGGGCAAGAATGGCCTCGAGCTCGGCGTGCACCCGGTACGGTGGACCAAAGCGGCGCTGGAAGACCCGGTCATCAAGGGCGTGCCGCCGAAGTCGGTGGTGGCGCACTGGCACGAAGACACCTGGACGGCGGTGCCCAACGCGACGCTGCTCGCTTCGACGGATCGCTACACCCAGCAAGCGTTCCGGCTGGGCCACAGCTTCGGCCTGCAGTTCCACCCCGAGCTGACCGCCGATGCGTACGGCGAGTGGCTCAGCCGCGACGCAGAGCTGCTCGAGCTCTACGAGAAGGACCCGGCCGAGCTGCAAGCAGCACTTCCCAAATTGAAAGCAGCGGAAGCCGAGAACGCGCTTTTGCTGGAGCGCCTCGCGCACCACTTCGCCCGAGTTGCATGACCCGCCCTCTCTGGGGAGAGGGGCACTCAACGAACCTTGAACCTCACAATCCCGCCTTCCCAACCCGCCGCCCACACCTCGTCACCGCGCACCACGATGCGGCTGCGCAGCATGGTGGGCGGAGCGCCAATCTCCTTGACCACGAAGTTGGCCTTCACCTCGAGCGCGGTGTTGTTGTCGTCACGGAAGAGCAGCGCCGTCTGTGCGTCGATGGGCACCACGCGCTCGAACGCGCCCTGAACCAAGGTGTGTTTCGTCCACGCTGCGCCCAACTGCCGGGTGGCCAGTTGGCTACCGCTGAGGGCCCACTGCCGGCCAAAACCAAGCGCCAGCTCGCTGATGTCGCCGGTGAGCCCCACGTCTTCGGTCATCCACTCGCCAGCGCTGTTTGAGCGCAGCACCACGCCCGAATTCTCCGCGGCCCACACGGTGCCGTCGGCTTCCCCGCTCAAGCTGTTGATCACCACGCCCGCGTCGAACGACACCGGCGCCTTCCCGCGGAGATCCGTATCGAGCAGCGTGCCGTTCGCGCGAGCGATCACCACGCGCCCTTCAGAGACCACGAACATGCGCTGCGCGTCGTTGAAGCTCACCGGCAACGTGCCTGCCGAGGTGCTCAGCTGGGTCGCCGAGAGGAACGCGTAGCCGCCACCATCGGGGTACGCCCAGAAGCTTCGTTGACCCGTGGGGAGGTCGTCCACGAACACCCAGCCGTCGGCGCCGCGTTCGTAGAGCGCGTTGTCGGTGATGGCAGCGAAGCGGGGCTCGGTGCTGAAGTCTTCGAAGCCTACCGCGCAGGCTGAGCGGGGCACCCACACGCCCGCATCGCGCTCGAGGATGCAGCCGCGGTCGCCCACCACCCACGCATCACCCGAAGAAGGCGACCAGACGCCGCGGTGATAGCTGTTGCCGCTCGAGGGAACGGACGACTCGACCGGTCCGTTCGCGGTGAGCTCGACCACCAGGCCGTTGGCGCCGACCGCGATGCTGCCCTGTGCCGTGGGCGCGCCGGCATAGACGTCTTTGTTGAAACTCAGAGCGCCCGACCACGCGGGGGACCAGCCGGCATCGCGCTGCCAGAGCTGCCCACGCTCCCCGGTGATGCCGGCCATCATGCCGCGGTTGGAGTCGTTCCACAGCGCGCGCGTGCCAAAGCTCGCCCCCAGGCCACCATCGTCGATGACCTCGTGTTCCACGCCCCCGTCGCACCCGCGCAGGCGCACGAACGGCGTCACGGTGCCGCCCGACATGCAGCCCACCACGCAGTTGTTCCCGTCTTCCGCCACGCCGGTGCATCGTTCATCCGTGCCGGCGGTGAGGGTGAACTGCCGCGTGATGGCCGAGTTGGCCCAGCTCATGCGCGAGGCGCCCACTTCTTGCGCCATCCACAGGGCGCTCGGGCCACAGGAGAGCTGGTTGATGTCGTCGCGCGAGTTCGGCACTTCGTTCAACGCGCCGTTCCACTGAAAGAGGCGGTTGAGCATGCCGCTCGCCGCAGCGCCGAAGTACACGCTGCCGTCGTGCCCGCAGCTCGACGTGAAGCGGTACCGCGCGTCCTGGTTGTACGAGTTCCACTTCGTGCCGTCGAAGTGCAGCAGGGTGCCGAGCTGGCCGGCGACCCACACGTCGTTGGGCCCGGTGCCCCAGACGGTCTCGAGCACGACGCCGGTGGGCCGCGGATGATCCCAACACCAGCCGCGGTTGCACGCGAGCGCTTCCCCGTCACCGCCCGCATCGGCGGTGCCGCCGTCGACGAATTGATCACCGCAGATCCAGACGCCGGCCACGCGGCAGCGCGCGAGCTGCGCGTCGAACTCGAGACAGGATGACGCGAGCAATGCGACCATCAGCGCGCCCACCGTTCTCCCCGAGCGAAGTCGAGGGGTCACCGTCACCGTTCGCCCCGAAAGCAGTCGAGGGGCCACCTGGTTCCTCACGGGAACACCCCGCTGAGCCCGAAGGCGGCGCTGCTGCCCATGACGCTGACCTGAGGCGTGACGTTCGGCTGCCCTCCCAGGGCGAACATCAACACCGCCCCCGCGAGCGCACCCGCACCCGCCATCGTCAGCCCAGCGGCCTGCAACGCGCTGCCGTCTTCCGCCAGCCGCACCGCGCGCGCCTCACCCACGCTGGGAACCTGAGCGTAGTTCGAGTTGGCAAGGCCCAGCGTGACGCCCGCCCCCACGCCGAGCGCGACACTTGCGGCGAGGGGAACCCACGACAGAGCACGCGCCGAAGCGGGGGGAGGCAGCGGTGGTGGTGGCCGCAGCTTTTTGACCAGTCGCAACGCGGCCGCTTCCAACTCGCGGGCCAGCGCCTTCTGACCATTGGCCTCGATGGGTTCATCCGCGAGCGTCTTGCCGTCGCGCGCCGAGAGCACGCGCAAGCTGCCCTGGTACGTGTCGTCGAGGCGGGCGAGGTTGGCGGTGAGAATCGCATCGCAGCCGAGCGCGGCGCCCAGCTCGCTCATGCAGCTGTTCACGTCTTCGGATCACCCCAGCAGCAGTTCTGCCGCTCGAGGCCCAGCACGGTGGCGATGTCGCGCGAGGTGATGACCTCGAAGCCTTGCGTGCGCAGCGTGCGGGCCACTTCACCTGCGAAAAATGCGGCGAGGTCTGCCGGAATGTTCACGGTCGACCACTCGGGAGCGGCCAGCTTGGTGGGACTGGCTGAAAGAGTCGCGAGGAGCACTGCAGTCGGAACGAGCAAGCCCGCGAGTGTAGCCGAGCTAAAAGGGTGTCATGCGCTACTTGCTCCGGCAGGACGTCATCTCTTTCGGTGACGACTTCACCATCAAGAATGAAGCGGGCGAGCCCGTTTTTCAGGTCGACGGCAAGGCCTTCACGGTGTTGCGCGAGAAGCTGGCGTTCGAAGACATGCAGGGCCAGGAGCTGGCCTTCATCCGCGAGCGCCTCATCGCGTTGACGCCGTCGTACGAGATTTTGCGCAACGGTGAAGTGGCGGCGGTGGTGAAGAAGGATCTGATCAATCTCTTCCGCTGCGGGTTCACCGTCGACGTGCCGGGGCCGGATGATCTCGAGGCACAGGGCAGTTTGCTCGACCACGAGTACACGTTCACGCGCGGAAGCCGCACGGTGGCCACGGTCTCGAAGCGGTGGTTCTCGTTGACCGACACGTACGGCGTGGAGATCGAACAGGGTGAAGACCCGGTGTTGATCCTCGCGAGCACCGTGGTGATCGACATGATCTGCCACGCCGATGCAGCAAAGACGAAAAGGAAAAAACCTCTCCCTGCGTGAGCGGGGAGAGGTCGGCCGCAGGCCGGGTGAGGGGCTCGACTCTGGAGCCCGAACGGCCCCTCACCCCGACCCTGCGCGTCATTCAGAGCGCCGCAGCACCATGCCCAGCGGTCCGCTCACCCACAGCTCCACACCGCCATCCGGTAAATCCAACCCGAAAACGCCAGTCACCGGCCGCGGCGAAGTGAGCGGCAACACGCTCCAGGCCGCAGCGCCACCGCGCATCACGAACGCGCCACCATCCGAAGCGCTCCCGCCGGCCCACGCCGTGCCCCGCCGCGAAACCCACGCTGCCCTGAAATCCACCGCGGGGCTGACCTGCGTGACGAGCCCCGCATCACCCTCCAGCGAATACAGAACGCCCGAGCTCCCGGCAGCGACGTACCGCTGCCCCCCATCCGCCAGCCGCGCCCCATGCACGCCAGCGAACTGGGTCTGCGCAAGTCCGCTCGCTGAAATCCACGACGTGCCATCGAAGCGGCTGGTCGCCCCATTGAGCCCCACTACGAGCATGTCGTCGCGGCCCAGGCCCCAGACCGACGACACACCCGACGGCGCGCTCACGTTGGTGGTGACGAACGCGCTGAGACCGTCGACCGACGTCGTCAGCTCCGAGCTCTCGCGGCGCGCGAAGAAGTACCCCGCATCGGTCGTGCCCCAGGCGCCTGAGTACCGCCCCGGCACCGAACCACCAAAGTCACCGAACGTGGGCGCGCCGGCTGACTGGTACACGAACTTCGAATCATCCCCGGTGAGCCAGACCCGGTCGGGCCCCTCTGCGTAGCAGGCGAGCAGTTGCGTGGTGTTGCCCAACTGAAACTCGTTCCCGACCCACTGCACGCCGCTGGTGGTGAGCTGCCGCTCGAGCCAGCGCACCTTGCACGTCGCGCAGCCCGCGTTGGAGTCAGTGCCACCGACCGCGAACATCGCCCCGGGCGCGTAACCACACACCGCGTTGAGAAAGAGCCCGCGGGGCACGCGGGGCGTACTGCGCCAGGTCAGCCCGCCATCGAGATCCACCACCGCGGTGGATCCACCGAGGCCCGCAAGCAGCAGCCTGGGCCCGGGCAACGCGGTGCCGGTGTTCCAGCTACCGGGCTGCACTTGAAAGCGGGTGAGCTGATCAGCGTCATCGAGCCAGGCAAACTGGCTGCCGTTGCTGAGCACGAACACGCCGCCATCACCGCGCGTGAACCCCGTGGTGGTGAAGCCGGCGTCGGTGAGCTGGCGCCAGCCTCCGTCGGGATCGCGGTGCATCAGGTTTGCACGGTCGGGGTTGGTGCCGCCGAAGGTCAGGCCGTCACCGCGCGCCACGGCGCAGAGCGTCTCAGTCAGGGGCACCGTGTCGAGCCGCGCCCACGTGCCTGTGCTCGAGGGCCTGATGAACAGCTCATTGCGCCGGGTGACCGCGTACGCCTCACCCGCCAAGTCCGCGAACACTTCGATGATCTCTTCGGTCGACGGGAAGGTCTCCAGCGCCCACCGCGAGAAGGGATCCACCAGCGCCGCGCGCGTGAGCAATCGGCCGCCGGGACCCGCGGCCATCGCGCCGCCATCACCGAAGCTCCACACGGTGCGCAGCTGGTTGTTGAAGCCAGACAGCGTGCCCTCGCGTTCCCAGCGAGTGCCGTCGAAGTGCAACGTCACGCCGCCGTTGCCGACCGCGAAGACGTCGTTGCCAGCGGTGCCGTGAAGCGCGAGCAGCTCCACACCCGGAGGCGCCGGCGCGTCTTGCAGCCGCGAGCGTTCACCATCGAAGAAGACGATTACCCGGTTCTCGCCGACGAACCAGGTGTGACGCGCATCGATGCGCACTGACGCGTTCAGCGTCATTCCTTGAGGCAGCGGATTTTCCCAGCACCAGTTCTCACCGGAGCACAGGGAAGGCAGGGCACATCGATTGGGCTGTGCGACACCGCATTCTTGAGGGGCGGGGCACGGGCGTTCACACTCGAGCTCAGCGCCGCAGCCGTCACTGATGAAGCCGCACTCGACCGAGGCACACGCCGCCGCGCGATCTTTGGGCAAGCACACGCCTGAATCGATGAGCAATTCACGACAGAACCCATCGGAAGCACAGACGAGCCCGGGCTGTGAACACGAGCCGTTCGATTCGCACCGGTAGACGACGTTGCTGGGCAGCGGGCAGCCCAGGAGCACCAGAAGGCCCGCCGCGAAGAGTGCCCGCACGAGCATCACTATACGCATGTCACCCTTCCCCCGAGGAGGAGAGCGTTGGGGTGAGCTGCGCGAAACTCTTCAGCGTCGACTGAAAACATTGACCCACTACACCGCCCGCCGTACACGCGCTGCGTCGTCGGTAAGGGAACACCGGTGTAACTCCGGGACTGCCCCGCAGCGGTAAGCAGGAACGAAAGCCGTCAACTCGAAGCACTGGGGGCCATTGGGGTTCCTGGGAAGCGACGGCGAGTAGGAGCACTTCGGATTTTTTCGAAGCGCGCGCCTGCAAGTCCGAAAACCTGCCAGCGATGAAGTGTCCACCGGCTCCGAGGGGAGCGCGTTGGCGGGTCACGCTGCGTTCTTTTCGGCATTGCACCCGTCCACGCGTCCACTCGTTTCGCCAGAGACGTGATCCGAGGGGATCGCGTTGGAGATGAACGTGAAGACCAATCAGATGCTGTTGGCAGTGGTGTGCGCAGTGGTGCTCCTCGGTTGCCCGGGCCCCGGCCCTGAAGTGGACGGTGGCGCTGGTGGCGGAACCGGAGGAGGCACCGTGACGGGCGGCGGAAGTGGCGGCGGTGCGATGGGCGGCGGCACGGGTGGCGGCAACGCAGATGCCGGCATGGACGCAGGGGTCGACGCCGGTGTGGACGCTGGCAACCCGTGCGACTCCATCACGCACGACGTGCGCCTGGGAACGTACGTGCTGGGCACCGGCTCGGTCGTGCAGCAGACCGCGACGCTCCCGGCCGGCATCACGCAGGTCGCGGCGATCGGCGACACCGTCTTTGGGCTTTCCTCGGACGACACGGTGAAGCGGCTCGGCAATTTCCCCACCCTCACCGCTGGCACGACGGTCTCCACCATCCGCGCACCGGGTGATGCGACCGCGACGATCTTCGCCGGTGCCTACCTCGCGGTCAGCGGCAGTAAGCTGCTCGCCGGCTACACGACGTCCGGAGTCTCAGCGAATGTGGCGCTCATCGAGACCACCGATGCGGGCGTCTCGTTCGTCAATGCGCCGGGCAACTACGACGCGACGGGTGCGTCCTCGCTCGGCTTCCTCGTCAATGGCATTGCGCTGGGCACCGCCAACGGCGCAGGGGCGTACGCGTTGAACGCGAGCACGCAGGCCGGCACTGCCTTCGCGACCTTCGACGCCGCGTGGCTCGGCTCGGGTCTCATCTCGGCCACCACCAACGGCGTCGCCCTCATCGGCTACTACGGCAGCGCGCCGATGATGGGGAACTACGTGCGCGCGGTGCCACCGTCGACGTACCTCGGCACGGTGCCTTTCGCGTTGGCGCCCGAGGTGCTGGTGGCCTCGCCCAACCCCACTGAAGACGTGTTGGATCTCGCGGGAGCCGGTAACGACGCCTTCGTGTCGATGGGTTCGTTCGACCAGACCTTCACCGCGCGGGTCAGTCACGTGGATCGCGTTCCGTTGACCTTGAGCGGCTCGGGCGTGCAGACCATCACCGTGGGCACGAAGGTGCGCGTGCTGAGCACCACGAACACCTGCAGCAACGTGCTCTTCATTCAGAGCAACGGGCCGCGGCTGCTGGTGGGTATCGAAGACAAGAACGGCCGTCGCCTGCTCGACATCCAGCCGTGAGGTGGCTCGTTCTTCTCCTGCTCGCGGGGTGCGGCGTGGCCCCGGAAGAGATCGACGCGGGGCTCGAGGCCGACGCGGGTGATCCGTGGGCGGATCGTGTGGTGCGATTTGTTCCGGGGCCAGGTGCGGGCTTTGGGCAAGATCTCTTCCCCGGCGTGGTGCTCGGCGCTCCGTCGGGGCAGGGGGAGACGACCGGTTCGTTGAACGTGTTGTCGCTGGGTAAGGACGGCGTCATCGAGCTGGAGTTCGTCGACCTCATCGCCATCGATGGGCCGGGCGTCGACCTGCTCGTCTTCGAGAACCCCTTCACGGGGTTTTTGGAGACGGGCGTGGTCGAGGTCAGCGAAGACGGGATGGATTGGCGCAAGTTTCCGTGCGCGGCGCAGCTGGATGGCGGCGTCGCAGGTTGTGCAGGCACCAAGCCGGTCTATGCGAACCCTGATCAAGGCATCTCGGGAACTGATCCGTCAGTCGCCGGTGGAGATGGGTTTGATCTCGCCGAAGTAGGCCTGCGCACCGCGCGGTTCGTGCGCATCACGGACAGCGGTGCGAATCGGTTCTACGGGCCGCCCGGCGGAGGCTTCGACCTCGATGCGGTGGCGGTGGTGAACTCGAAATAAGCTCTGGTGAAAGAGGTGCCTCGACTCCGCTCGGCACGAACGGAACCGGCCGAAATCCGTTCAGCCCGACAGGGTTGGCCGAAATAGAAGTCACTCCAATCACCGGTCTCCCCGAGCGCAGTCGAGGGGGCACTGACCGCCCGAAGGCGAGGTAATCCCTCGACTCCGCTCGGGATGAACGGT
>JAYVFP010000264.1:0-9370 GCA_043773025.1 Archangium sp.
TGATGGAGGATCTGCGGACCACCAAGTCCGAGCTCAAGCCCAAGAAGATCATCAAGCGTTTGAAGGTCGTCGAAAGCTTCATCGATTCGGGCAACAAGCCCGAATGGATGATCCTCGACGTCGTGCCGGTTATCCCGCCCGAGCTGCGCCCGCTGGTTCCGCTCGACGGCGGCCGTTTCGCCACCTCGGATCTCAACGACCTGTATCGCCGCGTGATCAACCGCAACAACCGTCTGAAGCGCCTGATCGAGCTGCGCGCCCCGGACATCATCGTCCGCAACGAAAAGCGCATGCTCCAGGAAGCGGTCGACGCGCTGTTCGACAACGGCCGCCGCGGTCGCGTGATTACCGGTGCCAACAAGCGTCCGCTCAAGTCGCTGTCCGACATGCTCAAGGGCAAGCAGGGCCGGTTCCGCCAGAACCTGCTCGGTAAGCGCGTCGACTACTCGGGCCGTTCCGTCATCGTCGTCGGCCCCGAGCTGCGTCTGCACCAGTGCGGCCTGCCGAAGATCATGGCCTTGGAGCTCTTCAAGCCGTTCATCTACAACAAGCTCGAAGAGAAGGGCTACGTCACCACCATCAAGTCGGCCAAGAAGATGGTCGAGAAGGAGCGCCCCGAGGTCTGGGACATCCTCGATGAGGTGATCCGCGAGCACCCGGTGCTCCTCAACCGAGCCCCCACGCTCCACCGCCTCGGTATGCAGGCGTTCGAGCCCGTGCTCATCGAAGGCAAGGCCATTCAGCTGCACCCCCTCGTCTGCACGGCGTTCAACGCCGACTTCGACGGTGACCAGATGGCCGTGCACGTGCCGTTGTCCATCGAAGCTCAGATGGAAGCGCGCACGTTGATGATGTCGACGAACAACATCCTGAGCCCCGCCAACGGCAAGCCCATCATCGTGCCCACGCAGGACATGGTGCTCGGCATCTACTACATGACCCGCCCGCGCGAGTTCGCGGACGGCGAAGGCATGACGTTCGCGTCCGCCAACGAAGTGCGTGCGGCGTACGACCAGAACGCGGTGCACCTCCAGGCGAAGATCAAGTGCCGCTTGAACGGGAAGATCTACGAGACCACCGTCGGTCGCGTGCTCCTGTTCGAGATCATCCCGACGCGCGTGGGCTTCGACGAGGTCAACAAGGTCCTCGACAAGAAGCAGCTCGGGAACCTGATCGACATCTGCTACCGCCTCACGGGCGAGAAGGAGACCGTTCTCCTCGCCGACCGCATTCGTTCGTACGGCTACACGAACGCGACCAAGGCCGGCATCTCGATCGCGCTCAAGGACATGATCATTCCTCCTGCGAAGTACACGCTCATCGAAGCGGCGCAGAAGGAAGTGACCGAGGTCGAGAACCAGTACCTCGAGGGTCTCATCACCGTCGGTGAGCGCTCCAACAAGGTCATCGACATCTGGGCGCAGACCACTGAAGCCATCACCAAGAAGATGATGGAAATGATCTCGGAAGAGTCGATCTCGGGCATCAGCCGCGAAGGCAAACGCGAGACCCGCACTCAGAAGAGCTTCAACCCCATCTTCATCATGGCCGACTCGGGCGCGCGTGGTTCGACCCAGCAGATTCGTCAGCTGGCCGGCATGCGTGGCCTCATGGCGAAGCCCTCTGGCGAAATCATCGAGCAGCCGATCACCGCGAACTTCCGCGAGGGTCTGTCGGTGCACCAGTACTTCATCTCGACGCACGGCGCTCGTAAGGGCCTCGCCGACACCGCGCTCAAGACGGCGAACTCGGGTTACCTGACCCGCCGCCTGGTCGACGTCGCGCAGGACGCGATCGTCAACGAGTACGACTGCGGCACCCTCGACGGCATCGTCATCTCGGCGCTGGTCGAAGGTGGCGAAGAGATCGAGCCGCTCAACGAGCGCATCCTGGGCCGCGTGGCCCTCGACGACATCCACGACCCGGTCACGGGCGAGGTGCTCGTTCGCGCCAACGAAGAGATCGACGAAGCGCGCGTGCTCAAGGTCGTCAACGCAGGTCTCGACCGGGTGAAGATCCGCTCGGGCCTGACCTGCCAGACCAAGCGCGGCATCTGCGTCGAGTGCTACGGCCGTGACTTGGCCCGCGGCCGCAAGGTCTCGGTCGGTGAAGCGGTCGGCGTCATCGCCGCCCAGTCCATCGGCGAGCCCGGCACGCAGTTGACCATGCGTACCTTCCACGTCGGCGGCGCGGCCATGGGCCGTTCGCAGCAGAGCGAGCTGACCGCCCGCTTCGCCGGCACGGTGAAGTTCGTCGGCCTCTCGAGCGTGAAGCGTACGGGCGGCGAGTCGGTGGTGACCAACCGCAACGGTGAGATCATCATCGTCGACGACTCAGGCCGTGAGCGTGAGCGTCACCGCATGGTGTACGGCGCGCGCCTGATGGCGAAGGAAGGCCAGAAGGTCGAGGCCGGTGCAAAGCTCGGTGAGTGGGAACCCTTCGCCATGCCGCTGCTGTCGGAAGTCGGCGGCGCGGTGAAGTTCGAAGACATCATCGAAGGCGTCACGATGAACGAGTCGACCGACGAGGTCACCGGCCTCAGCCGCCGGACGATCATCGAGTCGCGCGACCCGGAAGCCCGCCCGCGCATCACCATTCGCGACGGCAAGGGTGAAGTTCGCACCCTGCCCAACGGTCAGCCCGCCAGCTACTTCCTCCCCCAGGGCGCCGCCCTGGCCGTGGACGACCTCCAGGAGATCACCCCTGGTGAAGTGGTGGCCCGTGTTCCCCGCGAGACCACGAAGACCAAGGACATCACGGGCGGTCTGCCCCGCGTGGCCGAGCTCTTCGAAGCCCGCAAGCCGAAGGATCACGCGATCATCGCGGAGATCGACGGCATGGTGTCGTTCGGTAAGGACACCAAGGGCAAGCGCAAGCTGATGATCACCCCTGAGGTGAACGGCGAAGCCCGCCCTGACCTCGCCAAGGAGTACTTGATCAGCAAGAGCAAGCACATCACGGTGCACGCCGGTGACCGCGTGCGTGCCGGTGAGTCGCTGATGGACGGCGCGGCCAACCCGCACGACATCCTCAAGGTGCTGGGCGAGAAGGAACTCGCGCGCTTCCTGGTCGACGAAACGCAGGAGGTCTACCGACTCCAGGGCGTGAAGATCAACGACAAGCACATCGAGATCATCGTGCGCCAGATGCTGCGGCGCGTGCGTGTGACCGACGTGGGCGACACCGAGTTCCTCATCGACGAGCAGGTCGAGAAGTGGGTGTTCGAGGAAGAGAACGAGAAGGCGCTCAACGCGGGCCGTCGCCCGGCAGTCGGCGAGCCTCTGCTGCTCGGCATCACCAAGGCGTCGTTGTCCACCGAGTCGTTCATCTCGGCGTCCTCCTTCCAGGAGACGACCAAGGTGCTCACCGAGGCGGCCATCAGCGGCAAGGTCGACTACCTGCGCGGTCTCAAGGAGAACGTCATCATGGGCCGGCTCATCCCCGCGGGGACGGGTCTGCCGAACTACAAGCACCTGGACATCCAGGTCGACAGCCCCGCCGACGAGGTTCAGAGCATGGAGGACGCGCTGGCTGCCACGCACGCCGGCAATCCCTCTGCGCTCCAGAGCCCCGCTTCGAACAGCCGCGCCGAATCAGGCGCCTGAGCTGACCCTCAGCTTCGAGTAGCCCCAAGAGCGGCTCCCTCACCGGGGCCGCTCTTTTTTTGGGTACTCGGTCAGCAATTAACCGGACCCCACTTGCATGAATGCTGCGCTGCGTTATATCGCAGTGCGTCATAACTCGCAGTGGAGGTTTTCCCCATGGCTCGTAAGCAGACCGTTCAGTCGTCGCCCGTCGTTGAAGTGCAGAACCTCTTTCTTGGTCAGCTCGAAGACGCGCGCAAGCGCCTGCAGAGCTTCGAGAAGGAGCTCGTCAAGCGGGGCAAGGCGCAGCAGAAAGAGATTGAGACGCTCATCAAGGGCGTGCGCACCGGCAAGCCACTCAAGCAGCTCGAGAAGCAGGTGGGCGCGGTGGGTGGTGAGGTCAAGAAGCGCCTCGACGGCTTGCAGGATCAGGTGCTCGCGGCGCTCGGCGTTGCGTCGCATGACGAAATTGTCGAGCTGAATCGAGAGCTTGTGCGCCTCTCGAAGAAGGTCGACCTGCTGATCGCCAAGAAGCCCACGGCGTCGGCGTAACCGTTTCAGCCTGTTGCCAAGGGGGGTTGCCCCCTGGCGGCTACATGTGGTTGGAGGTGTGCCATGGAGTTCTTCCAACAGATCTGGAGCCAGGCCCTGACCACCGTGCACGGGGCGGAAGAGGAAGCGCAGAAGCTCCTCGGCCGCATCCAGGGCATGAGCCAGGAGGAGGCGCGCAAGTTGAGCGAGCGCCTCGCTGGGCAGCGGAAGGATCTGGAGCGCCGGGTCGAGGAGGTCGTGAAGACCTCCGTGGCGCGCCTCAAGGTCCCCCGTCGTGAAGAGGTGGCGCAGCTCAACGCCCGCCTGGACGCGCTGACCAAACGCCTCGAGGGGCTCTCGAAGTGAAGTGGGCGCTCCCCCTGGTGGCTGCCGCGAGCGCGGTCACCATCGCCTGCAGCTTGTGGCCTCTGGCGGCGCCGCCGGCCGCGACGGGCGTGCAGGTCGAAGGCGTGCGCACCGTGCGCCACCCCGACTTTGCCCGCATCGAAGCGACCCTGGCGGAGCGCGCGCCGGGTTGGGGCATCGAGCTGCGGGAGCACGTGGCTGAAGCCATCGCCGAAGAGTCGGAGCGCGCCGGTCTCGACCCCATGCTGGTGATGGCCGTCATCGAGGTCGAGTCAGAGTTCCGCCAGCACGCCACGTCGGTGGTGGGCGCGCGTGGGCTGATGCAGCTGCGGCCGACCACCCTGACCTGGGTCGCCCAACGTGAAGGGGTCAAGCTCAGCCAGGCCGAGCTGGAGGCTGACCCGGCGCTCAACGTGCGGCTGGGCGTGCGCTACCTCAAGTACTTGAAGGAGCTCTTCCGCGGCCGGCTCGACTTGGCGCTGATGGCCTACAACGCCGGGCCCAACCGGCTCATCGGCGCCTACAAGGCCAAGAACACCGACCTCTGGCACAACTACGTGCGAGCCGTTCGCCGCGAGTACGCGGTGCTCAAGGCGGCCCACGGCGAGCCGGGGGATTGGACGATGGCTTCGCGATGAGTGCCGGGAAGAGTCTCCAGGAGACGTACGCCCCCCACAACGCGTGCTTTGGCTGTGGCCCCAGCAACGAGAAGGGCCTGCGCATTCGCAGCTTCGTGCAGGGTGAGCAGGTGGTGGCGACGTGGACGCCCGAGCCGTACCACGAGGCCTTCCCGGGCGTGCTCAACGGCGGGATCATCGGGTCGCTGCTCGACTGCCACTGCAACTGGGCTTCGGCGCATCATCTGATGGTGAAGCGGGGCCTGGAGTCGCCCCCATGCACGGTGACCGCGGACTACGCGATCGTGTTGAAGCGGCCGTGCCCGACGGACCAGCCCGTGACTCTGACGGCGAAGGTCGTCGAGTCGACGAATGATCGTTGCGTGGTGGAGGGTGTTCTCGAAGCCCAGGGCAAGGTGCGTGGCACCTGCCGGGGGACCTTCGTGGCGGTTGAGCCGGGGCATCCGGCGTATCACCGCTGGTAGCGGAATTACTTGCTGGTCAGATCGCGGTAGCCCGGGCGCTCGGTGATCGGCTGCTTGTTGCCCAGGTAGTGCCGCTGATTCTGAATCTTTTCCTGCAGCAGCATGAGTCCGTCGAGGATCTGTTCGGGGCGGGGCGGGCAACCGGGGATGTACACGTCGACGGGGATGATCCGGTCGATGCCCTGAAGCACGGCGTAGTTGTCGTAGAAGCCGCCCGAAGACGCGCACACGCCGAAGCTGACCACCCACTTGGGCTCGGTCATCTGCTCGTAGACGCGCTTGAGGATCGGCGCCTGCTTCAGGTTGATGGTCCCAATCACCATGAGCAGGTCGGCCTGGCGGGGGGAGAAGCGGGGGAACTCGGCACCGAAGCGCGAGATGTCGTAGCGGCCAGCCGCGACCGACATGTACTCCATGCCGCAGCAGGCCGTGGCGTACGGGTAGGTGAAGAGCGAGTACTTCCGCGCCCAGCCCAGGCCCTTGGAGATCATGTTCTGGATGAAGCCCTGGGCGTCATCCTTCCGCGTGGTGATGATCGGCAAGTCGTCGGACATTGTTCAGCTCTCCCAGTCCAGCGCGCCCTTTTTCCAGACGTATGCGAGCGCGGCGACCAGCGTTGAGGCGAAGACCGCCATGGTGATGTACCCAAACCAACCCAGCGCCTTGAAGTTCACGGCCCACGGGTAAAGAAACACGGCCTCGACGTCGAACACGATGAAGAGGAGCGCGACGACGTAGAACTTCACCGCAAACCGCTGGCGAGCCGAGCCCATCGGCGCATTACCGCCTTCGAAGGGCTCTGACTTGACCGTGCTCATGCTGCGGGGGCCGAGTGCACCGGCCAGAAAAGGAATGATGACGGCCATGCCGCCGGCCAGCAGCAGCACGACTGCCACAGGGAGGTACGGAGTGAGGGGGTTTTCCATCGCGGAGCCACCATAAGGATCCACGCTTTGGCGGTCAAAGCGTTTCTCCTCAGGGGTCGCCTCATGGCGGGCGGCACCAGCAGCTCTCGTTTGCTCCTCGATGAGTTTTGAGAGAAGGGTATTGGTTCGCCGCGCTCGACATCGCCAGCGCGACTTCTCGCCCCGGCTAGACTTGTGCCCGTGAACGGTCGTGACGCACTGAGTCTGCTGCCCCCGTGTGCGACGACCGGCGTCGGGAGCCTGCCGCTTTCATTGGCCGAAGCGCTGCAACTGTCGATGCAACAGGATGTTCCCTACCTGCCGGAGGTCGCGGGGGAGCGGATGCTGCCGCTCGCGTTGAGCGCGGAGTTGCCGCCTTCGCTCGAGCCGTTCACGAGTGCGCTTCAGTTGCGGGGGGCGCGGTTTGCGAAGGCCCAGCTCGCCGGGCCCGCGACCGTGATGGCGTATTCGGATCGGCGCGAAGGCGTGATCGAGCAGCTCGCAGCGAAGGCGGCGGCGCTGGCGCGGGAGCTGATCGCGGCCAAGGTGACGCCGATCGTTGTTCTCGATGAGCCCGGGCTGGCAATGGGGCCGCTGCCGGTCGCTGCGCTCGAGGCGGTGCGGCGAGCGGCCAGTGAGGCCGGCGCGATCGTGGGCGTGCACTGCTGCGGGCAGACGCGGTGGGGCGAGTTGCTGGGGCTGGGCTTCGACCTGATCAGCCTCGATGCCCGGCTGTCTGTCGACGCGCTGCTGGAGGATCGGCGCGCGTGGCTGCGATTTCTCGAAGACGGCGGCACGTTGTGCCTGGGCATCATTCCGACGAACGCGGGCGCGAAGTACGACGTGAATGAGCTGTGCGACTCGGTGGAAGCGTCGTTGCGAGCGAGCACTCCGAGCTTCGAGCGCGTGCTCTCACGCATGCTGCTCTCACCTGCGTGTGGGCTGGGCCTGCACTCCGTCGAAGACGCGGCGCGAATCAGCGCGGAGGTTCTGTTGGCGCAGGCGCGGCTGCGGGCGCTGCTCTGAAGGGAAAGAACAACTGCCGGTGCCACCCCTCGGGCATCCCGGTCTCTGAGCCATGGCCGGAGGGCCAGTCGGCCTGGTGGCGAGTCCCCAGGAGCGAGTCGACCCACGGGAATGAGGCCGCGAAGTTGCCGCGCGCCCTTCCAGCGTGAACGTTCGCGTGGTGCCGCACCGCCCACACCCCGAAGATCACCGCGAGTGCGATTGGGTTCTGCATCGCAGACACAGACACCGTGCGCGCTGAAGAGAGAAACGTTCAGTCGGTGGTCTGGGCCAACGCGCCCTGGGTCGCCGAGCTCATGCCCAGCGCAGCAAGCTCGGCGCGCGGCACCCAACGCCACTCGAGGTAGCCGGGTGGCGGCGTGGTGAGCTTCTTCGGGAGCGCGACCGGATGCAGTCGCATGACGAGCTCACGGTGCGTCAACGTGCGCTCGACCACGGTGAGCTCGGGGCCGATGGTCGCCTTCTTGCCCAGCAGCTTCTGCAGCGCGTGATCGCCCGTGGCGCCGAGCACGAGCTCGATGCCGGGCAACTCCCACAGCCCGCCGAACAGGCCTTTTTCCTCACGCCTCGCCAGCAGCACCTCGTCACCCCGTCGTGCGACCGCGACCGCCAACTCGAGCCGCTTTCGTTTCGGCGGCTTCTTGGGGCGGGGCAGCTCAGCGACGCGGCCGCTCGCCAACGCCTTGCACGACGTGCTCACCGGGCAGACGAGACAGAGCGGGTTCTGGGGAACGCAGACCGTCGCGCCCAGCTCCATCAACGCCTGGTTCCAGTCACCCGGCCGCGCGCCCGCCACCAGCACCTCGGCGGCAGCCCACAACGCGGCCTCTCGCGCCTTCTCGCCGGGCACACCATCCAGCTCGAGCACCCGGGAGAACACGCGCGCCACGTTGCCATCCACCAGGGGCGCCTCGAGCTCGAACGCAATCGAAGCGACGGCCCCCGCGGTGTAGCGGCCAAAGCCGGGCAGGGTGAGCAACGCATCGACCGAGTCGGGGAGCTCGCCTTCGAACCGCGCGACGATCTCCTTCGCGGCCACGTGCAGGTTGCGCGCACGCGAGTAGTAGCCGAGGCCCGTCCACAGCCCGAGCACCTCTTCCAACGGCGCGGCCGCGAGCGACTTCACCGTGGGGAAACGCGCGAGGAACTTCGTCCAGTACCGCACCACGCGTTCGACCTGGGTCTGCTGCAGCATGATCTCGCTGACCCACACGCCGTACGGCTCCCTCGACTTGCGCCAGGGCAGATCTCGTTTCGATCGATCGAACCACCGCAGTAATTGCGTGCGCAGCTCCCGCTTGAGTTCTGTCGCGCGCTCCACCGAAATCGTCACGCCTTCGACCTCATCACAAGTTATTCACGGCGGCATGCTCGCCTTGATCGCGGCCGTGACCCTCGCTGCTCAACCGCTCGATCTCGAAGCCTGGAATCGGGAGCGCCTGAAGACCAGTCAGGTCGCCATGTTCGTGCTGGGCGGCTGGGCGGTGGGCAACATGGCGGCCGGTGCGCTGGGGTTTGGCCTCGAACGCGACGAGCGGGTGCGGTTCCTCCACCTGGGCAACCTGCTGTGGAACGCCGTCAACCTGGGCCTCGCGTTGAACACGCTCATCCGTGAGTGGAACGCGAACCCCGCGGCGCTCAACGCGAAGCAGAGCCTCGAGGCCTCCGAGCAGATCGAGAAGATCTTCTTCATCAACGCCGCGCTCGACCTCGCCTCGGCGGCTGGGGGAATTTACATTTCCAAATAGCGAACCGGCACCGCTCATCCCGAGCGGAGTCGGTTGCGACCAGGAAAGGCTGGTCTGAATGGAGGGAAGCCATGCGATAGCTTTCTGAAACTCAGTTTGCCGTCCAGC
>JAYVFP010000265.1:0-3225 GCA_043773025.1 Archangium sp.
CATCGCCGCGTTTGGCGTGGTGGCCACGCTGGTGTCGACCTACTTCTTCGGCCCCGCCCTGCTCTTCTTGTCCGAGCGGTTCGCGATTCGAAAGCCCAAGCCGGTGGTGCCCGATCACGTCGAGCCGCCTGCGCGCAGGCTTCCGACCGCGGTGCTGATCGGCATCGTCACCTTCATGGCGCTCGCGGTGACGGGCTCGTTGTTGATCAGCCACCGGGTCGGCTTCGAGACCAACCTGCTCAAGCTGACCGGTGAGTCGAAGGCCGGCGAGCTCGAGATCCACATCGCCAAAGAGATGGGGGTCATCATGATCCCCGGCGTCATCTGGGTGGACAGCCTCGAGAGCGCGCGCAAGGTCAGCCAGCTCGCCAAAGACGTGCAGAAAGAGCGCGGAGAAGAGTCGAGCATCGCGCAGATCGCCTCGCTCAACGACCTGCTGCCTGCCGACACCGAGAAGCGCCTTTCGATCATGGCCGAGCTCGGGGTGGTCCTCGGCAAGCTCCCCAACTCGAAGAAAGAAGACCCGCGGGTCAAGCGGCTGGTCGAGATGACGCAGGCCCAGCCGTACACCATCGACGAGCTGCCCATCGAGTTCCGCCGGCGCTTCGAGCCGTTCGATCACCAGGGCACCTTCGTGCTGCTCTTCCCCCGGTTCGGCCTGCACGATGTGCGTCGCCTCGAGGAGTGGGCGGCCGATCTCAACAGCGTGGGTGCGCGCGCCAACCAGAGCGGGCTGCACGCTCCGATCCTCGATGCGAACCGGCTGGCCGCGAAGATCTTCGCGCTGATCCGACAGGACGGCCCGTTGATCATGGGCCTCGCGTCACTGGTGGTGTTCTTCACGATCTGGATCGCGCTCAAGAAATTCACGCACGCGGTGATGGTGACCGGCCCGCTCTTCGCTGGCATGGCGTGCCTGCCCGGCGGCATGTTCCTGGGTGACATCTCGCTCAACTTCTTGAACGTGGTGGTGTTGCCGAACCTGCTGGCCATCGCCGTCGACAACTCGGTGCACGTCTTTCATCGGTACAAGGAAGACGGCATCGGCTCGATGCCGCGGATCATGAAGCACACCGGCCTGACGGCGGTGGTAGCCACGTGTTCGAACGCGGCGGGTTATGCGTCGATGCTCATCGCTCGCCATGCCGGGCTGCGCAGCGTGGGGCTGCTCGCGGTGGTCGGCGTGGTTTGCACGTTCCTGGGCACGACCATCTTGTTCCCGGCGTTGCTCGAGCTGCGCGAGCGCATTCTCAAGCGCGGGCTGGGCAAAGACGACGTGGTGCCCAAGCAGCCTGAGGTCGAAGAGAAGAATTGGTAGCTCCCTCGCCCAGAGAGACCGGTGAAGTAGTGCCTCGACTCCGCTCGGCACGAACGGAACCGGCCGAAATCCGGTCGGCCCGAGCGAAGTCGAGGGCGTACTTCAACAGTCTCCCAGAGGGACCTCAGTTCGAGCTGAAGCGCTTCTTCATCTCGAGGTGCGGCATGCCCGCTTCCTCGAAGACCGCGCCGTGTGGCTCGTAGCCATGGCGCTTGTAGAACTCCATCGCTGAGAGCTGCGCATGGAGAAGGATGCCGCTGAGCTTCCGTCGCTGAGCTTCAGCCTCGAGCGCAGTGAGCAGCCGACTGCCTGTGCCACCCTTGCGGTTGCTCTGCAGCACCGCCATGCGACCGATGCGGCCCCAGCTCCCCGACTCGCCGGGGGGCGGCGTGGACAACGAGACCAACCGGCCAGTGCCGATGGCGTGTTTGCCTTCCATCGCGAGCACGTGAAAAGCCACCGCGTCATCGGCGTCTCGCTCGAGGGACTCCGGCACGCTCTGTTCCTCGATGAAGACGATCTCGCGGATCGCCAACGCCTGGAAGAGCTCGCCTTCGTTCTCGACCGTCTTGATGAGGATCACTGAGGCGGTATCGCCGGGCATCGCTCGCGCCGTATAGATGAATTCCACGTGGGTGCCCAGCCCGGCGAGCGGCCGTACCCGCTCATCCTTTTCTACGTCCTCTTCTTCATGACCGTGGGCGTCTCGCTGCCCTTCATGCCCGGGTATTTCAAGACTCTGGGCTTTACGGGCGCCCAGTCAGGCACCTTGCTGGCGGTGGGCCCCTTGTTCGCGCTGTTCATGCCTCCTCTGTGGGGGCAGTTGGCCGATCGAACGGGCAGGCCGGGCCTCATACTCCTGGTGACCTCGAGCGGCGGGGTGGTCGGCTACGCCCTGTTGTCGCGTGCCACCACCTTCGCCGAGGCGCTGATCGCCTTGAGCGTGCACGCCACCTTCGCCAGCAGCATCACCTCGCTGGCCGACACGCTGGCGCTGCACCACGTTCATCGTCACGGGGGCACCTACGCGGGCATTCGCACCTGGGGCTCGTTGGGCTTCGTGCTCGCCTCGTTGCCTTTCGGGTTCTTGATCAAAGACATCGATCGCACCACGGTGCTGGCGCCGCTGGTCTTGCTCTCGGCCGCCGCCCTCGCCTGTGGCCTGACCCTCGCGCGCATGCCGGGCCGTTTTCACGATGGCCCCAAGCCGAGCTTTCACAGCGCCTTCGCCCTGGCCCGCCAGCCGCCGGTGATCTTCTTCCTGCTGGCGACGGCGCTGCACTGGATCTCGTGCGCGCCGTACCACGGCAGTCTCGCGCCGCACGTGAAGGACCTCGGTTTGCCTGCGTGGGTGGTGGGCGTGAGCTCGAGCGTGGGCGTCATCTCGGAGATCGGGGTGATGGCCACCTGGTCTCGCTGGGCCGGCCGCGTCAGCCCGCGCAAGCTGCTCCTGTTCTGTTTTCTGATCAGCTCAGCCCGCTGGACCCTGATGTCGCTCACCAGCAACCCGTGGGTTCTCGTGGCGGCAGCCGCAGCGCATGGCCTGACGTTCGGCGCCTTCTATCTCGCGTCGGTGGAGTGGATGGTGCAACGCGCGCCGGGTTCCTTACGCGCCACGGGACAGACGCTCTTCGTCGCCGCCACCTTCGGGGTCGGGGGCATCGTCGGCTACCGCGTCTCGGGCGGGCTCTACGACCGCTTCGGCGGCCATCAACTGTTTGCATTTGCAGCGGTGATGGCCCTGCTGCCGGCGCTGGTGATGTGGCTGACGCCTCAACCTGCCGCTCAGGTCCCTGCGAGCGCGAAATAAGGGGCGGCTACGGCCGTCGAGGCGCCAGTGCTACCCTCAGCCTCGATGAAACCCGCTCTGCTCGTTCTGCTCGTCGCCCTGCCCGCCTTCGCCCAGA